>BAHP02000225.1 GCA_000508865.1 Clostridiales bacterium VE202-01
GAAAATTAGTTAGTTTCCTCTAACATGTATTTGCTCTCATATTCATTTGGTGATAAATATTCACAATGTGAGTGGATTCTTACTGTATTATAGAATCCTTCTAAATATTCAAACACCAGCTGATATGCCTGATGATAATTCATTATCTTAAATCTGTTTAGCCACTCTCTTTTTATTAATGCGTGATATGATTCTATACATGCATTATCCCATGGATTACCTTTTCTTGAATAGCTGCACACCATATCCCTTGTCAGCTCTCGATACCTCCTCGATGTGTAATGTATTCCCCTGTCACTTTGTATTACTACTGGATTGGCTGTTTTTCTTCTGCTCTTTGCTGTTTCCAGACATTTTAATACCTCATCCACCTCCAGTGTTTTACTTAATGTCCAGGCTATTATTTTTCTTGAATATAAATCCATTATACTGGTTAGATATACAAATCCTTCATCATGTGTGTATATATAAGTTATGTCTGTACACCATGCTTCATTTGGC
>BAHP02000224.1 GCA_000508865.1 Clostridiales bacterium VE202-01
TCGACCGGTCAGTCCGGTCTTGCCGCCTGCTCCACGCCAGCAGAAGATTCCAGATAGGTCGTCATGCTGGGCATGCCGAATAATGCGCCAAACTGGTAGCCACAGCGTCCACCTTGAAGCATTTGTCGATTCCCGGAAGATTGCCGTCTTCATCCAGATATCCTGCCTTCGCCCCAACGCCAAGAACGGTTCCAAAGGTGGAGAAAAAGTCCGGAACGAATAAGGCGATCAAAAATGGAATATAGGCAAAGTTTAATGCGCCCAGAAAGTCAACATGTAAAAACTGGCCGCCTATATTTGCAGGCATGGTAAACAGGCTCTCCGGCATCTTTGTGACGCCGAATGGGATGCCAACCAGCGTAGTGAGGGCGATTGCCAGAATCATATCGCCTGGCACGCTTCTTGTCTTCAGGACCAGTAAGATTACGAATCCGATGACAGCGACGATCACCGTAGGGGCGGTCAGATCGCCGAATCCCAGACTTTTTTTCGCTTCGTTTGCG
>BAHP02000223.1 GCA_000508865.1 Clostridiales bacterium VE202-01
CAATCTTTTTATTGTTTTCATCAATAATATCTGTTTTATACCCTTTTTCATCAAGTACCCACTTTTTAAATTCCTTGTCTGCTCCTCTTACAGACTGTCCATAAACATATCCGTCTCTTTTTGAATTTTCATCATTATTGAAGCCGGCAATATAAAATATATTATCTGATGTATTCAGTCCCCTGTCTGCTACAACGATGGTACGTTCTATACCAAAATCAGCTTTTGTTTTTTTCAGTATAGGTCTTAATGATGTTTTTTCGGATTCATTGCCTGGAAAAATATCATAGGACATGGGAATTCCACTGGAATCCATCAAAAGTCCCAATTCAATAATAGGGTCGGGTCTTTTGTTTTTTTCTGGACCGCGTTTTCTCATGCCTTTTTCAATGATTTCACCATTTTCATCAATAATATCATCATCATTGTATTCAATCTCGAAATAGTAGTTTGTACAGTCATAATAGCTTTTTGAGCAGTCTCTTTGATAGAAATCTTTTGATTTGTCCCAGAG
>BAHP02000222.1 GCA_000508865.1 Clostridiales bacterium VE202-01
TAGGATGTTGGCTCAGAAGCAGCCATGCATTCAAAGAGTGCGTAATAGCTCACTAGTCGAGAGGTCCCGCGCCGAAAATGTCCGGGGCTGAAACACACTGCCGAAGCCCAGGGATGTACGCAGTACATCGGTAGAGGAGCATTGGATGCGGGAGGAAGCGGCACCGGAAGGAGCCGTGGACCGCATCGAAGAGAGAATGCCGGAATGAGTAGCGAGAGGAAGGTGGGAATCCTTCCGGCCGAATATCCAAGGTTTCCAGAGTAAAGCTGATCTGCTCTGGGTAAGTCGGGGCCTAAGGCGAGGGCGGGAGCCGGTAGCCGATGGACAACAGGTTGAGATTCCTGTACCGCGATATGACAGAACTGTGGGGGACACGCGTGGAAAGGCATAAGCCGGGGAATGGGAAAGAGCCGCGCAAGCGGGGTAGGGGCTGCATAGGCAAATCCGTGCAGCGCAACCCGAAGCCGCGACGCGAACCGAACTACGAGTAGGGAAGTATGCGAGCCATGCGTCAAGA
>BAHP02000221.1 GCA_000508865.1 Clostridiales bacterium VE202-01
GATCTGTGAAGCATACCAGGATCAATATATAACAGATGAACAAATCGAAGCAATAAAAGATATGCCAATCTGGTTTACATATGCAAAAAATGATAGAACAGTAAATCCAACATTATGCAGCGAAGCAACGATCGAAAGATTATTAGCAGCAGGAGCAACAAATGTACACGTATCAGCATTTGAAGATGTACATGATACAACAGGAAGATTTACAGATGCAGAAGGAAATCCATACCAATATGATGGACACTGGTCATGGACATATTTTGATAATAATGAATGTTATGATGAAAATGGTGTAAATGCATGGCAATGGTTATCAAATCAAACTAATGCTGAGTTAGTTTACGCTTCAGGAACTCAAAAAGCCTATGTTATTGGTGATGACTGGGGACCAGCTGTTTCTAAAACAGTAATTAAATTAGATAAGACAATTAATAGTGATTCAGTAAATAAAGACAGCTTTACTGTTGAAGAAAGTAAAGAAGTATATGACTGGTCTGATCCAAGAGCTGGAAATACATATGTATGTGATCCAGT
>BAHP02000220.1 GCA_000508865.1 Clostridiales bacterium VE202-01
TTACTACTCCTCCCTAATATAAAAATGAGTTATCAAAACTCATTTTTATTAAATATCATTGATTCGTTCTTAATTCTTGGCAAAAGATCATACTCCTCACCAACAATTGTAACATCAAATACCATAGCTACTAAACTTAACCAGATATATTGATCAGACAATTTTTTAACAACATTTACGACATCAGCCATTGAAATAAAATCATTTGAAACATAACCAGAATACTGATGGTGTATAAAATTTTTGCTTTCAAAATATTTTTTAATATCTTTCCATGCATTCTTATGACTTTTTGAAGGATAATATTTTTTTAGAAGATTATCATTTAAATCAAAGTTTATTGCTTTTCTGCTCTTTTTGACAGTCATATCAAATACAAATTCGATAATATGATTCTAATGCATCTTCTCGATATTCGATCGTATCGCCTTCATAACGAAAATACCACTTGTCTACTATTTTTAAAAACCATGCTGATTCTGGCAGATCCCATTGTGCAGTCATAAAAGTATTAAAATCTTTTTTACTGCCTAAGTACACGCCTTT
>BAHP02000219.1 GCA_000508865.1 Clostridiales bacterium VE202-01
TACTACTGGGATCTCAATTACTAATTTTCCATTAGCTTTGATCGTTCCTTCGTAGCTGCCATTCCAAGCCTGATCTTGTTCTACTCCATTAACCATATATTTTCCATCTGCTTTTACTTGATCAGGTAGATTATCTGTTACTACTATTTCTCTTTCAACATCATATGGATTTTCTATTGTTAATGTATATGTGATCTTATCTCCTTTAGCTACTGTTGATCCACTTTCTGGATCACTTATCTTTGTAATCGTTGGATCTTTTACAACGATTACTGGTGTATTAGCTGTACTTGTTTGTTCTAGATCTTTTTGTTTGTTTTTATCAATCGTTACATCATTACCGCTTTCTGGATCAGTATATGTAGCTGTTCCTTCTGAGGTTACTGTATTCAAATACCCTTTATCATCACTTGCTGGTGTACCTTCATTTACTGTTGCTTTAAAGATTACTGTTTCTGTTTCATCTTTTTCAAGTGTTATATTTACTGTACTGTCACCAACAAATGTAAAGTAACCATCATTTTCAAATACATCATTTAAATTAATATTTAAATC
>BAHP02000218.1 GCA_000508865.1 Clostridiales bacterium VE202-01
AAAAGCGTGTACTTAGGCAGTAAAAAAGATTTTAATACTTTTATGACTGCACAATGGGATCTACCGGAATCAGCATGGTTTTTAAAAATAGTAGACAAGTGGTATTTTCGTTACGAAGGCAATACGATTGAATATCGAGAAGATGCATTAGAATCATATTATCGAGTTGAAGAGAGTATCCATGGTAGAAAAGCAATAAACTTTGATTTAAATGATAATCTTCTAAAAAAATATTATCCTTCAAAAAGTCATAAGAATGCTTGGCGAGATATTAAAAAGTATTTGATAAATAATCAATTTGTTCATCGCCAGTATTCGGGGTATGTATCGATAAACAGTATGAGCATGGCAGAAGCAGGAAATATAATTGGAAAAATGGCTAGGAAGTGGAACTGGCTAAATAAGAGTGTCATACAGTTTAATGTAACTAATGTTGGAGAAGAATACAGCTTTTTAGAAAAAATTGAAAACGAAACTAAAGCCAGTAAAAATGAGTTTTAAAACTCATTTTTATCTTATGTTGAAACAGTTATAAAAATAAAGATAGATTATTAGAA
>BAHP02000217.1 GCA_000508865.1 Clostridiales bacterium VE202-01
CACCTTTCCGATATATATTAAAGTTGTTCAAGCTATCATATATGAAAGGAAAGGTGATAGAAGTATGGCTCAAAAAGCAAATTCATTGGCACATACAAAGTGGATGTGTAAATATCACATCGTCTTCACACCCAAGTATAGACGAAAAGTGATTTATAATCAACTAAGAAAAGATATAGGTGAAATTTTAAGGACGCTATGCAGATATAAAGGAGTGGAAATAATCGAAGGGCACTTAATGTCTGATCATGTACATATGTTAGTAATGATTCCACCAAAGGAAAGTGTATCAAAGTTCATGGGATATTTGAAAGGAAAATCAGCATTAATGATTTTCGATAGACATGCGAATTTAAAATATAAATATGGGAATAGACATTTCTGGGCAGAAGGATATTATGTGAGTACAGTAGGATTGAATGATGCAACAGTCGCAAAGTATATAAGGGAACAGGAACGACATGATATTGCGATGGACAAATTGAGTGTGAAGGAATACCAAAATCCATTCGAGGATAAGGAAATAGAGGAAGAAAAGAAAAAACAAGAAGTTAAGAAGAAAAAAGTAAAAAAATGAAAATAAT
>BAHP02000216.1 GCA_000508865.1 Clostridiales bacterium VE202-01
GTTGATAGAAGGTATCTTGAAGGGATAAAGAATGAAGGATATTTGAAAGTAAAGGGTTATGGGATATCGTTTTATGAGAAAAACTGCTGGATCAGTGAAGTTGTTTGATTTAAGATAAAATATGAGAAAGGGTGATATGATGAAGACAATTAGTACCGGAACAGAAAATTTTAAAGAGTTTATTGATCATGATTATTATTATGTTGATAAGAGTGATTTTATTGAATCAGCATTAAGTGATAAAGTTGTCTTGTTTACAAGGCCAAGAAGATTCGGTAAGACTTTAAATATGAGTATGTTACAGTATTTTTTATCAATAAAAGAAAAAGATAATGCTTATTTATTTAATGGTTTAAATATCACCAAAAATCAAGAAATCATGAAATATCAAAATAAATACCCTGTTATTTTTATGACTTTCAAAGATATGAAAGGTTTGATATTTGATGAACAAATCGAACAATTTACTTTTCTGATTTCCAATATTATCAAAGAGCATCATGAGCTGCTTAAAAGCGATAAGTTGGATGAAGTTGATAAAAATAAGCTTGAGAAATATAGAAGTGGTGAAAGTACCATTACAGAAATTAAAAATAGTTTATTATTTATATCGCGATGTTTAAAAAG
>BAHP02000215.1 GCA_000508865.1 Clostridiales bacterium VE202-01
TACTGCATCGATTAAATTATTGTATGCATCGATTACTTCTGCTTCTGTAGCTTCTTCATTTGCCAATACTTCTTTTGCTGCTTCTAAAGCTTTCTGGAATACTGCCCACGATCCTGTTGTATAGTCTTCTTCATTATATCCTTCTACTTCATCGATCAACTCTTCTAAGAATTCTTTATCGGCTTTCTTTGTTAAACCGTTGATTGCTTCTTGTAAATCATTAACTGCTTTTTCTACTTCAGCTTCTGTAGCATTTTCATTTGCCATTACTTCTTTAGCTGCATCTAAGGCTTCCTGTAATACATTCCATGTACTTGGTGTATATTCTTCTTCATCATAGCCTTCTGCTTCTTTTATTAATGCTTCTAACTCAGTTTTATCTACCTCTTCTACTGGTTTGAATCTTAAATTCAAGAATGCTGTTACTAATTCGATATATACTTTATCTACTTCGCTTTGGCTTGCTTTTTGATCTGCTAAAACATCCTGTGCTTCTTGTAACACCGGTACCATCGCATTCCATGATTCTTCAACATACTTATCTTTATCTAGTCCTAGAATATGATTTACTAGTCCTTCTAATAATGTCTTATCAGCTTGAGCTACTGTTTCTAAGTTATTGATTGCTGTT
>BAHP02000214.1 GCA_000508865.1 Clostridiales bacterium VE202-01
TTTATCCCCAAAGATGATAAACCGGCATTGATCGTTGAATTGAAATGGGATCAGGAGGTAGAGACAGCAATAGATCAAATCAAAGAGAAGAAATATTATTTTGGATTAGAAAAGTATTTAGATAATTTACTGTTGATTGGGATCAGTTATAATAAAGAGACAAAGAAGCACAGTTGTAAAATTGAAAAATATAGACAGTAATAAAAGGAGGTGACAGGATGGGAATATATTTAAATCCAGCTAATAATGGATATTCAGAAACAAAAAACGGTAAAGTCTTTGTTGATAAGTCTTTGTTGATAGATTACACGAATCAGGTTATAAAAACACCACAAAAAAATATCTGTGTCTCAAGACCAAGAAGGTTTGGAAAAAGCACGGATGCTAATATGTTAGTGGCTTATTATTCCAAAGGTTGTGATTCATCGGATATATTCAATGATTTAAAAATAAGTCAAACAGAATTATATCAAAAGCATTTGAATAAACATAATGTGATTCATCTCGATATTCAAAAGTTTTTAAGTGTTAATGATTCTATTCAGGAAATGATCAAAGATATAAACGAATCAATTTTATTTGAACTAATTGAAGAATATGGAGATATTAAATTTATAAGAAAAGATGTCTTATCAAGGG
>BAHP02000213.1 GCA_000508865.1 Clostridiales bacterium VE202-01
GAGCTTGAGGATATCGTTTTTATAGAGATAAAAATAGTCAAGACAGTCATAAACGGAATCTCTGGTAATACCATTATCAAAAGGGGCAAAGAAAAGATTTCTGTTTTCGAATGTCGATTTCTTTGAAGAGGGATAAAGTATTCTTGAAAAAACAAGAAGTTCAAGATTTTTATTCAGAGAAAACTGGATATTCAGTCTTTTTTGCTTATTTATGCAGAAATCGTTGAGGCCGAGCTGATTGTAGATATATTTAAAAGGAAGATATCCAACATTCAGGCAGTTATAACCATTATCAATATAACTGTTAAGATCTATAGAAAGAGAAAAAGTAGAATCAGCCTTGGCATCAGCTGTCATTTTTTTAGCGAGATTCTTGAAATGCTGAACAGGATCCTCATAATTTTTTTCGAGTTCATCGAGAAAACCGATTTTTTTGATAACACGCTGTTTGACTTTTCCATCTTCGCGATAGCCTTCAACAATAGAAAGAAAGGAACGACCATTTTTAAATTTAGCGACTTTAAGAAACATAACGACCAACCTCCAAGAACATTATACCACAAAATATAACAATACACAACACAAAAAGAACAAAATGTTGACATTAAAAAAAGTCCTGAATCCCATGTAGGATAAGGACTTGGCATAGAT
>BAHP02000212.1 GCA_000508865.1 Clostridiales bacterium VE202-01
TTTTTTTAAACAATTTTAATCAAAGTGTTTAAAGATTACTATTGGTATTAAATATATTTAGCAATAAACTATAATGATCTCCAACTATTGTTACATCAAATTCTTTGACACATTGTTTTAGCCAAACTAGCTGTTTAGACATTTCTGTTACTAAATTCAATACATCACTCATTGTTATACAATCCTTGGATACATAGCCTGAGTACTGACGGTGTACAAAATTACTTTTTTCTAAAAATCTTTTAATATCTCTCCAGCCATTTTTGTAATTTTTTGAAAGATAATGTTTTTTTAGAAGACTATCATTTAAATCAAAATTTATTGCTTTTCTGCTTTTTGAAGAAATTTGCATATCTATTTTTTATTCGATAATACGATTCTAATGCATCTTCTCGATATTCGATCGTATCACCTTCATACCAACAGTACCATTTTTCTACTACTTTTAAAAACCACTCACTATTAGGAAATCCTGCTTGTGCACCAGCAAAAGTACTAAAATCTTTATTTGTTTCTTTATAAAAACCAAGGCCTGTTTTTTAACACCTCTACTAATAAAATATTTATCTATTTTATTATAACATTCATCAATATCATAATTATTTATTTCCGCTTTTTCTTCACTTAAAACAACTTCCATCATCATCTTTATCACTTCCTTAAGCATATAATACCCAAATC
>BAHP02000211.1 GCA_000508865.1 Clostridiales bacterium VE202-01
TTATGAAAAAAAATTACTATAAATGCCTTATTACTAGTATTTTATGTGTAGCATTAATAACATTTACTTCTTTTGTACCAATAGGTGGAATGAATAATACTATTGAGCACGATACTTCTGAATTTAAAATTTTTGAAGATTATATTTTTGAACATGATGTAATTAATATTAATCATGAAAAAGTAGAAATCAAAAAATACACTTATCCTAATAATACTGCTTTATTAGTAATAAAAGAAAAAGGAGAAATTACAAAATTTAATTTATCATCAAATTATAATTTACTTAAAGATAATTTGGGTAATAAAGCGATAAATCAAAAAACAAGAGCAGGTTTGGTGGAAAAATATCTTACAACATTTAAGTCTACAGATCATGTTACTCCTAAAAATGCATCTTACTCAGCTATTTTAGGTGCAGTTAGTGCAGTATTAGGTTTTGCAGGTCTTCCTGGTAGTGTAGCAACAGGAATAGCATCAGTGTTATTCGGTTTAAATGCATCTTCTGTTGAAGCATGGATAACTACTGAAAGAAAATTTTACGAAATGTATGATTCAACAGGGTATTTTTTAGGCTATTATAAAGTCTACTATACGATAAAAACAGAAGCTAAAGTGAACGGAAAAAGACAATTGGTAGATACAGAAAAAGGAACCTATGAAACAACATTCCCTGGATAAAAACAATTT
>BAHP02000210.1 GCA_000508865.1 Clostridiales bacterium VE202-01
TTTTCTACCTCTATTTTTCCATTAATAAAAGATAAGCTATGCCAGCTCATCTTTTATTAATCCTGATTCTTTTTTTATTCGGGGAATAAGGCTGTATTCTTCGCCAACATTAGTTACATCAAACTGCATGACACTTTTACTTAGTCAGCTCCACTTCCTAGCCATTTTTCCAATTGTATTTCCTGCTTCTGCCATGCTCATGCTGTCAATCGATACATACCCTGAATACTGGCAATGTGCAAAATTGCTTTTTAATAAGAATTTTTTTATATCTCGCCAGGCATTCTTATAACTTTTTGAAGGATAATATTTTTTTAGAAGATTATCGTTTAAATCAAAGTTTACTGCTTTTCTACCATGGGTAGTCGGCATATCTTTCCTCTATTCGATAATATGATTCTAATGCATCTTCTCGATATTCGATCGTATCGCCTTCATAACGAAAATACCACTTATCTACTATTTTTAAAAACCATGGCGTATCTGGTAAATACCATTGCACTTGCATAAAAACACTAAAATCACTTTTAACACCCTGATATACGCCTTTAGATATTTTTTTGATTCCACGTTTTTGAAAAACGCGATCTACTTTTTCATAGCATTCATCAATATCAATGTTATTTTCTTTAGCCTTTTCTTCACTTAATACCATTTCCATCATCATTTTTATCACTTCCTTAAGTATATAATACCCAAATT
>BAHP02000209.1 GCA_000508865.1 Clostridiales bacterium VE202-01
GCTAAATAACACTTTCATACAATCATTAAATTTTTTACTTCTCTTTTTAATTCATTATTAAAACAGTAATCTACTGTTAATAATCTATAAAATTAAAAGGCAAGACTAAAAACTTCCAGTTTCTGGTCTTGCCTAATTAAAGTAACAATCCTTTGCTAACTTAATTATACTTTTTAATCACATAATTGTCCATAATTTTTTTATAAAATAATATTAAATTTTTGATTCTTTTTCTATAACGATTTCTACGGTTTTATTTATTAGTTTATCTATTAAGTTATTTTCTTCATCTTTTAACTTTTCGCGATGAAAAACAGTCAACACAAAAAGTAACTGCATTAATACTCAAAGCAGTTACTCATAATTTAAAATGACTAGTTTATTTCTTTTCTTCTATATAAGATCCATATTACAAACAATGATACTGACATTAATAATAAAACGTATTCAATATTACTCATATCATCAGTTCTAACAACATTTAATTTTTTCAATTCAGTGTTCAAATTCAGTTGATTTTTAATAACGTTATTTATATTATTTTGATCAGTATTATCTTCTGCAATAATAACTGGTATTTTTTCTTCTTCTATTTTTCCACAAACATCACATTTTCTTTGTTTTATACCACTTTCTTCATTAGTGGCCTCTTTAATAATTTTCCATTCTCCTAATTGATGATCATTAGCTGGAATAATCTCTGTATTAACTATTTCTTC
>BAHP02000208.1 GCA_000508865.1 Clostridiales bacterium VE202-01
GGTATCTACCGGTATATCAGGCTGTCCCTTTTCAAATGGATTGAATTCAAGTCCATAATAGATCTTAAAATCTTTCATTGGTCATCCTCCTTTGAAAACAGCGGTCGCTTTCTTTTTATTCTGGAATTGTCTACTTTTTTTACTTCAGAGATCTTTATATAACTTTTATCATCAAATATATAAACTTCACTAAGATCAGGTTTATATTTGATAGTTATTTTGCTGCCTATATACTCCTGTTTTGTCTCGTAAACTTTTGTATTGAGTCTGATCGTTGCATCATTGGCAACTTTTCTGACTGCAGTATGATAAAATATTTTTTCAAGCTTCTCTGGTTCGACCCTTCTGATCGATGTTTCATCATCCATAAAAACATTTACTGGAGTGTTTCCATTCAGTGAAGCATGTGGTGAATTGTTTTTCTTATTGACATATAGGGCAAAAGCTGAATCTATATCTTCGATACTTTTGAACTGATTAAAATCAGTATTGTACATCCACTGCTCTTTTACTGATTTAAAGGCTCTTTCCACTTTTCCCTTAGAATTGCCATGGAATACCTGAGCATGATTGATCTGGATCTGCAGCTGAGCGCAGATGATCGGTAACTGTTCGTTTTTGTATGGTTTTCCATTATCGGCATACAGTCTTTTTGGAACACCATATTTAGCTATTGCCCGTTTCAGTACTGTCTGGACATTGACAGCGTTGTCTTCAAGG
>BAHP02000207.1 GCA_000508865.1 Clostridiales bacterium VE202-01
TTATGAAGATACGTAAAGCAACAATCAATGATTTAGAAGAGATAACTAAAATAGAAACAATTTGTTTTCCTGAAAGTGAAGCAGCATCAAAAGAATCTTTAAAAAATAGACTATTAATTTATCCTGAACATTTTTGGCTTTTAGTAAAAGATGATAAAATAATAAGTTTTATTAATGGTATGGTTACTGATGATGTTACTATTAGTGATGAAATGTTTGAAAATGCTGATTTACATAATCCCCAAGGAAACTATCAGGCTATATTTGGGGTAGATACATTACCAGAGTACCAAAAAAGAGGCTTTGCTGGAAAATTAATGGAAGTTTTAATTAAAGAAGCACGAGATCAAGGACGAAAAGGATGTATATTAACCTGTAAAAAAGAATTACTCCCTTTTTATGAAAAATTTGGTTATATAAATAATGGAGTTTCAAAATCTGTTCATGGTGGAGCAGTTTGGTATGATATGAAATTAGAGTTTAAAGATGAATGATTTAACTAAAATGGGAAAGTATCTAAGTTTGATTTTAAGGCATAAGCCTGAAGTAATTGGTATAGAGCTTGATGATCATGGATGGGCAGAGGTTAGTGCATTAATTGAAGGAATCAATAAAACAGGTCGTTATATTGATAAAGAGATTCTTGATAAAATTGTTGAGACAAATAATAAAAAACGTTATCAATATAACGTGAATCAAACTAAGATTAGAGCAAACCAGGGAC
>BAHP02000206.1 GCA_000508865.1 Clostridiales bacterium VE202-01
GGATATGCTGCTGCAAAATAATCTGGATGTTTTAATATCATTTCCATCGTCATATATCCACCGTTTGAACATCCTCCGATGATTACTCGATTTGGATCAATATCATCATTTGCTTTTACATATGCATCGATCATTTCAAATAAACTGTCTGCATAACATGATCCTTTATCTCCGTTTTGATATGCTCCTGTTCCATCATCCATCCACATTGTTGGACTTTGTGGTGTTAAAATATATGCTCCTTCAAATAATCCTTGGAACTGTTCTCCAACTAATGCCGTTACCTCATTTCCTAATATATCTATATATGGATCTTTTCCACCTTCTCCTGCTCCATGTAACCAGATTACTAAAGCATTCTTTTTGTCATCTTCTGCTGGTATGAATTCTGCATATGTATAATTTGTTCCATCAGATGTTGTATATGATTTCATGTTGAATACTTCACCTTGTGGACAGATCTTTCCATCTCCTGCTACGTCGATGCTTGCTGTAACATTTAATGCATTGATTGTTTCATTTCCTGATATCAATACTGCTCCATCATTTAATGAAACATATAAGTTATATGGTGTACACCATGTATTGAATCCTGTAACCAAATTATAGATGAAAGGTGATCCTTCATTTGGTGATACATACATTTCAATTGTTACATAATTAGAATCTGTACTAACCTGATTTCCGTTAGCATCAGATGTATATGCATTTAAAACTGTTCTTGCT
>BAHP02000205.1 GCA_000508865.1 Clostridiales bacterium VE202-01
TAAACAACACAGACAGCAGGCTGAAAGCCGTAAAAAAAACAGAAAATGATCATTGACATTCAAAAAAGATGGGAGGAACTCGAAAAAAAGAAATACACAACAATAGCTAAAGAATTTTCAATATCAAATATTGTAGCTAAAAAATATGTAAATATGAGTGAAGAGGATATTCAATTGTTAGACAGTCCAAAGAAATACAAACAAAGAAAAACAGCTACAGATGACTATATCAATATGATCTATAAAATGATCCTGGATGGAATAAAGCCAGAAATAATCTTTAGCTATGTCATTATGAAAGGATATAAAGGTACGTGGAAGTCATTGGATAACAGAATTGTATACTTATTAAAAAATAATTTTAGTATTTCTCTTTCAATGGGGTGGTATATTAAGTATAAATATCCAGATAATATCATCATCATAAAAAGAAATGAAATATTAAAATACATAACAACTAAAAATGAGAAAACAAAGAAAAATAAAACAGTTGAAAAAAACATTCAAATAATCAAGGAAAGATATCCAATTATAACTGAACTAGAAAAAATATATGATTCGTTTTACAGCACGATCAAGGAGGCAGATACTGATCAGCTAGATAAGTTTATTGATAATTATAGAGAATCAGTATTAAAAGGATTTATAGAAGGTATAGAAAAAGATATTGCCCCGATCAAGAACGCAATATCTTATCCATATAGTTCGGGATTTGTTGAAGGAAACAACAA
>BAHP02000204.1 GCA_000508865.1 Clostridiales bacterium VE202-01
ATAGGATAGAAGAATACATGAAAGATGAAGATATTGATTTTGTACATGGCAGGGGCAAAAGAAGAAGTGATATTCAAAAATTATATGATGAATTAAAAGAACACGCGATGAAGATGTTTGAATATACAATTCATATGGACATTCTGGGAGAAAGGAACAGTTTTTCTAAGACAGATCCTGATGCAACCTTTATGCATATGAAATATGATTATTATAATCATACAAATGTATTTAAACCGGGATATAATATCCAAATAGGCGTGAGCGATGGAATAATTAGAAATATTTATATCAGCAGTGACGGTAATGATATAAATACATATATACCATTTATGGAAAAATATCATGAAGCATATGGATGTTATCCTAAGAAAACACCGGCTGATGCAGGATACGGAAGTTATGAAAATTATGCATACTGTAAAGAACATAATATCGAGTTGTATATGAAATATAGTGGATATTACAAAGAGAAAGAAAAAACAAATGATAAAAACAGATTTAAAAAAAACCATATGAAAAGGACAGAAGAAGGAGGATTCATATGTCCGGCAGGACATGAATTTGAATTAGAAAAAGTCACAATTGATGAACGAAGTGATTATGAGAAATTAAATTTTCTGTTTAGAAATAAAAACTGTGAAGGGTGTCCACTAAGAAGCAGATGTACAAAATCAAAATCAGGACGAACAATTAATCATAACTACCAGTTAGAGGAATATCAAAAAGAGGTCAGA
>BAHP02000203.1 GCA_000508865.1 Clostridiales bacterium VE202-01
TTTATTAGGTATATAACATGTCTGATTGGAACTGTTATATCCTAGATAACCTAGATGTATCAGCAGTGTCAAGACATCATCTTTTGATTTGAACGTCGTCATATCATTTTGAAATGATGTTGTCTGTACAGCGACATGCTCTCCTGCCAACAACTTCACAATATCATCTTTTAAGCCGTCATAATTCATATCGATATACACTCTTAAGGCTTCATACGTCTCGGTTGATGTCCAATAATTCCCAAACTTTTTCCTTGTGATCGATGCTACAACTGATCTTGGCGAAAATGTTGATATCGTATCTGTCAAATGATAACCATCATACCATTCTTTCATTTCATCATAGCTGATATTATACTGATGACATAGTTCTTCAACTTCCTTTTCTGTAAAACCCATATATTCTGGTAGAAGTTCTGGATCAACCATTGAAATTTCATCAAACATATTCAAAGCACTATGAGTTCCATATTTCTTGATTGGCAGGATTCCCGTCATATAACATAATGATACATAAGGTTTGTCCTTTAACAGATTTCTCAAAAAATCCAGATACTTCTCTTGGGCTCTTTTATCTCCCTGATATTCTCTAAAGATACAGTCCCATTCATCGATAACAAATATAAATCGTTCATTTACCTCAACATAAACATCTTCTAAAACTTGTATAAGATCATCAATATCAAAATATTCTATATCTTGATAGATTTTTTTATATCTCTAAAAATTAATTTCGTTAGAAGAATAATCATCTTATCAAC
>BAHP02000202.1 GCA_000508865.1 Clostridiales bacterium VE202-01
TGGCAGATGTAAATCTTCTGATGAAGATATTCTCAGTGCTGTTGAAGGCACTGATTTGAATCATTATCAGAAGTCAAGAATCAGAATCGTTCAGAAACATATGGAATATGTTGATTCTCTTCTTGATGAGATTCAGCATCATATTAATATAATGGTCTCTGCCTATGAAAACTATATCCAGCTTCTTATGACTATTCCAGGTGTCAGTAGAAAATCTGCAATTATCATCATTTCAGAACTGGGTATTGATGTATCACAGTGGTCCAGTCATCGTAAGCTTGCCGCATGGGCTGGACTCGCACCTGGCTGTAACGAGTCTGCTGGTAAAAAGAAATCAGTTAAGATTTCCAAGGCAGGTGTTTATATCAAACCATGCCTTGTACAGGTTGCACACGCTGCTGTCAAAGACAAAAATTGTGATTACTATGCAGACAAATTCAGCAGGATTTCAAAACGTCGTGGCAAAAAGCGTGCCATCATAGCTATTGCCAGAAAAATACTTGTAGCCATCTATCACATTCTTAAAACAGGTGAGGTTTTCAACCCATCTGATATGGCAGACGTAGAAACAACAAAACAACAGCGTATCGAATACATCAAAAACAATTTAAGAAATGCTTTCAATCAGCTCAGCCGCACTGGTTTGAGTGATGAAGAAATTCTACAATTCATTATCAAGAAATCTAGCAACTCACCTCAGACAGAATAGCCTTCCATTTGGGGAAAGGGGCTTTATGCACTTTTTTAGGTAAAACATTATTTTCCGTTCTTATTTTTTATTCAGATTAA
>BAHP02000201.1 GCA_000508865.1 Clostridiales bacterium VE202-01
TTCCATCTTCTTCAAAACTTAATTGACAGAATGAAAGATATTTTTAAAAGAGAAATACCAGAAACAGTATTTATAAAAGATGGAAAGGTATTGGAAGTGATATGATAACCTCCCAGTAGACAGTGTAAATAATTAAACACTGACTATGGGAGGTTTTTATATTGGGAAGAAAAAATAAATATTCAAAAGAAGTGAAATTAAATATAGTTAAGCGTTATTTGAATGGTGAAAAATCCTTTCGGGCTCTCGCGGACGAATTACACACCAGCAGTTCTCTCATTCAGCGATGGGTAAGGATGTATAAGGAATACAGAGAAGCTGCATTCGATACAAATCAATCTAATAACATATATACTAAACAATTTAAGCATAAGGTTGTTTTGGCTTATTTAAATGGGGATGGATCGTATGCTGATTTGATGGTAAAATACAATATTTCTTCAGATTCCACTATCATAAAATGGGTAAATGATTATAATAGTCATATAGAACTAAAAGATTATATTCCTGGAGGAGAGGATATCTATATGGCTAAAAGCAGAAAAGTAAATAAGGTGTTATTCGGTGATTATTTTAATTAAAATAATCACCGAATAACATACAAAAGAAGAACTTATAAAAGCTATAGAAGATTGGATTCATTATTACATGTATGAAAGATATCAGAGAAGATATGGAGTCAAGACACCATATGAAGTCAGAAGCGAGGCCTTGACTAATGAAATACCAAAGCAATATCCAATACCTGAAAACAAAAGAATAACAAAATATAAGCAGGAACATTACACAGGCAGTTCAACTTTAAGTACATAAAGAAAATGAAGTTGTCTCATCGACAACTTCATCAAAAACATTTTAATTATTTCACCTGTCTACTTGACAGGGGCGGTTC
>BAHP02000200.1 GCA_000508865.1 Clostridiales bacterium VE202-01
AAATCCAGGAAATTATGGTTTTAAAGAAGCAGTCAACAGTGAAATCTATGTCGATAAATCATTACTGATAGAATATACCAACCGGATAATCAATACGAATATGAAAAACATCTGTGTATCGAGACCAAGAAGATTTGGAAAGAGTACTGATGCCAGGATGATAGCAGCATATTATGATCAAAGCTGTGATTCATCGAAAACTGTTCAAAGATCTAAAGATAGCTAAGAGTAAGGAATATCAAAAGCATTTGAATAAATACAATGTGATCTTATTAAATATGCAAGATTTTTTGAGTGAAACAAATAATATTGATGAGATGATTGGGTTAATAAAAAACAGGGTCCTTAGAGATTTGAAGTTAGGATATTTGGAATATGTGGAGAAAGATAATTTAAGCTATTCTTTGAATAATATTTTTGCATATACAAAAGAAAGCTTTATTTTTATCATCGATGAATGGGACTGTATCTTTAGAGAATATCAGGGAGATAAAAAAGCTCAGGAGAAATATCTGGATTTTTTAAGAAATCTGTTGAAAGATAAGCCATATATATCATTATGTTATATGACGGGAATCCTGCCAATCAAGAAATATGGAACCCATAGTGCTTTGAATATGTTCAAGGAAATATCGATCCTCAATCCCACCCCACTGGAAGAGTTCATGGGATTTACAGAAAAAGAAGTACAAGATTTATGTTTAAAATATGATATGGACTATGAAAAAATGAAAGACTGGTATGATGGATATAAAATGACAGATGATTTATCAGTTTATAACCATCGTTCTGTTGTTTATGCTTTGATGGACAGAAAATATGAAAACTACTGGAGTGCAACCGAAACGTATGAAGCATTAAGAGTATATATCGATATGAATTATGATGGCTTAAAAGATGATATCGTGAAGTTGTTGGCAGGTGAACATGTCGCTGTACAGACGACATCA
>BAHP02000199.1 GCA_000508865.1 Clostridiales bacterium VE202-01
CATTTCCATGATTTTGTTTTTCAAAGTTTTATTCAGTTTTCTTGAATGTCCTTTGTCGCTGCGGTTTTTTGGCATCAGTCCACTAAATCCTTCTTTTTGATATGTATCATACCAGTATCGTATCGTTTGAAATGAATATTCTCTTGATGTACCATCAGGATACTTCAATGGATTGGACGCGATCCTTTTATAATACTGCAGCGCCGAACGATCTGGATAGGTTCTGTTAAGAACTGGTACTATCAGTTCATATCTAAAAAGTGCGATCTTAGTATCCAGATCATCTTTTTTACTGTTATTCATATAAAATACACCTCCTGACCTAAACATATAACAGCCGGAAGAAATATTCAAAGTAACAGTTATGGGAAAATAAGTTTATGTATAAATTGTCATATTGTTGACTGAAATACGCTGCATAAACATGGTGTGATATTCGTAAAAGTAATTCAGTATAAAATCAAAGTCATAAAAATCAGATACTCTAAAAACACTCAAAAATGAATCGAGTCTTTTCTGATGGAAGCGGATATAAAACCTGATGACTTTTTTTACTGTTTCTCTGGAAAAACCGGTTATTTTTGAAATAACAGAACATGAATGCGTGATATTGCGATAAGACTTGATTATTCTGATTATCGATGGATTTGATAATATTCGATAGGGAATAATGATACTGGGAAGAAGAGCGTGTGTGCAACCGCAGCTTTCGCATTTGATCCTAACGATAGAAATCAGCAGCGTATGGTTGGAATCAATAGCCAGATAACGCTGATAGCAGGCATGACGATGAAAATGTCCAGTAGAACCGCAGGTACATTTAAATTTATTAAGATCTAATGATCTTACATCATTATCATAAGAGTTTTGAGAATAATTATTGAAAGAAAGTGTTTTAAATGTTATCATTGATGTGTACAAGACATACATAATGTTTTGGGGAAAAAGAGAGGTAGG
>BAHP02000198.1 GCA_000508865.1 Clostridiales bacterium VE202-01
TTGTGGTTCTATAACATGTTTTAATTCAAAACCTTTTGATAACAAACAATTTAAATAAGTAGTTAATGTCCGATGATACTTAATAACCTTCTCCCCAAGGAAAACAGCTTCGCGCTTTCCTTCATAATAATAATTATCTACAGGAAAATGAAGAATATTACCATTTTCATCAAAATACCAGTCCTGACTACCATAACTTGTAAAAACCGGATGTTCAACCGAAAAAACAAATTCACCCTTTTCTTTTAGCCACACTGCAATTTTTTCTACCAATCCTTCAAAATCTTTTACATAATGAAATGCTAATGAACTGATTATGATATCAAATTTATTTTCTGAAAAATCTAAATCTTCCATTGCTTGACATCGATACTCGATCTTTACATCAGCATTTTTTCTTCTAGCTACCTCAAGCATCTTTTTTGAAATATCAACACCTAAAACATAATTTGCTCCCTGCTCTATGGCATATGCACAATGCCAGCCATATCCACAGCCTAGATCAAGGACTGTTTTATCTTTAAAATCAGGTAAAATCTTTTTTAATTCATGCCATTCTCCAGCACCTTCTAACCCTTTTTTAGAACGTTCCATCATTCCATATTTTTCAAAAAATTGTTCATTATCATATTTATTTTCTTTCATCTTTTCCTCCATTTATATCCATCTTTTTCACCTAAACTTCACGGCATGTAATTAAAATTTGTTATTATCCTAAATGATTTTGATATAGCTAAGATATATATTTTTATCATAAACAACATTCTTGATATCATATTTATTTCGATCAACAACAATATTATTTTAGCACTTATCTCTTTAAATAAAAACCACGCCTAAAAGACGTGGTTTTCTCTGAGGCTATAAGCCTTTGTTACTTGCTCGCGTCTCAAGGCGCTGCTTTCACTTCGCTCAAGCTATTGCTTTTGACTCTCGCTATCCCTCAAAGTGTTATTCGGTGG
>BAHP02000197.1 GCA_000508865.1 Clostridiales bacterium VE202-01
TGCATTGGTATTGAGACGAGGATTAAGATATGAGGGGAAAAGCAACTGGACAGTGGCCCATATCAAATGGCTTGAAACGATAGAATTGCCAGTAATCGTAAGAGAAACATTAAATGAATATTTAAAAGTCTATGATTATTTAAATGAACGTATTGAAAAATATGATGAAAGGATAGAAGAGTTTTCAAAAGAAGAGGAATATAAGGAACCGGTTTCTAAAATTTCCTGTTTCAAAGGAATAGATACATTATCAGCAATGAAGATACATGTCACAGTGAGTGATTTTCAGCGATTTCCAACAGCAAAGGCATTTATGGCGAATCTGGGAATGCTTCCAGGAGAGAATTCGAGCGCGGAGAAATACAGCAATACACCAATCACCAAGATGGGGAATGCGATGGTTAGAAAGACACTGGTAGAATGTACACAGGCATTAGTAAGAGGAACAGTTGGAAAGAAATCAAAAGCGTTGAAAAAAAGACAAAAAGGACAGGAGGATGAAATCGTAGCATATGCAGATAAGGCAGTAGAAAGATTACAAAAAAGATTTAGAAGGATGGTATTAAGAGGGAAACCATATAATGTAGCTATCATGGCAGTGGCAAGGGAACTAGCAGGATTTATATGGGGAATGGAAACAGGAAGAATATAGAAGATGTAAAAAGATGTTTTCTATACAATTATGAAAATTTAAAGAAAAAATAAGAAATGGAGGACAAAAATCGAGAAAAAAAGAACACAAAATCAATGGCATAGAAAAGCCTCAAAAAAGGAGAAGCAGGTTTAGTTATCTACGGTCCTTTCTTTGTGGCATAAATAAGATATAAAAGAAGTCGCGATCTGGAATATCATAAATTATAGATGATTCACGTATATAGATAGTTAGAACTTATTTGACGAACCATTAACCTTGGAGTAGCCAATCTCCGTATAACAGAGTGGTTAACTGTCGATAAATCTAGTATTTTGGGGCTTTTGTATGCCATTGATGATAAAATTAAATAATTTTATTATGAATGTGTAATTTTCACTTGACAAAGGTCACTTCATAACAGAAA
>BAHP02000196.1 GCA_000508865.1 Clostridiales bacterium VE202-01
AACATTATGATCAAAAGGTCATTATTTTGATAGATGAATATGATGTGCCATTGCAAAGCGCATATCTTCATAACTATTATGATGAGATGACAAATTTTATGGGCGGAGTGTTAAGTTCGGTTTTAAAAACTAATGATTCACTGGAAAAAGGGATATTGACAGGATGTTTAAAGACAGCTAAAGAGAGCATTTTTACAGGACTTAATAATTTTACAGTCTATTCTATTTTTAATAAAGGAAAGACAAGTAGACATTTTGGTTTTACACAATCAGAGATAGATGAATTATTAAGATATTATCATCTTGAAGAATATCAGGATAAAATAAAGGAATGGTATGATGGATATTTATTTGGTAATGTAAATATTTATAATCCCTGGAGTACCCTTAATTATATAAGACAAATCATCCAGGAGCAGGATGACATGATGGCTTCATATTGGGCAAATACAAGCGGAAATGATATAGTTTATAATTATATAAAAAAGGGAAATGAAGTTTTAAAAAAGGAATTTGAAGAACTGGTTCAGGGGGGAAGTGTTTTAAAAACGATCAAACCAGAGCTGACATATCGGGAAATGGAAGATATATATAATATCTATAGTTTTCTATTGTTTACAGGATATTTAAAGATCAAGGATCGAGTATATGATGATAAGCAGGAAATCAAGTTGAACCAGTATGAATTAGAGATACCTAATAAAGAAGTTAAAGTTATATATGAAAATCAGTTTCAAAGTTATTTTGAAGAATATACGCAAAATAAAAAAGAGGAATTAGTAGAAGCACTGAGAAATGAAGAAGTAAATAAAGCAAATGAACTGTTAAATGATATATTGAATCATGCAGTAAGTTTTTATGATAATTATGAAGCCTTTTATCATGGCTTTATGATAGGGTTGTTAAGTGGATACCAGGTTTATTCAAATCGAGAAAGTGGTGATGGGCGTTTTGATATTGGAATCAAGCCAGAAACGATCTTGAAACCATATGTAGTAATAGAATGTAAAAAGGCAGATAAGTTATCTTCATTAGTACAAGTTAGTCAAGAAGCAGCAAAGCAGATC
>BAHP02000195.1 GCA_000508865.1 Clostridiales bacterium VE202-01
AAAATAAAAAAAGAACCGGCAGCTTGCTATTTTCGCACCGCAGTACTATCTTCGCCGTTATGATGCTTAACTTCTGTGTTCGGTATGGGTACAGGTGTGTCCATCATGCTATCGCTACCAGATCTCTTCTCTTTAAGCAATTCCTTTCGAGAATCACTCAAAACCGGATAATAGTTCCTTCCATTTGCTCGTCTCCAACCTTCTCTTTAGGTTAAGTCCTCGACCTATTAGTATCAGTCCGCTTAACATGTCGCCATGCTTACACTCCTGACCTATCTACCTTATCGTCTTTAAGGGGTCTTACTCACTTGCGTTTTGGGAAGTCTCATCTTGAAGTGGGTTTCACACTTAGATGCCTTCAGCGTTTATCCCTTCCATATTTAGCTACCCAGCTGTGCCACTGGCGTGACAACTGGTGCACCATTGATATGTCCATCCCGGTCCTCTCGTACTGAGGACAGATCTTCTCAAACTTCCTACGCCCACGACAGATAGGGACCGAACTGTCTCACGACGTTCTGAACCCAGCTCGCGTACCGCTTTAATGGGCGAACAGCCCAACCCTTGGAACCGACTTCAGCTCCAGGATGCGATGAGCCGACATCGAGGTGCCAAACCTCCCCGTCGATGTGAACTCTTGGGGGAGATCAGCCTGTTATCCCCAGGGTAGCTTTTATCCGTTGAGCGACGGCCTTTCCATTCAGCACCGCCGGATCACTAAGCCCGACTTTCGTCCCTGCTCGACTTGTTGGTCTCGCAGTCAAACACCCTTTTGCCTTTGCACTCTGCGCTTGATTTCCATCCAAGCTGAGGGTATCTTTGGGCGCCTCCGTTACTCTTTGGGAGGCGACCGCCCCAGTCAAACTGCCCACCTGACACTGTCCCGTCACCAGTTTATGGCATCCGGTTAGAACTCCAATACACGAAGAGTAGTATCCCAACAGCGACTCCTCACACACTGGCGTGCATGTCTCTTCGTCTCCTACCTATCCTGTACATCCTGCATCAAAGTCCAATATCAAGCTGCAGTAAAGCTCCATGGGGTCTTTCCGTCTAGTCGCGGGTAACCTGCATCTTCACAGGTACTAAGACTTCACCGAGTCTACAGCTGAGACAG
>BAHP02000194.1 GCA_000508865.1 Clostridiales bacterium VE202-01
GATGATATTTCTTCTGTAATCTTAATACTGCCTTATCTGTATAATCAATGACCTTTACATCCTGCCCTAACTGTTTTGATTTCACTTTCTTTCCTTTTTTGCC
Organism: Clostridiales bacterium VE202-01; assembly: GCA_000508865.1. Taxonomy (GTDB): domain Bacteria; phylum Bacillota_I; class Bacilli_A; order Erysipelotrichales; family Coprobacillaceae; genus Thomasclavelia. The sequence goes on from BAHP02000194.1 coordinate 104, forward strand.
TATTGTTCCTCTTACCAGTACCTGTGCACATTCAACCAATGTTGTTCTTACAAGTGAATTTCCTTGCTTTGTTATACTTAAACGTTTATTTTTCTCTCCGCTTGAATCCTCTCCAGGTGTTAGTCCACAAAAGGATGCAAAGGCTGGTGCTGTTGGAAATCTATTAAAATCTGATACTTCTACATGTAAGGTCATTGCTGCTGTTGTATCTATACCCTTAAAACAGCGCAATTCTCCTATCTTTTCTCTGTATGAGTCTTTTTGAGATAATTCTTCTAATTTATGTTGGAATCTCTCTATCTTTTCTGTTAATTCTTCTAACTGTGATAAATATTCATCCAATATCTCTTTATACATAGAATTGAGTTCTAGCCCTCTTAGCCATTTTATATGAGCAGGTATCCATCTGGATTTACCTCCATAACGATAACCTAATCTCAATACAAATGCATTGATATGTTGTTTGACTTTTTTTGATTCATCCTTAAAGTCATTCATCATACGTATATATTCCTTTATCTCAACGTCATGATCATGTGGAACGTAAACTGCTTTATATGAACCATTAGCTAGATTTGTTGCAATCATTTGTGCATCTCTTCTATCATTTTTGATGACCTTGTTCTTAGCAGAACGTTGCATTGTTGTTGGTGCCAGAATATCACATGCAATTCCTTTTTCTTTTAATTGCCAATATAGAGAATATCCTAAACACCCAGCCTCATAGCCAGCCAAAACATCAACATCTTCATTGATTTTCTTTTTTGCATTATTGATGAATTTTTCAATAAGCTTAATATCTGAACTTATTTTAGTTTCTCCTAAAATTTCTCCAGTTTTTCCATAAATCGCACATAAACTATATGAGTTTTTATGGACATCCATTCCAATATAGATTATACTTTTCATTGTGACCTCCTATTGTCGTTATGGTATCGACTTTCATAATTTTGTTTTTGTTAATCATATTATGAATCGTAATCCACGTTTTGGCAACTAGGAGGTCACTTCATATTATCTC
>BAHP02000193.1 GCA_000508865.1 Clostridiales bacterium VE202-01
TGTGTATTGTAAAATGAAACTGGAATTAAGGTAATGTAATGATTGGCTAGCCAATCATTACATTTCGCCGCCAACTCCCTCTAGTCTCAATTTTTAATTTTTTACATGAAAAATGTTCATAGAAGTCGTATTATTTTAGTCGACCAAAACCTAATAAAGGAGACTCTCTATGAACACTTATACTATATCACAAAAATCTAAAAATAAACACCTTCAGTTTTTTCATTATGAATTTATTGTTAATGAACTTATTCGTTTTAACGCTCTGCATTCTGGTCATAAGCGTAATATCGGTAAAACTCAATTCATTCATTATTTGGCTGTTTCTGTTGGTACTTCTGTCTCTAATGTCTATTCTATCATTAAGGATGCCACTATCACTGTTAGAGATACCTATCTTAATGAACGTACTGAACTTTCTGCTTTGGCTGCCTTTGAAAAAAGATCTAAGATCCATAAGACCCCTAACAATTCTAAACTTCATAAGGCTCATGATTTTATCACTCTCGTTGAAAATGAAATGAAATCAAATAGACTTTCCTCTGTTGATGAGACTATCAATTATCTTCGCCTTCATGAAAAAGATAAAATTAAAAATATGGTAACTGTTTCTACTAAGACTTTCTATAATTACATACACGAAGGAAAAGTTTCGATAAAACCAATTGATCTGCCTAGAATGCTAAGAAGAAAGACGAAAAAGAACTGGAAAACTTATATCCCTAAAAGACAGAAGGGAACTTCTATCATGGAAAGACCTGAAAGCGTTGATACAAGAGAGGAATTTGGTCACTGGGAAGGTGATCTTGTCACTGGTCCAAGAGATGGACAAAATGGTGCCTATTTGACCCTGATTGAAAGAAAAACAAGATTTTATTATATGATTCCTATTACATCAAAATCTTCTAAAAAAGTTTATATGCAGATCAATAAGCTTCATAAATTTTATGGTGACGATTTTAAGAAAATATTCAGATCCATTACATTCGATAATGGAAATGAATTTGCCAGATGGAAGGATATGGAAAAGAAACCAGGATCAAAAGAACAGCGTACAAAGATTTATTTTGGGAGACCATATCATTCATGTGATAGGGCATCAAATGAAAACTGCAATGGACTTATAAGATAT
>BAHP02000192.1 GCA_000508865.1 Clostridiales bacterium VE202-01
TGCAAGATCAAAAGATTACCAGGAATCTATCAGTTACTAAATGGCGATATCCATATCAGTGACTTTAAGGAAGTCGAAGTTCAGGACTTATTAGGACGTGATCCGATCGAAGTCAATTTAGAAGATATCATGGGATATGTAACAGATAAAGTGATCATGGTAACCGGCGGTGGTGGATCGATTGGAAGTGAGCTCTGTAGACAAATAGCGGCCAACAAACCAAAACAGCTGATCATCGTCGATATTTATGAAAACAATGCCTATGATATTCAATTAGAACTAAAAGATAAATATCCAAATTAAATCTAGAAGTAATGATTGCATCGGTAAGAAATACGAACGTATGGAAAGTCTGTTTGAAAGATTCCATCCTGAGATCGTCTATCATGCCGCAGCACATAAACATGTACCACTGATGGAGATTCACCAATTGAAGCGGTAAAGAATAATGTCTTTGGAACCTTGAATACCGCTAGAGTGGCTGACAAGTATGGAACGAAACGATTTATCCTTATTTCGACAGATAAAGCCGTAAATCCAACGAATGTCATGGGAGCGACCAAAAGGATCTGTGAGATGATCGTGCAGTCATTCAACAAGAAATCAAAGACAGAGTTTGTCGCAGTAAGATTTGGAAATGTCTTGGGATCAAATGGATCAGTAATACCGCTGTTTAAAAAACAGATCAAAGCAGGTGGACCAGTAACGGTAACCCATCCGGATATCATCAGATATTTCATGACGATACCAGAAGCAGTGTCACTAGTACTACAGGCAGGGGCATATGCAAAAGGTGGCGAGATATTTATCTTAGATATGGGAAAACCAGTAAAGATAGCAGACATGGCAAGGAATCTGATCAAGCTGTCAGGATTTGAACCAGATGTAGATATAAAGATCGAGTATACGGGACTGCGCCCAGGGGAGAAACTGTATGAAGAGCTGTTAATGAAAGAAGAGGGACTACAAGAGACACCGAACAATCTGATTCATATTGGGAAACCAATTGAGATGGATGAAGAAAGTTTCTTTGAAAGATTAGTAGATCTAAAAGAAGAAGCATATAAGGAAGTTGACAATATCAGACCATTTATTCAGGAGCTGGTACCAACTTATACATATAAAAAACCATTTAAAAGAAAAGTACCAGAAGT
>BAHP02000191.1 GCA_000508865.1 Clostridiales bacterium VE202-01
GTAACAGGTGCTAATGGATTCGTAGGTAAGAATCTTGTTAGTACATTAAGAAATATCAAAGATGGTAAAGATAGAACTCATTGTATCGATATCGAAGATATCTATACTTATGATCTTGATAATACTATCGATGATTTAAGAAAATATACAAGTGATTGTGATTTCGTCTTTCATCTGGCTGGTATCAACAGACCTAATGATGTTAAGGAATTCTATCAGGGCAATGCTTCTTTTACTGAATCATTATGCTCTTTATTAGAAGAACATGATAATAACTGTCCGATACTGATCAGTTCTTCGATTCAGGTAGTAGAGATAATGATTATGGTAAAAGCAAAAAAGAAGGTGAAGAATATCTTTTACATCATGGTAAAAAGATGGATTCAAAAGTATATGTCTATCGATTAGCTAATCTGTTTGGTAAGTGGTGTCGACCTAACTACAACAGTGTAACTGCTACATGGTGTTATAACATTGTTAATGGAATCGATATCCAGATCAATGATCCTGATGTTGAATTACCATTATGTTATATCGATGATGTAATAAAAGAATTCTTAAATGCATTAGAAGGACATCCAACTAAATGTAGTGAAGGAATATATGAAGTATATCCTGTACATCATGTTAAATTAGGAGAACTTGCAGATATCATCAAATCATTTAAGGAATCAAGAGGAACATTGAGTGTACCTAATATGAAAGAAGGAAGTTTAGAGAAGAAACTGTACAGCACATATCTAAGCTATCTGACCTAAAGATAAGTTCAGTTATCCATTAAAGATGAATATCGATCAAAGGGGATCATTCACAGAATTTTTAAAGACAGAAGAGTATGGACAGGTAAGTGTTAATGTATCAAAGCCGGGGAATAACAAAAGGCAGCACTGGCATCATAGTAAGAATGAAAAGTTCTTAGTAGTAAGTGGAAAAGGACTGATCCAGTTTAGAGATATCTATAGTGATGAGATCATAGAATATCAGGTAAGTGGAGATAAACTGGAAGTGATCGATATCCCAACAGGATATACTCATAATATTATTAATATCGGAGAAAGTGATATGGTAACGATAATGTGGGCAAATGAGAGATTTGATCCAGAACATCCAGATACATATTATGAAGAAGTATAAAAAAGAAGTAAAAAGCACTTCTGTTGAAGTATATAATAATGAAGGATAAG
>BAHP02000190.1 GCA_000508865.1 Clostridiales bacterium VE202-01
TTAGCCTCTCTAGCAATAAATGAACTTAGAAGTATTGTAGAGAATTTAGTAGAAGCTGGCTATAATATTCCGATGATATTTACTAAAGGATTAGAGGTTGCGGATAAAATGATTAATAAGGAAGAAAAATAAGATGATAATGACAGCTATACAATTAGTAGAAAAAGTAAAGTCTGTGGCTAATAGTGCTACAGAATATAAATTAGGAACATTTGGTAATAAAAAAACAAATGGGAAAACACAATGGGATTGTAGTGGTTTACTAAAAGGCATTCTTTGGGGCTATCCAGAAAATGGTAAATATGCATCAAATGGTGTATTAGATCAAAATGCAGATACAATTATTTCAAATTGTTTAAATGTAAGTAATGATTTTAGTAATATTGAAGTCGGGGAAATAGTGTGGATAGAAGGGCATATGGGTATTTATATAGGTAATGGTTATGTAATTGAGGCTACACCGAAATGGAATAATGGAGTACAAATCACAACCTGTAAAAATATTAGCAATGGTCAAAAAGAGAGAAAATGGTTAAAACATGGAAAAAGTCCTTATATCGAATATCAGCAAGTAGATAACATTGATAATTGGATAGCCCGTTTACAATCAGAATGTAATAATCAAGGCTTTAGTAATCAAGATGTTGATGGCATTGCTGGTACAGTTACATTAGAAGGATGTCCTTTGTTATTAAATAAATCTCAAGGAAATATTACAGCCTTAGTGCAGGAAAGATTAAATAATTTAGGTTATGATTGTGGTGAAATAGATGGGATAAATGGTAATAATACGCAAAAAGCAATTAAAAGCTTTCAACAAGATAATGGTTTACAAGTTGATGGTATTGTTGGTAAAAATACTTGGAAATGCTTGTTGAAGATATAATAAAAGCATAAATTACTTTTAAAGTAATAAATACACATTCTCGATTTAAAAAGCAAATTTTGTGTTTTTCACTAAAATAATTTTATATAAAAAATATACAAAATGAACTTATCCATTTAGGATAAGTTCATAACTTTGGTCAACTGTGGGGTTTTGAGAGTGTAAAGGAATGCTGGCTCTTTATATATTATCTATTTTTTGTTTAAGAGTTTCAAACTCTTCATCATAGGCATATTCAAATATCATTTCGAGCTGTTTTTCGTTTAATTCAGCAACCCATTTCGCACAATCAATATGATAGTGCTTTTTTAATATTCTAATACATGTTTCTCTATTTTTTTGTAGAATTGCGTTTTTTCCAATCTCAATTTCCTGCTCAATTCCTTGAGCAATACCTTGTTCGATACCCTGCTCGATACC
>BAHP02000189.1 GCA_000508865.1 Clostridiales bacterium VE202-01
GGCTTACTGCCATAGCAACCCTTTGATATTTAGAATCATCTTGTACCAATTCTGCAAACTCAGTTAACAAAGCAACTGGGTAATTATCAATACAACGAAATGCTAAATTTTCAAAACAAGCCATTGCCCTAGTTTTTCCAGCACCTGACATTCCTGTAACAATTACAATCTCTACTTGATCCATCATCTTCACTTCACTTTCTATAATTATTTTATCAAATTTACAACGATAAGTGTACTTTATTTTTAGCTTTTTCTCAACTACTTTGATAAATATTTTAACTATTATAATTAAATTAATTTATCTTTTTAGCATAATTTTAAAAATTTTAATAGTTGAACTAATTACTTTCTATCATAATTTATAAACATAATAAAATTTTATATATCTAAAACTTTATGTACTGCTCTTTTTAATTCTTTAACTCTTTCAAGTTCAAACTCCGGATTAGCTTTAAACCATCTTACATTTAATGGTGAAGGATGTGGTAAAACAAAAGCTTTTTTATCAAATAAAATTTGATCATTGAATATCAAATCTTTAAAATCCTGATTAGGGAAAAATTTTTTAGCAGCATAACTTCCAATAATTATATATAATTCATTTTCAACTAATGATATTTCCTGCTTTAACCATCTATCACTGCAACATTTAGGTGGCAAACGATCTCCACCGCTTTTTGCTTTACCAGGATAACAATGGGCTAAAGATGTAAGATAAAAATTTTCAGAATCATAAAAAGTCTCTTCATCAAGATCATACCACTGTCTTAATTTCTTTCCACTTAAATCATTAAAGGGTTTTAAGGTGTTATGCACATTTAACGAAGGTGCCTGACCAATTTGCATTATTTTAGCATTTTTATTTCCCCAAAACACTGGACGTAATTCATGCTCGACTTTTTTATTACAGATACGACACTTTAATATTTCTTCCTTTAATATGTTAAATTTATCCACTTTATCACTACCTTTGATTTTTATAATAACAAAATTTTTTTATAAATAACAGTATTAATAATGTAATAGAAAAAGCATGAAATTAAATTCATGCTTTTCTTATTGCATTTTTTTATTTATGTGCTCTTCTTTTTTTGTTTGCTGCTAATACTACTGCTGCTAATGCTAATCCTGCTACTGAGTATCCTAAGCTTGCACTATCTCCTGTCTTGATACTTGCTGTTGTATCTCCTGCTTTTACTGCAGTGTTTGTTACACCTTCGTTTACTGATGTACTTGGTACTTCAGCTTCTACTGCTGCTTCTACTAATCCTTCGATTGCACTGCTTAGTGCCTCTGCTGCAGCATTTACTTCTTCTTGTGTTGCATTT
>BAHP02000188.1 GCA_000508865.1 Clostridiales bacterium VE202-01
AATAATAAGAGAAATGCCTGGAGGAAAAGGGTATGCGGATATGGTCTTTATCCCCAAAGAGGATAAACCGGCGTTGATCGTTGAATTAAAATGGGATCAAGAGGTAGAGACAGCAATAGATCAAATCAAAGAGAAGAAATATTATTTTGGATTAGAAAAGTATTTAGATAATTTACTGTTGATTGGAATCAGTTATAATAAAGAGACAAAGAAGCACAGTTGTAAAATTGAAAAATATAGACAGTAATAAAAGGAGGTGACAGGATGGGAATATATTTAAATCCAGGGAAGATGTCATTTTTACAGGCGACAAAGAATCCAATATATGTAGATAAATCATTATTGATAGAATATACTAATAGTTTGATGGGAATCAATGATTGTAAGATCTGTGTTTCAAGACCAAGAAGGTTTGGAAAGAGTACCGATGCTAATATGTTAGTGGCTTATTATTCTAAGGGCTGTGATTCATTGGATATATTCAACGATTTAAAAATAAGTCAAACAGAATTATATCAAAAGCATATAAATAAACATAATGTGATTCATATCGACGTTCAAAAGTTTTTAAGCAACAGCGAAGATATTGATAAGATGATAAAACTTTTAACGCAAAGAATAATCAATGAGATAAAAAAAGAATATGATGTTGAGTTGTTTGATGAGACAAGTTTATCAATGTCATTTGAAGATATATTTGCAAAAACAGGAGAACAATTTGTTTTTATCATCGATGAATGGGACTGTATTTTTAGAGAATATAAAGAGGATAAAGAAGCTCAGGAAAAATATCTGGATTATTTAAGACTGTTATTCAAAGAACAGCCATATGTCGAACTGGTCTATATGACGGGAATCTTGCCAATCAAGAAATATGGAACCCATAGTGCCTTGAATATGTTTGATGAAATCTCGATGGTTGATCCTGGACTGTTACCTGAATTCATGGGCCTTACAGAAAAAGAAGTGGAAAATTTATGTATAAAATATGATGTTAGTTTTGAAATGATGAAACAGTGGTATGATGGTTATCGATTAACCAAAGAAATATCTGTGTTTTCACCAAGATCAGTAGTTGCTTCAATTACTAGAAAGAAGTTTGATAACTACTGGACAAATACCGAAACATATGAAGCATTAAGAGTCTATATCGATATGAATTATGATGGCTTGAAAGATGAAGTAGTAAAACTTTTAGCTGGAGAGGATGTAAGGATCAATACTGATAAATTTCAAAATGATATGACGACGTTCAAATCAAAAGATGATGTCTTGACACTGCTGATACATCTAGGTTATCTAGGATATAATAGAGAGAATCAAAAATGTTATATTCCCAATAAAGAAGTAACGAGTGCTTTTATTAATTCAATCGAAGATTCCAACTGGAAAGAGA
>BAHP02000187.1 GCA_000508865.1 Clostridiales bacterium VE202-01
GAATCCAGGGAATACAGAGTTTCAAAGAGCACTCAACAGTGAGATCTATGTCGATAAATCATTACTGATAGAATATACTAACCGGATAATCAATACGAATATGCAAAACATCTGTGTATCGAGACCAAGAAGGTTTGGAAAGAGTACTGATGCCAGGATGATAGCAGCATATTATGATCAAAGCTGTGATTCATCGAAACTGTTCAAAGATCTAAAGATAGCTAAAAATAAAGAATATCAAAAGCATTTGAATAAATACAATGTGATCTTATTAAATATGCAGAGTTTTTTAAGTAAGACAAATAATATTGAAAAAATGTTAGAATTATTGACTAGGCTGTTAGTTCGTGAAATAAAAATGGAGTATTTAAAATTAGATTTATTTGATGAAACGAATTTATCATTAACTTTAGATGACGTTTATATACAGATAAAGCAATCATTCATCATTATCATCGATGAATGGGACTGTATCTTTAGAGAGTATCAGGGAGATAAAAAAGCTCAGGAAAAATATTTGGATTTTTTAAGAGACTTGTTGAAAGATAAACCATATGTATCATTGTGTTATATGACCGGAATTCTGCCAATCAAGAAATACGGAACCCATAGTGCCTTGAATATGTTTAAGGAAGTATCAATGATCAACCCTACCCCATTAGAAGCTTTTATGGGATTTACTGATAAAGAAGTAGAAGAGTTATGCAAAGAATATGACATTGAATATAAAGAGATGAAAACGTGGTATGACGGTTATCATTTAAGTAAAGAGGTATCAGTATATAACCCTCGATCAGTAGTATATGCAATCATGGACAGGAAATTTAGTAACTACTGGACGAGTACAGAAACATATGAAGCCTTGAAGATATATATTGATATGAACTATGATGGTTTGAAAGATGATGTCATTAGGTTGCTCAGTTACGAACGGGTAGCTATAAATCCTAATAAGTTTCAAAATGATATGACAACATTTGCTTCAAAAGATGATATTTTAACACTGTTGGTACATCTAGGATACCTGGGATACGATAATATAAATAAAGAAGTATATATTCCAAATAATGAAGTCATAAGTTCATTTATTGATTCAATTGAATCATCCAACTGGAAAGAAACGACAAGAGCGATACTAAACAGTAGAGCCTTATTGGAAGCGACGATAAATCAGGACAGCGAAGCAGTAGCTAAGTATATCGAAGAAGCCCATCTGGAAACATCGATACTGCAGTATAATGATGAAAACGCCTTAGCCTATACGATATATCTCGGATATATCACAGCCCGAAATGAATATACGCTGATAAGAGAGATGCCAAGTGGAAAAGGTTATGCAGATATCGTATTCATACCTAAAAAGAATAAACCGGCGATGATAGTAGAATTAAAATGGAATCATGAAGCAAAGACCGCAA
>BAHP02000186.1 GCA_000508865.1 Clostridiales bacterium VE202-01
TTTTCAAGAAAATGGACTTTCAGAAATCTATGAAGCAGCAGAGATAAATATGAAAATTATGTATTCACATTTTCAAAAGCATGGTTATTTGCTTTCGGATGATGAACAGAAAGAGATTATAAAATTGATTGATGTGATTGACACTATTACAAAAAGTATTATTGATATTAGTTCAGGCTTGCAAGTGTATGATGTTGGGAATGAAGAAAATGAAGATGATTCGGTAGATAAAGTTCACAAAAAAAATTTGGATAGAATATTAAAAGTAACCGAGTTTGAAGAAACATATTACAATTTATTTAAAAACAATTTGAGCGAGCTTTCAAAATAAAAAATACAGATTTATAGCAATGGTATTAAGTTAAGAGAAAATGAAATATCATTGAATTAAGATAAGGTGATTGTTAAAGCTAAGGCAATCAGGCTAACCAAATAATTTAGGGGTCAACCTAAAAAATATAAATAGAGAATACCCTAGATAAAATAAAAGCTGTAAGATTCTTATATAAAAAAGTACTCCAAGAAACTTGAGTGCTTTTAAAAACCTAAAATTTATTTAGTTACTCATACTTTTTGTAAGTGGTAAATAATATAGTGTATTTAAAAAGCGATAATTAATCATGTATGATAGATTAATTATCACTTTATCTAAATTCTGATTTTGTTTGTTTGCTCCATGGTAGATAATCATCTAACTTCTCTGGATGATTTATTATATCTTCATTTGGCATCATTTCTAATAAATATTCTATATAATCATGTGCATCTAAGTTATTTGCTTTAGCTGTTTCGACTAATGAAAATGTTGCTGCACTCGCTCTTGCTCCTCTTGGTGATCCATTAAAGAGCCAGTTCTTTCGGCTTACTGTAAATGGTCTTATTGCTCTTTCATCCAATGAATTTGTCAATGGAACCTCTCCATCATCTAGAAATACTCTTAATCCCTTTTCATGATTCAATGCATATTGAAATGCTTTGCCTAATTTTGAACGGGCTAAAACCTTGTTTTGATTGGCTTCGCACCATGAAAAGAAGTCATCTACCATTGGTTTTGACTTTTCTCTTCTTATTTTTACTTTTTCCTCTGCTTCTTCTTTGTCGATTTTTTCTCTATCGCAAAGTCTCTTTTTTGAAGTTTGTATTTAAGCCATTTCTCCATCTGGTACTTATATTGATTTATGAGAGTTTTTGCTATCCTCTGGATTTATAGTGCCTCCTGCCATTTTTCCGTCTGGAACTATAATTGTTTCGTTTGGGGATAACAATGCATCTCTCAGTTGTTTTCTATAATATGTTCCTTCATCAAATTCGACAGGACTTTGGCACACATCGCTTGCCTCATCTGAAGAAAATAAACTAGATAGTTCATCAATGTCATCAGGAGTAAATTTAATCCAAGGATTGAACTCATACGTTTTTATTTTATTATATTTTTTCGTTAATGATTTGGTGGCCCAGCTTTCGCTAAAACCTAAAAAGGGAAGCCAATACTGTT
>BAHP02000185.1 GCA_000508865.1 Clostridiales bacterium VE202-01
TTTTTTATCTTAAATTTGTTATATAAAGCTCAAAAATTTGATAATATTAAGTTGATAAAATATAATTAATATTAAGGAGGGATATTGCAAAAAAAGTAAATAGAATTTATTAGGAATAAAAATTTTATGCTTATCTAAAATCAAATAACATGTTTACACATTTAAATATTAACTGGTGAAAAATTTAAATTATACTGGGGAACTTATGTTTTATATCATTGTAAAAGAAAATAATCAATTTTTATGATGATATGCAGTTTTTAAATCGAAAATGGAGAGGAGTTAGATTAAGTGTACAAATATGAAAAAATTGAGTATGATAACAATTTGCCTACTAAATTACATGATTTTTTTGTAGAAAATAGTAGTGGAGTTCCCGTTGATAAACATTGGCATCGTGGAATTGAGATCATAGTACCATTATATGGAACATTTAATTTGTGGATAAATGGTGATATGGTAAGAATAATTGCGGGAAAGATTTATATTATTAATTCTCAAGATATTCATGCTGTTCATGTTATTGAAGGTGAAGAAATATATAAAGGTTATGCATTACAGATAGGTTATGATTATTTAAAAGAGTGTTATCATGATATTGATAAAATTTATTTTCAGCAGCCTAACGAAGAAATAAATCGAGTGTTATTAAAAAAAATACTGGATATAATTAGATTTTATGAGGATGAGGATGAGGATGAGGATGTATTTAATAATATTAGAATAAAGGGACATATTCAAATGCTTGTTTTTCTTTTGCTGGATAACTTGGCTAAAGAAAAAGTGATTATATAGAATTGAAAGATAATAAATATAAAAATAGAATTATAAATATTATTAAATATATGGAAACTAATTATCAAGAAGATCTTTCAGTAGATAATATTGCTGAAAGATTTGAAATATCAAATGGATATTTATCAAAGTTATTTAAAGATAATTTGGATGTAACTGTGAAAGAGTATTTAACTCGATTAAGATTATGGCATGCGGAAGAAGAATTGATTTCAACGGACTATCCAGTTATTGATGTTGCTCTAAATAATGGGTTTCCTAATGTAAAATCATTTAATCAAACATTTAAAAGGAAATATTTTTTAACGCCAGCAAAATATCGAGAAAAGATGAGAAAATGACATATTTTAAAGGATAAAAAGCCATTCTTGTAAGCGCTTAAAATTATATAATAAAGTTATAAGAGAGAGAAAGGGATGGTAAAATGATGAAAAAGGTTTTAAGTTGCTTGATCTGTGCCTTGATGGTCATGGGTCTTGTAAGGGTGTCAGTTTCGGCATCGGAAGGAGTAGCAGAAGGAACTCAAAAAGCCTATGTTATTGGTGATGACTGGGGACCAGCTGTTTCTAAAACTGTAATTGAATTAGATAAGACAATTAATAGTGATTCAGTAAATAAAGACAGCTTTACTGTTGAAGAAAGTAAAGAAGTATATGACTGGTCTGATCCAAGAGCTGGTAAAACAACAGTAAGTGAACCAGC
>BAHP02000184.1 GCA_000508865.1 Clostridiales bacterium VE202-01
CGGAATCAGCCAGGACCATCTGGCAAGGCTAAATACTACTCTGTGACCGATAGTGAACCAGTACCGTGAGGGAAAGGTGAAAAGAACCCCGGGAGGGGAGTGAAAGAGAACCTGAAACCATATGCTTACAAGAAGTTAGAGCCCGTTAAAGGGTGATAGCGTGCCTTTTGTAGAATGAACCGGCGAGTTACGATATGGAGCGAGGTTAAGCAGGATATGCGGAGCCGAAGCGAAAGCGAGTCTTAAGAGGGCGAAAGTTGCATGTCGTAGACCCGAAACCGAGTGATCTAGCCATGACCAGGTTGAAGTTGGGGTAGAACCCGATGGAGGACCGAACCGACCCCCGTTGAAACGTTGGCGGATGAGTTGTGGCTAGGGGTGAAATTCCAATCGAACTCGGAGATAGCTGGTTCTCCCCGAAATAGCTTTAGGGCTAGCGTCGAGAGAGAGGTCAAGTGAAGGTAGAGCACTGAATATGTGATGGCCCCATCCCGGGGTACTGAATATAATCAAACTCCGAATGTCACAGAGACAGGCTCGGCAGTCAGACAGCGGGTGATAAGGTCCACTGTCAAAAGGGAAACAGCCCAGACCATCAGCTAAGGTCCCAAAATATATACTAAGTGGAAAAGGATGTGGAGATGTCCAGACAACTAGGAGGTTGGCTCAGAAGCAGCCATCCTTTAAAGAGTGCGTAACAGCTCACTAGTCGAATGACTCTGCGCCGATAATTTACCGGGGCTAAGTATATTACCGAAGCTATGGATTTACAGAGATGTAAGTGGTAGGGGAGCGTTCTATAGGCGGAGAAGCTGTACCGGAAGGAGCAGTGGAGCGTATAGAAGAGAGAATGCCGGTGTGAGTAGCGGAACGCGGGTGAGAATCCCGCGCACCGAAAACCCAAGGTTTCCAGAGGAAGGTTCGTCCGCTCTGGGTAAGTCGGGACCTAAGGCGAGGCCGAGAGGCGTAGTCGATGGACAACAGGTAGAGATTCCTGTACTTACGGTATGAATGAAGGAGTGACGGAGCAGGCTAGCGCATCCTGGAGCTGGAAAAGCAGGTGCAAGCGAGGTAGCTGACAACCAGGCAAATCCGGTTGTCGAAAGGCGAAGGCGTGAAGCGGATGGAAAGCTAAGGCGAGTACAGAAGAGCGTGAAGCAAGCTTCCAAGAAAAGCTTCTAGTGCTAATCATACAGTAACCCGTACCGAAAATGGACACACATGGGTGAGGAGAGAATCCTAAGGTGAGCGAGAGAACTATAGCTAAGGAACTCTGCAAAATGACTCCGTAACTTAGGGAGAAGGAGTGCTCATAGAGATATGAGCCGCAGTGAAACGGCCCAAGCGACTGTTTACCAAAAACACAGCTCTATGCTAAGTCGAAAGACGACGTATATGGGGTGACGCCTGCCCGGTGCTGGAAGGTTAAGAGGATGTGTCAGCGCAAGCGAAGCACTGAATTGAAGCCCCAGTAAACGGCGGCCGTAACTATAACGGTCCTAAGGTAGCGAAATTCCTTGTCAGGT
>BAHP02000183.1 GCA_000508865.1 Clostridiales bacterium VE202-01
TTGCTATTACATCAGTCATGGCTGCTAGACTAGCTTTGATTCAGTTTAAAGACAGCGATGAATTAGCTGTTAAATTAGAAAAATATGGTACTGCTACATATTCAACCGATGCCCCTAGAGGTGAGATCGTCGATCGTAATTATGTTAAACTGGTACAAAATACTAATGTTATCTGTGCAACTTATTATGCACCTAAAAAGATCAAGGATGAACAATTAAAAACATCGGCTAAATTTTTAGCGAAGACGATAAATCTAGATACCTCTTCTATTTCAACCCGTAATAAAAAAGATTATTTCATTATTGCATATCCAGATCTAGCTGATGAATTAGTCAGTGATGAAGAAAAAGCTAAACTTAAAGAGCAGAATAATTATGACAGTGCTTTATTAAATCTTCAGATCGAACGGATCACTGATGAGATGCTTGAAGAATACATGGATGAAAACACATTAAAATATACGCACTTTTATTATTTGATGAAGAGCTGTTCAAGCGGATCATCAGTACTAGCAGAAGGGATCAGTGAAGAAGAAGCAAGTATCATTGGAGAAAACATCGATATCCTGCCAGGAATCGATGTAACGACAGACTGGTCACGGCAGTATGTTTACGACCGGGAATTCAGTCAGGTACTGGGCAGAGTAACAACGAAAAAACAGGGTCTGCCTTCGGAAATGAAAAATGAACTGTTAGCTTTAGGATATCAAAACGATTCCAGAGTCGGGGTATCTGGATTAGAAGCACAGTATGAAAATATCTTGAGAGGAAGCGACAGCAGCTATACATTGAATTATGATAGTAGTGGAAATCCAATTGTTACAAGTACTAAATCAGGAACAGCCGGATCAAATATCCGTCTATCGATCGATTGGGAGCTGCAGCAGTTTGCCGATTCGATAATAGAAGAAGAACTGGTCAAGATGAACAGTCAAAATAAATTCTTTAATAAGATGTTTTTTACACTGATGGATCCCTACACTGGTGAAATCATTGTGATGTCTGGGAAAATCATCAATAAAGAGACCGGAGAAGTAACAGATTATGCAGCTGGAAACTATTTAGATGCCAATTTGATTGGATCGACGATCAAAGGAGGAACTCTTTATACAGCGTTCAAAGAAGGGGTGATAACACCAGGGACGACCTTTATGGATGAACCAATCAAGATCAAAGGAACGAAAGAGAAGAAATCACATCGAGATTTAGGACTGATCAATGAAGTAGATGCTCTAGCATACTCATCAAATGTTTATATGTTTAGAATAGCGATGCTGTTAGGAGGAGCAAACTACGTATATGATGGACCGCTAAAGATCAATGATGAAGCTTTTGAAACCTTAAGAAGAGATCTTGGAGAATTAGGCTTGGGAGTAAAGACAGGGATCGATATTCCTAACGAAGCGTTTGGATATAGAGGAAGCAAGCGAACTGGAGGATATTTATTAGATGCTTCGATCGGACAATATGATACATATACAAATATCCAGTTAGCACAGTATGCCTGCACACTAGCAAACGGTGGAAAGAGAATCAAACC
>BAHP02000182.1 GCA_000508865.1 Clostridiales bacterium VE202-01
GGAATTTCGATTCGTTTAGGTATAAAATAAAAATATCCAATCATAAGGGTACATTTATTGGCTGGATATTTTTATGTGGCTAAAAAAGTGTTAGAAATATCATTTTTTCCTAACCATTCTTCCATTGCATTTTGGACACTGACAGCTGTATCCTTGATTCTCTTTACCTGAATATATTTCTTCACCTAAAAACTCTTCTAGTATCCATTCCGGTACTTCTTCTTCATAACCACATCTCTTACATTTCATCGGTATCATTACCTCTGGTTCCCCTAATAATTCTGCTAGTTCTTCATCGGTCAGATTGATCACTTGTTTACCTTCTTCCTATGCTCATAGCTGTATTTTGCTTTGAGAATCTTTCGGTCACGATATTCTCTGTCATTTTTATCGTTTCCACCAAATGGTTCATAGCTTTCTTTATATTCCATTGTTTCTCCACATTCACAAAGCAATGGATCCCGTTGAAATGATTTTATCATATTATATCTGAAATGTAACTCTTTTTGTCTCTTTTCTATCATCACCCTTCTGTCATTTTTTAGTTCTTCTACTCTTTTTTGTTTATGGCTCAACAGTTCAGCCATCCTGTTATAGGTCTTTATTGATTTATTTGAATAAAAACCAAAATATCTTACCATCTTGAAGTTCTTTTCAGGACAGTGCATCAATACCTTGTTAAGAAAACTGTAAACAGATTCTGTGACATCTACACGCTTATTATCTTCATGACGATGATAGAACCAATGAATCATTTTCTTATCATCATCATAGTTTACTATCCTGCTTTCAGCCATTATTGGTCTGCTGGTATAACGGGTTATATATTGAACACATTTTTCAATGTCGTCCTTAGTCTGTTCATCTTTGATTTTTGGAGCATAGACATAGAACCCTTCCTCGTATTTTCGGTAGAACCAGCTTTTAAGGCTTTGAAATTCTTTGTCGTTGCCAATGTGTCTGTCAAGATAGCTGAGTAATTGATAACGCCATGTCTGGCGAAGTTTTTTATAGTCCATATAACTGAAGTTTTTGATTTTGTCATCTTTAGAATCATAAGCATCTTCGCATACCAGAACATGGATATGCGGATTCCAGTCAAGAGGTCTGCCAAAAGTGTGCAATGAGGCAATGGCACCAAAGATCACATTATCAGTTGTATCTTTGTAAAGATATTGAGATTTATTGCTTTTTTTATGATAGAAGATACCTTTCTTTTTTTCAAGACGCTTTTGTCTGCGATATTTTCTGTCGTTGAAAAGGGAAGCCAGAGTATTTCTGGCAACGACAAAAAGACCATCAAGCAGTGATCGGTTTTTGATAAAGTAGAAGCGAAGCTGAGCAGGGATGGTAAAGACGATATGACGATGTTTGGATTTAAAAGCCATAGAGCTGACATAAGCAGCGCGTCTTTGACTGGATTTAGAACCACATTTGGTACAGTATCTGGAACTGCAGGTATGAGCAACAATAGTTTCATTGCCGCAGTTAGGACAGACAAAGAGATCATAACCAAGATGGATAGAAGAACAAAGGATAGTTTTTTGAACATTATCAAAAGAAACATCCCTGAGTTTGCCTTTATCATGTAG
>BAHP02000181.1 GCA_000508865.1 Clostridiales bacterium VE202-01
AAAAAAGCTAACTATATAAAAATCAAGAGTTTTTGATGAAAAAGTTTGAAAATATGAAATTTTTGATTTTGTATGTTAACTGGTAAAGATCTTTGATAAGTGAATAGTGATTTGTCATTTTTGAGCATGACAAAAACAACCTTTAAAAAGGCATTTTTAAAATTTGTATAGTTATCTTAAAAGTGCTGGATCAAATTTTTGATTAGTACTTAATAAGTGATATATGATTCTAAGTAATTTTCTTACACAATGACCTTGAGCACAACGATGACCCTTACCTTGAGAAATCTTTAATTCATAATATTGTTTAAATACAGGATTATGATTAATCACAGGCAATATAATCTGATATAAGGTCTTCCTTAGATATTTAGACCCTTTCTTAGTGATAGCAGTGTGCTGTGCAGTAAATTGGCTGGATTCATAATGCATTGGAGCGACTCCTGCAAATTTTATAATTTGAGAAGGCTTTTTATAGTTGCTTATATCTCCTAATTCGGCTAAAATAGAAGTACCAGAGAAATGAGAAATTCCTGGTATGGATAGGATAGGAGAGTTGTTTTTCACGGAGAACTCTTCTATTTTTTTATCTATTTCAGCGATTTGTTTATTGATGAGTTCTATTTGATTGACTAAATGCTTGATTTGGATAACTTCAGCAGCAGAAGAAATACCAATGGATTGTTTAGCACATCCTTTTAGTTTTTCAGGTGTTAAAGAAATACGTTTTCCTCTGCCTTTGATTTCAAAGCATTTACGAATCGTTCTTATGTCAGTATTAGCGATTGTTTCAGCACAACCACCAAATGTTCTAAGAAGATTTATGTAAACAGTACCATATTTAGATTTAAATAAGCTATTGAATTCAGGAAATACAATATCGATGCATTTTTGAAGACGATTTGAATAAACGTTGAGTTCTTCCTTTAGGTTGTGATGATGTCTTGTCAATTGCTTTTGTTCATAAAGGTCAAAGCTGTTGACTTTCGTGATACGATATTGTTTTTTACGCTTAGGAGTATCAAGAACATCACAAATCATTAAGGTATCAAGTTTATCATTTTTGGTAATACCACCCTGCATTTTACGTGTAAAATCAGTGATTTTAGGATTGATTAAGGCGACAGTAAAATGTTTGTTCAATAGATACTTTAATAAAGCAAAATGATAATGCCCAGTATCTTCCATACCGATTAAAATAGAGTCTTTAGAAAAAGGTTTAAGTTTATTGACAAGAAAATCAAAGCCTTCTTTATTATTAGAAAAAGAAACAGGATCAACTAAAAGTTCACCAGTATCTTTATTCATAACACAAAAGAAGTGTTTATTCTTACCAATATCAATACCAACTAAATTCATAATAAAACATCCTTTCTTGATAAAATTGTGAAAATGGTATCCACAACACTTAGACCACAAAACCTGGTACAAAATACGAATTCAAGACTCATCTAACTCATCATTGTTTAGGAATAAGGTGTGGTAAGATCCTTTTTAAAGTAGTCAAGCCACGAGGAGAAATACAAATCCACATTCACATATTTCAATTTTACAGAAAAACTTAACCGTCATCAATCACGGATAAATAAGATTGATAGATAAT
>BAHP02000180.1 GCA_000508865.1 Clostridiales bacterium VE202-01
TGGGCAGCGTTGGTTTCATTGCCAATGTTAAATAGTACCGAAGATGGAAAACCATATGCAAGCGGTTATGACAATACAAAACCATATCAAGGATGGGATGTCGGATGGGCATCATTGGAATGTCATAATGAAAATACATATAAATTCATTGAAGAAGTTATTAAACAGGTATCAGAGATATCACCATCAAAATATTTCCATATTGGTGGAGATGAAGCGCATTCAACATCAACTGCTGATTATAAATATTTTGTAAACAGGGTTACTGAAATAGCTCAAAAATATGGAAAAACACCAATAGGGTGGCAAAATTACGATAATGCAGTAGAAGATAAAGAAGGAACAGTTACCCAATTCTGGTCAACAGGAAATGCAAAGATGAACAGTGATGTGAAATATATTGCATCACCAGCAGACTATGCATATATTGATATGAAATATGATAGTAACTGTGAATTAGGATTACAATGGGCAGCTCAAATATCAATTAAGAGAGGATATGAGTGGGATCCAACAAAATATGGATCAAAAGAGCAAATATTGGGAGTAGAATGTCCAATGTGGACAGAGACATTATCAAGTTTGGAAGCATTGGAATACATGGCATTCCCAAGAATCTTAGGTCATGCAGAAATCGGATGGACAGCAAAAGAAGATCGCAACTGGGATGAATATAAAGAAAGATTGATCGTTCATGGTGAAAGATTAGAGAACCAGGGAATCAATTATTATAAAGATGAAACGATCTGGAAAGAACCATATGTACCAGTAAACACAAGCTGGGATATGAATGAAGGAACAGGAACAACAGTTAGTGATAGTGCTGGATTATATCCTGGAACAATTAATGGTGGAGTAAGCTGGATAGATGGAGTTAATGGAAAAGGACTTCAGTTCAGTGGTAATGGATATGTTGATCTAGGAATCAAAGATTTAGAAGGAAATTGGACTGCCAGCATGTGGGTAAATCGAGGAGAGAGCCCAGCAGGAACAACGAACACCGCCTTATTATCAGGAAATCAGGGAGAACTCAAATTAGAGCAGTATAATAAGACAGGAAAAGTAGGAATCACAGAATTTGGAGTAAAAGATTATCCGTTTAATTACAGTGCGCCAATAGGAGAATGGGTACATTTAACATTTGTATGTGATGGTAGTGGAACTACTTTATATGTAAATGGAGAATATCAAGATAGTTTAAGTGGTGTTGTACTTGCAGGACCAGCAACAAGAATTGGAGCTAATGCAAAATCCGGATTAGCAGATTCTGGTGGTTTATATGGATCAGTAGATGAAGTAAATATCTTTAATCGAGCTTTAACTGCTGATGAAATCAAAGAATTAGCTAAATTACCTGAAGAGATTTCAAAAGTTGAATTACAAGCATTATATGATGAATGTTTAACTCTTAAAGAAGAAAACTATACATCTAAAACTTGGGCATCATTTATTGAGACAATGACAGAAGTTAAAAATGTATTAGATAGTGAAGAAGCAACTCAAGAAGAAGTAAATAATGCAGTAGTATTGTTACAAGCTGCAAAAGATGCTTTAGTTGAACAAGTAATTGAAAGTGATAAAACAGCTTTACAAATTGCTATTGAAATGGCAGAAAAAGCCGATTTAGAAAATGTCGTACCAGTTGTAGTAACCGAATTCAATGAAGCTTTAACAAAT
>BAHP02000179.1 GCA_000508865.1 Clostridiales bacterium VE202-01
GTTTCATACATGTACAAATAAACTTAAGAGCATTTTGTAATTTAATTTCATCTTCTACACCCTGATAATATTCTTTTAAAATTTCTTTATTAAATTCACTAATTTGGCAACTTGATAATAACTCTTGATTGGTATCAATAAGATCTCTAATTAAAATACTAAATACTGATAATTGTCTATTAAAAGTATTATTTTTCATATCTTTGAAAGTCATAAAAATAACAGGGTATTTATTTTGATATTTCATGATTTCTTGATTTTTGGTGATATTTAAGCCATTAAATAAATAAGCATTATCTTTTTCTTTTATTGATAAAAAATACTGTAACATACTCATATTTAAAGTCTTGCCAAATCTTCTTGGTCTTGTAAACAAGACAACTTTATCACTTAATGCTGATTCAATAAAATCACTCTTATCAACATAACAATAATCATGATCAATAAACTCTTTAAAATTTTCTGTTCCGGTACTAATTGTCTTCATCATATCACCCTTTCTCATATTTTCTATTATACCATTATTAATTTAAGATAAGCAATGAATTGATATAGTGATTTAACACTTGAATAGCGGGTTAAAAAAATTATAAATTTCTTATTAAAATGAAAAAGACTTTGAATAAATTCAAAATCTTACATCATTGTTTTTTCATAAATATCCGCAATATTTGATCCCACATGTTCAGGATGATGAGCATCACTAGCTGTTATCATCGCTACTCCATGATCCTTAAAAATTTTTAATAATTCATCACTTAATCCCATATCACGATGATTATAACGATAATAACATCCGGTGTTATTTTCAGCAATAACATGATGTTCTACCAATAAATCAGCTAACTGGTGATATGTTGGCAGTAAATCATAAGTAGGATAATAATTAAACATTTTAATAGTATCAGGATGTGCTAATTGTGTAAATAAATCAGATTTAACTAATGAGAAAATTAAATCATAGTATCTTTTGTAAATATCATTAACATCGTATTTATCCCATAAAATATCTTTAGAAAAGTTCATATCATATAATTTACCATCAATCGAATGAATTGCCCCTACTACAAAATCATAATGATGCTTTTCTAAAACACTTCTAATATAATCTTCGTGTTTAGGTACATAACATACTTCTAAACCGAAAGAAACTTCAATTGGCAGTTCCATCGCTTTCATTTCTTTGATTAAATCATCATAATCATCTAAACTATCTTTAAATTTCATTGCTTTATTTTCTAACCATTTCTTTTGTAACGGTTCTTCTTTTAATTCAGCATAAATAGGTTCAAATTCAATAAAACGATGTGTATGATCCAAAATTTGGATTTTAGTTAATCCTTTCTTTTGGGCAGCTTCAACAAACTGTAACACATATTCCTTACTTAATTCCCCATATTCTAAATGCATATGGCCATCAATCATTTTTATTACCCCCTAATCTTTTTTATTTGATTATATGCAAAAAAATATAAATAGTACAGTAAAATAATAAAAATCTTATAACATTAAAAGAGAAATATGGGTATAACCAAATTTCTCTTTTAATTTCTTTATTAAAGAAAATCAAATACTAATTGATTTCTCTTTTTTTATTTACATATAAGAAGATTGAAGCAATTACTATACTTGAAAGAGAATAAAGAGTGTTTACATCATCGCCTGTAGCAACACTTGTTGTATCACCTGTTTTTACAACTGATGTACTTTCTAATCCTTCGATTGCTTTTGTTAAAGTATCTTTAGCTTTATCCACCT
>BAHP02000178.1 GCA_000508865.1 Clostridiales bacterium VE202-01
ATCAGGAGCCAAAACTTCCTTCAATTTATAAGTACCGGCAAGCAGATTATCAACTTTGATCTTACCATCAGTGACTGTAATATTTTCATCATAACCATCAAAAGATACTGATTTCAAATTAAAAACAGCCCCATCGATCAAATCTTTATTAGTATTAGTTTTAGTAAGTTCTAAAGAACCGACTTTTAACCAATTAACATTTAATTTTAATCTTTGAGGATCTCTTGTAAACGATAATGTTCCTTCACTTTGTGTGCTAGCTGTTCCCTCGATTACAAGAGGTGCATATTTAAGCAAATTATCAGCAGACAAAGCTCCACTTGAATAATCATCTAATGCTTTCATTGGCGCACTCAAATAAAAAGTATCACCGCCATTTACAGCAACAGTTCCAGTACTAACAGTTCCTTTTGTCACATTATGCAATTCCACACCATCCTGTAATGGAATATTGATGGTAGCAGATTCACTAGTATTTAATGTGATATCCTCTGTTCTTTGTTTTTTACTTGACTCTTCAAAATATGCATTAGTAGTAAAATCATTTGAACCATTAAAAGTCAATGTATTAGTTGGTAGCGGCATAGACTGGATTTGATCATATCTTGTTTTCAAACCAACACCAATACTGGTCAAATAATCCCAGGTATTGCCACCATATAGATCACCACTGTAAGCATAACTAGCCATGATATGTGTAAATAAATACTTTTCCTTATCTGTCGACACTGTATCATCTTTAAAAATATCAGCCGGTCCACCATAACCGTAATATAAAACTTTAAGCAACGCTTCATTATTATCGATTACATAAGGTGCATTGAGATTTTCTGGAGGTGTATCCTTACTAGCCTCTAAACAGTACGCTAGATTTCCATCAATATAGCACATCTTCGTACTCCAGTTCCCAAGCCAGCTGGGATACATGATCTCTTCACCCCATGTAAAGCTGGCTGTACCTCCATCAGCACTAACTGCACTTAAATTTGTAGATACAACACTGAAAATCATTGTCATAACAATGATCAACTGTCTCCAATTTCGTATTATTTTCTTCATTTATCTAACCTTTTATTTAATTCTCTTAAATTAAATTCCTTTCTGTTTTTATTTTTTCTATATAGAAAAGCAACCTTATGTGGTTGCCGATTTAATAACATGGATCTCTACAATTGTATATGCTCATAATTTTTCCCTTCCTATTATTTTCAAAAATAAAAGCAATCCATTTAAATGAATTGCCTACTTAATTATTGTACTACCATATTCAGTATAACCACCCAAACATTCCCCATGTCCAGCAGCAACAAGTTCTTCAAGTGAATTATATTCTCCACCATGATCATTACAAGTATATTTTGTAACTATCTGTATACTTCCTCCTGAAGATCCATTATTATTCGTACTACCGCTAGAAGAACTTCCTGAATTACTGTTTCCACCCGAAGAATTACCCGAACTACCGCTTCCTCCAGAACTTGAATTACCTCCACTTGATGAATTATTTGTATTTCCACTAGAAGGTTTATTAGAACTATGATTACTGCTACTTGAACTACCAGAATTTGATGAACCATTAGTAGTTGTATTTTGTTTTGGTTTTGGTGTTACAACTGTTTTTTTCTGCCCTGTGACTGGATCTGTTTGAACTTCACTAGTTATCTCTACATTTGGATCAGCTGCAGATGCAACAACAATGACCTTAAATTCTTTTTCGGTTTTGTTTTTACTGGCATCTTCAATACTAACTTTTGCACTATACTCACCAGGTACATTTACATCGATCATAGCAG
>BAHP02000177.1 GCA_000508865.1 Clostridiales bacterium VE202-01
GTCAGGAGCCAAAACTTCCTTCAATTTATAAGTACCGGCAAGCAGATTATCAACTTTGATCTTACCATCAGTGACTGTAATATTTTCATCATAACCATCAAAAGATACTGATTTTTAAATTAAAAACAGCCCCATCGATCAAATCTTTATTAGTGTTAGTTTTAGTAAGTTCTAAAGAACCAACTTTTAACCAATTAACGTTTAATTGTACTGTCATTGGATCATTTATTTTTGAAATAGTACCTTCACTTTGATAATTTCCTGTTCCCTGAATAACTAAAGGAGCATATTTCAATAATCCTTCCCCACTTAACTGTCCACTTGAATAATCATCTAATGCTTTCATTGGTGCGCTCAAATAAAAAGTATCACCGCCATTTACAGCGACAGTTCCAGTACTAACAGTTCCTTTAGTTACATTGTGCAGCTCAACTTCATCCTGCAGAGGAATATATACAACCGCAGATTCATTGGTATTTAATGTGATATCTTCAGTACGCTGAATTCCATTTTCATAATAAGCGATAAATGTAGGATTATTTTGATCATTAAAACGTAAAATATTTTCTGGTATAGGCATAGACTGAATTTGATCATATCTCGTTTTTAAACCAACACCAATACTGGTCAAATAATCCCAAGTATTTCCACCATATAGATCACCACTGTATGCATAACTG
The DNA here is from genome assembly GCA_000508865.1 of Clostridiales bacterium VE202-01. Lineage (GTDB taxonomy): Bacteria > Bacillota_I > Bacilli_A > Erysipelotrichales > Coprobacillaceae > Thomasclavelia. The sequence continues at coordinate 681 of BAHP02000177.1, forward strand.
GCCATGATATGTGTAAATAAGTATTTTTCCTTATCTGTCGACACTGTATCATCTTTAAATACATCTCCTGGTCCACCATAGCCATAATATAAGACTTTTAATAAAGCTTCATTTGTAGAAATTACATAGCGTGCATTTGTATTTTCTGGAGGTGTATCCTTACTAGCTTCTAAACAGTACGCTAGATTTCCACCAATATAACACATTTTAGTTGACCAGTTCCCAAGCCAGCTAGGATACACGATCTCTTCACCCCATGTAAAGCTGGCTGTACCTTCATCAGCACTGACAGTACTTAAATTTGTAGATATAACACTGAAAATCATTGCCATAGCAATGATCAACTGTTTCCAATTTCGTATTATTTTCTTCATTTATCTAACCTTTTATTTAATTTTCTTCAATTAAATTCCTTTCTTTTTAGAAAAAACAACCTTAATAAGGTTGCAGTTGGATTATTTCTTAAAATATATTAATTACAAGGATCTCTGCAATTATATTTTTTCATTATAACTTTTACCTCCTAAAAATAAAAGAAGACAATCCAATAGGAATTGTCTTTATATTTTAATTTAAATATTCAATTTTATAATCATAATATCCTTCAGGTAAAACTTTATCTTTGATTGAATTCCAAACAGATTCTTTGCCTTGCCAATCTGCAAAAATAACTGCATCACCTTCTTTACAATAATAAGATACATATATCGTTCTATCTACAGGTTTAGCTGTATCCCCACTCGAAGAATTTCCTGAACTACCGCTTCCTCCAGAACTTGAATTACCTCCACTTGATGGTTGATTTGTACTGTCTGAATTTCCACTTGATGAATTATTTGTATTTCCACTAGAAGGTTTATTAGAACTATGATTACTGCTACTTGAACTACCAGAATTTGATGAACTATTAGTAGTTGTATTTTGTTTTGGCTTTGTTGTTACAACTGTTTTTTTCTGCCCTGTAACTGGATCTGTTTGAACTTCACTAGTTATCTCTACATTTGGATCAGCTACAAGCGCAACAACAATGACCCTAAATTCTTTTTCGGTTTTGTTTTTACTGGTATCTTCAATACTAACTTTTGCACTATACTCACCAGGTACGTTTACATCGATCATAGCAA
>BAHP02000176.1 GCA_000508865.1 Clostridiales bacterium VE202-01
TAATAATAAAATAGTTAAAATAATTTGCCTATCATTTTATCAAATTATTTTAACTATTTTTCTATGTTTATTATTTTTGTTTGACTAAATAGCTGTTATTTTAATTAAAATAATTCACCGAATAACACATGTTTTTCTATGATGTTCTATAGAGTATTCCGCGCAATTAATCCAATACTTGCACAAGAAAAAGTCAAAAAAGTTTTGATGAGTAAACCAATAATTTGATTTTTCAAATTCATCAAGTAAATTCAACTGATCTAACAAAAGGAATAATATTGATCTTATATTCAACTTATCAGATGGTTTAAGTACATTTTCAATAATCTCTGATTTATATTCCTCAGAACCGAACATTTTAACAACTTGGTTTACACAGTCAAAAATATTTCGTTGACTGATACTGTTTGTTTCGCTTATATAAATATTCCATGCTAATTTTGGTAATATATAATTCATTGCGACCAATGCCGTATATGCTGAGCATAGCTGCTTATTATACACAACTTCTGCAATCTGACAAACCATGTAGTTATGTATTACATCAGAGATACAATTATTCTTACGCCAATCAAGTCCCTTCGAATGATAATACTTATCCTTTGCATAAGATGTTCCTACATATAAAGCAATCATTTGGGGTAGTTGCAGGATTATTTTTAAAATCGGAGGTTCATTATCTATTATTATATTTCGATTTTTTAAACACTCGTCAATTGCATCATCGGTCAACGGCAACATTTCACAATGTTCAAACTGAGTACTATTACCTAAATTATAGAATTCGTTGTTTCTGCTAGAAATAATAACAGACACAGATTTTAAAGAGTTCCATACTTCTAATTCTTTTGCAAGCTGACTCGGATTATTCATTTCATTAACACCATCAAGGATTAACAAAAATGGAACATCACTGGAAACTATTAAGGATAACATCTTTTCATATTTAGCAGCTATACTTATTTCAGTATATCTGTCATCTAAGATAAGAATTCTATCTTTTATCCACTTAGCAATAGGTAATGTTGCCGTTCCAGAATCATCTATTCTGTTGAGTGGAATGAAAACTACAGGTATTCCATTCTCTAGTAATTCATAACTTAATGCTATAAGAGAAACAGTTTTTCCTGCACCTCCTACTCCATTTAAATATAAATGAATCGATTGCTTGATTCTTAAAGAATCTGTTACATATTCGGATAAAGAGTGTTCATGAGTTGAAAACTTTATTTTTGGCAGTATTTCTCTTATGAACTTATGTTCTATAAATAGATCATTATAAAGATATATGGACTTTTCATACTTTTTAATAATATCATTCCAATAAGAAATATCTGTGGCAGCATCTTCAAATGAATTTATTCCATTCAAGCATGTGTATTTTTCAATTTTTGAGATTCTTCTCTCAAGGTTTACAGTTTTTGATAGCAGGAACGAGAGATATTCATCTTGCTCAACCCAATGCAAAAGATATGCTGCAAAAATAAATGATAACGATTTATGTATATCTGCAAACTCAGTTTCCTGCAAATCTCCTAGATACTTAATAGTCTGATTTGCTAATTTGTCAGGATTATATTCTGCTTCTTCAAAAAACGAAGACTCAAAATGAATATCATCAAAACGCAGTGCATTTACGCGTCTTAATCCATCGTAAAGAAGATCATGTACTAAAGAATAATCTGATTTAATTTTCAATTTTTTCGCTACTCGGGGACTTAATATTCTATCATACTCATACATATCGATATACGAATGTGTCTTGCTAACTATCAAGTCTATTCCCAAATCCAATAATACACCAGTCCCTGGAATTGGAGATATGTCTCCTAATACGCCAGCAATAATTCTACATGAATTTTCGATGCCGTTAATGATATTATGCTCATTCATAGTTAATTTCTCCTGGTATATTGTAATTGACTCATTTAGTTAGTCATCTACAGTATACCTTTTCC
>BAHP02000175.1 GCA_000508865.1 Clostridiales bacterium VE202-01
AAAATTTAATGAGTTGATACATAATAATGAGATATACATATTGTTGTATTTCTCATTTTTTTGCTTATAAAGAAAATTTACTGATAAAAAGAAGTTTTTTGGGAATAAGGATAAAAGTATAAACGAATTTTTCGCTAAATGAGATCAGATACTTGGGAATTACTGTTTTTAGATTTTAAAGGTTTAACAAGAGCTAATACTAACAGGCTTTTACTTAATTATTTGATTGATGATGAAGTGAATGTAAATGTTTTAACTGCATAAGAAAATGAAGTTGTCTCATCGACAACTTCATCACTAACAATTTTAATTATTTCACCTGTCTACTTGACAGGGGCGGTTCAAATCAGGCTACTTTTTCTTCTAGTTTTCTAATCATTTGCGGACAGATAATCAAGGTAGTATAAGTTGTCATCTTGATTATATTTTAGTAAGCGGTTTTTATAGAAGTGTGCCAAAGGTTAAGTCCAAAAAAATAGATTGAAATACATAATAGAGCTAGTACGTAAATTAAGGTGTAATAGGATTCAACAATAAATAGAGTAAGCTATTTGATACTTATTTTTATGCGATTGCTTTGTATGTAAATAGTGAAAGGTTGTTTTTATTTTATAATATGTTATACTATTGTCTATTAAAGAGGTGTTTAGATGAAGTATAAAGAGTTTCGAATGTTGATTTTTTCAATTGTTTTTTTCTTTGTAATTGTTGGTGTATGTATTTATTTTGCACTAGATCATAATCGCTCGAAAGTAATTATTGGAGTTATTTTATCGTTTGTTGTATTAATGATGTTAACGACTAAATATAATATGAAAATATTCAATGATTCTATGTTGATTTATGAATTTAAGGGAATTGGAATTATGCCAGCATTAGTTGATTATAAAAATATTAAGGATGTAACTTTAATTAGTAAACATAAAGTTAAAATAAAGCATAGAGGCACTTCTACACTATATATTCTAGATGCGGAGGCCTTTTATGAAGAATTGCTGGAAAATATCAAAGAATACAAGGATACGATTAGCAGTTAGTCTTATATTTTTAATGTTATTATGTTATAGATATCTATTTTTGAATGATTATTAAAAAGCATGATTTTAAATAGAAAATAAATAAACTGTTTTGTGTTTTTTATGATAATTTATTAGAATCAATATAGTTTTTCTTTTTAGATTGTAAAAGATAACGAGATAGAAAATATATGATTTATGAAGAGAGTATTATCGAGAATACAAATATTTAGTAATGATTTATTATTTATATATGCTTTTTTTCAAGATAATGATATTTTTAAAGCTAAGAAAAAATTGATTTGGTTGATTTCCAGCATCTTCTAAAGAACTTATCGTTTCTCGAAATCAAAGCCATGTCAATGTTAAAAATATCTTTTTAGATATATGATCAAAGATGAAAATGATTATCCTAATTCAAATGCATGGCCATGAAAAGAAACGTTTTCAGTTTACCAGAATGTTATATATTTAGAGATGAATAAAGCGAATGGAAACGTTGAATCTATATTATGTTCATATGAAAGAAATTAATAATTATGTAAAAAGAGGAACTAAGTGGACTGAATAGACTGTGTAGCTTGTTTATAAAAAACAGTCATGATGATAAAATAAAAGACCAAGCGGAAGATATCATTAAAAACGTGCAATGAATTCAAGAAAGATCTATAGGATTTAGGAAACGAAAGAGAATTAGCACTGATAAGAGAAGAACAGTTAAACTGGAGTATGAAAATAACCAAAGGAATCAAAAAAGGTATTGGGCTGGGAATTATACAAACATGTATTAAAATGATTAAAAAATATCAATCAAGACTGCCAGAACAGGCAGAAAGCTTAATAGGCAAACATTAGATGGAATAATTGATTTTTAAAGAAGATTTTAAAGTTTTTAAGCAAAAAATAGATATGATTAAATAATAAGGAAGAAGTTTTAAGATCGTTTGTTGTTAACGAAGTTAATACTTCTTTTTATATTTTTTAGGAAACCGGAAAAAACTTAATAAGAGATTGATGTGGTTGATAGATTTAAATATTACAACTAATAAATACTGGCAATAATATATATTTTATGTGAAAATTCTTTTTTTA
>BAHP02000174.1 GCA_000508865.1 Clostridiales bacterium VE202-01
TTTTTCACACTTTTACTCCGTTCTATTTATCTCTTTATTAACTGCAAAAATTAAACCACCAATAATCAATCCTAAATAATATGTAATAAAACGCCAAATCAGCATTGTCGTGGGAGTTCCAACTGCTCCCAGTAATGGTGAAAATAACATAAAATACACCCCTTCACTACCTCCACTAGCCCCTGGAATAGGCACAAAAGCTGTAATCATATACACAAACGAACAAATACCTATAAAATTAGGTAATTGTTTTATTGATACATCTATATGAAGAGCTTTGGCCGCAAAAAAAGGGATACTATAAATAATTATTAGTTTAAAAAGATTTATTATTGATGATTTTATTAAAATATTTTTATTGCGCTGTAAAATATTCAATTCTTCTCTAAAATTTTCTAATGACTTCGAAATTTTAAATGCAGTATCTGTATAATTCTTTACAATACGAATTTTACTTAAAAATTTTATGATATTATTACAGATAAAATTTTGAAGTTTTTTAGATTTAGCACCTAAAAATAATCCTGCAATAACAAAAAAATTAATTAAAAAACCAATTATAGCTAATGAAAAAAACTCACTATATATAGAACTATAAATACTATATTTAAAAATCATAATCACCGCTGTAAATAAAACAAGAATACTTTGATATACAATAAAAGCCATTAATAAAATACTTGCCGAATTCGTCGGCTGGATTCCCTGACGATTAAAAATATATACTTGTGCGAATTGTCCACCACTAGAAAAAGGTGTAATTCCATTAAAAAAAGTACCCGAAATAGCATTTACAAATCCCTGCTTATAACGATAATCTTTTTTGTATAAACGACCAAACGTATATAAATTTAAACCATCAAGAACAAAATATACTCCCATCAAGATAAAGGAAAATAAAATCCACATCGGAGAAGCCGACATCAGCGCTTTCAATGAAGCTTGTAGATCATCCTTCATTGTTAAATAAATAACAGCTGCTCCTAATATTAAAATTAATAAAATATTAAAAACATATTTCTTATTAGATTTCTTATCCATAAAATCACCTCAAATTAGAGTCTAAGTGTTTCTTCATATACCTCTAATAATTCTTTTCCGATTTTTGACAGTTCCCTTTGTTTAGCTACCTCATAACCTTGATCAACCAATGAAGGATACTCACCTTCAATCATTTTATTAATAATATCAACAAAATCATCAGTATCATTACCTTTATAACAATTAACACCATCTTCTAACCAATCTGAAAATACTGGAATATCACGCAATAAGACATTACACTTGCATGCCAAAGCCTCTAACACAACAATTCCTTCTGTCTCTTCTCGTGATGGGAAAAAAAAGATATTACTTCTTCCGTATGCACCTTTGATTATATCGCCACTAACATATCCAGGTAAAATCACATTATCAGGCAAGTTATCCAAAAGATCTTTTATCTTCTTAGTTGGATGAGATAATTTGACATCTCCAAACCACATAAATTTATAACTAGGTAATCTTCTAGCCACTTCAATAAAAGTATCAAAACCTTTACGTTCAAATAACCAGCCAACCGAGATAATTATTACATCATTATCTTCAATACCAAACTTATTTTTAAATAAATCTATTTGTTTATCAGTAGGATTAAATTGTGACAAATCTACTCCATTAGATATAGCACTAATTGGCAATGTGATTCCATAAGATTCTAATATTCTTTTTGAATATGGTGTAGGTGTAATTATATGATCACCCTTAGTATATAAACTAATCAACCATTTTTTATATATACCTGATACTGAATTTGAAAACATAAATGAATTTCTAAAATCTTCTTCTGTACTATGCGCATGATACACTATTTTCTTATTATTTTCCCGTGCTTGATTAATCATTTTAATACTATCAGGCCAAACAGTATTAATATGTAAAATATCATAATCTAGATCTGCTTTATCAACTGTATATGAAATACCATTTAATTCAAGGGCTTTTTTCTGATGAATAAAAGCACGTCCAATTCCCGATTTTTTTATCGTATCTTCCTGTCCAAAATATAATTTAATTTTCATTTTATCACCATGGATATTATACTACAAATCGTTAAGTATTAAAAGAAATAATATATTCACTGTATAA
>BAHP02000173.1 GCA_000508865.1 Clostridiales bacterium VE202-01
GGAACTCATTGCATTTCCTAAATATATGGATATTGCTCCTTCTGGTATTATATCCTCTTCGGGCTTGTTAAAATTTCTATATCCCTGATTAGAATCAGTGACAATAGTACCATCTGGGGCTATCAGCAACGTACCATTCAATGGGGATTGCTTTTCCCCCTTTTTATGAACAGAAATTGATCTAATACTTTCTATTTTCCTAGAAGTAAATACTCTGCTCGGTAAATATACTGTTTTATAGTTTTTAATAAATCCATTTTCTAAATGTACTATGTAATAATGGATTGGATGATAGAAACAAATCATTAAGATATTTCCGTAATCGCTTAATTCATATTTTTGATCAAGATAAATAGTGTCATGATTAAACCAGTGTAATAATCTCAATTCATCATTATTTAAATTCCAAATTATAATTCCTTCTTTATCAAATACTTTGTCTATCACACCCTTCTGAATTAGAAAAACAACATATGGTCCATATTCTGTTAAATAAACTTTCTTTATAACAATTTGCTGATTTAAAATATCAGGGATTATTATTTCACTAACTTGAGAAGTGCTATGTTCATCGATGTTATGTAAACAATAGCGAATTCCTTTTAAGTCCATCTCATATTGAATTTCCATTAAAAGATGATTTGCCTCATTTGAAAACAGTATATTGTCTCCTTGAAATACCCCTATTTGCTCGACTTTATTAATAACAGAATTCCATATTTTCAATATATTGCGATTGACACTAAACCATTGTTTCCCCGATTTTGTGAGCTCAAATATTTTTTGTTCCGGGAATAAATATTTACACGGTCTTTCAAGCACTCGCTGGTTTTCAATATCCCATTTCTGATAAACACCATCACTGCGCCTTACATATAAAATATTATCAATATTGAACATTTTTTGGTCAACACGATAACCTACTGCTAATCTATGAACAGTGAAATCATCTAGTGAAATTGTATCAATGGATCCATCAAATAGACCTATGATTATTTTTTTACTATCCAAGGAAAAACATGAGCTAGAAATTATATCACTGTATTGCGTTGTAAAGAATAAATTCGGCTTCCATATATTCCAAACATAAACATCCCACGGAAATATACTATCACCATTTGGACTATACCAAACACACCATTGATTGTCAGGACTTAAGAGTATATAAGCATTATGAAAATTATTTGGTCCATTAATCGGGATGAGATTTTTAATTATTGAGCCATTAGTTGCGTCTATCAAATCCACACAGGATTTTTTATTACTGACAGCAAGTAATGATCCATCATCTGATAACGATGCATTCTGATAACCGATAAGTATATCACCAGTATAAATGCATTTACATAAGTTAGACTCGACTTCATATCGTATAATTTGTTCTTGATAAGGCTTATTTTTGCTAATCATACTTAAAAGTATAATGGATTGATTCCTATTTTCAATCAACTTATGATAACAAAATGCTGGACTTATATCCCAAATACAGCATTCATTTTCAGATGTCTCATCGACCAAACATACTTTGTTATTATTCCTATCAGCAACTAACCATTGCTTTTTGTTTACAATATATTGAATAATTACACTCCTGAAAAAGTGTTTGCGTGGTATCCCAATATGTTCAGCTGTTTGGGTATTCGGATTTACGATATCCATTCCCATAAGCTGTTCACCTAAAAAATCCTTTTTTATATTTGGCATCATCAAAGCATTCGAAGATGAACCTGCTAACAGAAAGTGTGTTCTTCCACCATAATACCTTCCATGATATAATGAAATTCTTTTATCTGTTTCAATATCATAGACACCTAAATTCCCATGCAAATCTTTGGTATATAAATATTTTGGATGTTCCTCAAGGAAAAAGGCTTGCATAATTGCCGCATGATGACCTTGGGGAGAAAAAGTATATTCTGATATCAATGAATTACAAAAAATCGCAGATTGTGTATTTTCAGATAACGTCACACCATTTAAACATATTTTTCTTAAATCTAAGCCAGAAAAATCCATGTGGGATAAATTCCAATTATACTTTTGCTCCATAATTCTTATTAGGTTAAATAAACTCAAATCATCATTCGCAAGAGATTTTTTTTATGATAATTCCAGTATCTATTTATAATATCATAATCGGAAGGAGACTGTTTTCCAATTGTCTCAGAAAAATATTTTCAACAGCAGTAGGTACAATATTATCATTCCAACATGTGTTATTTAGC
>BAHP02000172.1 GCA_000508865.1 Clostridiales bacterium VE202-01
TACCATTCCTCGATTCCGTGTTAATGTATTTCCCCTAATCGTACTTTAGTATCGATATGAAAAGCGATAGAGGAAATGAATTTAAAAATAAAATCATAGAAGAAGTATTAGAAACCTTTGAAATAACACGTTCATTAAGTGCAAAGGGATGCCCGTATGATAATGCAGTAGCAGAAGCAACGTATAAAATAGTTAAAACAGAATTTGCATTTAATAGAAAATTTAATAATTTTAAAGAATTGGAATTAGAATTATTTGATTATGTTAACTGGTATAATAATATCAGAATACATGGATCATTAGATTATAAAACACCCGTTGAATATCGACTGTTCTCATAAAAATTGTCCAAAAAAGTGTTAACAATCCATTTTGTAATACATTGATATATCAGAAGTGCAGCATCTAAAAAAGGCATATCATAAACTTTAATCAAATTCAAGAGCTGTTTTACCTCCGATTCCTCTTGACCACCACATCCACATGCCATTAGTCATATGCAGATTGTCATGTGTTCTTGTCACATAATCATTGCGTGATCTTCTGACAAGTTCATTAGGTTCATAGTTAGATAAATATGTCAGTAAGTCTAACTTTTTAACCTCTGCCAATTCCTCTGGCTTTAAAAATTTCTTCATCTTTCACTCCTCCAAAAATAAAAAGCCGACAAATAGTATTGTCGACCTTACAAAAAAGAATCAGTTTATAAACTGATCCTATCTTACTTTTAATTTTGTATTTGATTTTACAAATCTACAATCTGAAATAATAACCATTTCACCATCAATCATATATCCAAAATCAATACCTTCTATAACAAAATGTCGAATGCTATCATCATCTGTGATCATTGCATACATTCTTGGGTTAAGTTTTAAATGACTGACAACTGTTTTAAACTGTTGTGAAAGTTTTATTCTGTTTTCTTTTAAAAATAGAAAAACACTCTCATCAATAATAACCTTCACACTATAGCCCTTCTCCTTCTAGAAGTTCAAAAAATTCGCCATCTGAATATGCTTTTACTTTTCCTTCTTTTATAAGATTGGCTTTTTTCTTCACAGCATTTTCAAATTTGTACATTTCTTTTTCAACTTCGTCATTATATATATCTATAATAACTTGCAAAGTTTTTGTAGGAATAAGCGATACACCATCTAAACTAGGAAAATCATTGATATTAATCTTATCCATATTCATGCCTCCTTTATTGTTATATTGTACACCAATTTATAATCAATGTCATTAAAATTTCACTCTATCTTTCCAGTGATACTGAAGGACAATTATCTTCTTCAGGAGTATCATAATCAAATGATAATGATTCCTTGTCATTCTTTCCTCCAATATCCAGTTCTTTATTCAATTTTGATAATCTTTGACTTAAATTTTGCAGTTCATCTTCTTTTTCAAAAGGCTTTTCCACTTCTTCTTTTGCATTGATAAACTGCTGACTGGTTTCATCATATATTGCTTTTTCTATTTCCAGTTTTTTAGGAATGGAATCTACTACATTATCAATACGGGTAATATTTCCATAGACATCATTTCCAAGTTCAACAGGATAGCTTAAATGTTTTTTCAAAGTCAAAATATGCTCATTATGAAAAGAATTATATCTTAACTGCATTTCAAATCCTCGATAGTTTCCTATTGTAATTTCCTCCTAAGATTTCAGCTGCTGACAGGCTAATAGAATTGCCTGCCCTGCCTGTTTTTTATCAGTTATTTTCATATCCTTAATCGTCATTTCTACAAATTCTTTTTGAGGAACAGCTGATTCAATATCCGCTTCTAAACAATCAATTCTTTCTTCAATGAGTTTGATTTTTTGTGGATAGTATTTTAAAATTCTGTCTTCAAGTTCATATTTCTGTGAAAGATAGTTGGCTTTAGCAAGTTTCAGTTTCCCTACTTTTGCATCGAGTTCCATCTTCGGTATTATACCGAATTCAGTATAAAAGCGACTATACCGAAGAATTAAAGTATTTTCCTATACCGTTATCAAAACTTCGGTATAGTTTTTTCTTCAGCATAGTCGCTTTGTATTACTACTGGATTGGCTGTTTTTCTTCTGCTCTTTGCTGTTTCCAGACATTTTAATACCTCATCCACCTCCAGTGTTTTACTTAATGTCCAGGCTATTATTTTTCTTGAATATAAATCCATCATACTGTTTAGATATACAAATCCTTCATCATGTGTGTATATATAAGTTATATCTGTACACCATGCTTCATTTGGT
>BAHP02000171.1 GCA_000508865.1 Clostridiales bacterium VE202-01
CAGGATTCCTCGTGTCCCGCCGTACTCAGGTGCTGTCTCAAGCTTCCTCACTATTTCGACTACGGGGCTCTCACCCTGTTTCGCCGGACTTCCCATTCCGTTCGTCTATAATGTCTTCTTGCTCTTTCTCGACAGTCCTTCAACCCCGATCCTTGGATCGGTTTGGGCTCCTCCCCTTTCGCTCGCCACTACTTAGGGAATCATTTCTTTATTTTCTCTTCCTTCAGGTACTTAGATGTTTCAGTTCCCTGAGTCTCACCTCTCTGAAGCTATTTTTTCACTTCAGGATACCCGGTCTCTACTCCGGGTGGGTTCCCCCATTCGGATATCGACGGCTCTTCGCATGCTTACTGCTTACCGTCGCATTTCGCTGTTTGCTGCGTCCTTCTTCGCCTCTCTGTGCCTAGGCATCCGCCATACGCTCTTTCTTACTTTACCTATTGGTGTTCTTGATCACTTTACTATTTACTTTCGTCTCTTCAGTGATTCTTTTCTTAGTTTTCGACTTCTCTAGAAAGACCTCAATAATCTTCTTATCTCGATCTCTTCTTTTCTATCGCAAATTTCTTCTATTATCCAGTTTTCAATGATCTCTTTTAAGCAATACTCCTCCTGAGCATCACTCAAAACTAAACAGTATTAATGAAACTTCACTTCTCTTCTTTCTCCTTAGAAAGGAGGTGATCCATCCCCACGTTCCCGTAGGGATACCTTGTTACGACTTCACCCCAATCATCAATCCCACCTTAGACAGCTCCCTCCTTGCGGTTAGGCCACCGGCTTCGGGTGTTATCAACTCTCATGGTGTGACGGGCGGTGTGTACAAGGCCCGAGAACGTATTCACCGCGACATGCTGATTCGCGATTACTAGCGATTCCAACTTCATGTAGTCGAGTTGCAGACTACAATCCGAACTGAGAATGGTTTTCTGGGTTTCGCTCCACCTCGCGGCTTCGCTTCCCTCTGCTCCATCCATTGTAGCACGTGTGTAGCCCAGGTCATAAGGGGCATGATGATTTGACGTCATCCCCGCCTTCCTCCAGCTTGTCACTGGCAGTCTCGCTAGAGTCCCCAACTTAATGATGGTAACTAACGATAAGGGTTGCGCTCGTTGCGGGACTTAACCCAACATCTCACGACACGAGCTGACGACAACCATGCACCACCTGTATCCCATATATCTATCTCTCCATCTCTGGAGCCTTTATGAGTATGTCAAGACCTGGTAAGGTTCTTCGCGTTGCTTCGAATTAAACCACATGCTCCACCGCTTGTGCGGGCCCCCGTCAATTCCTTTGAGTTTCATTCTTGCGAACGTACTACTCAGGCGGAGTACTTACTGCGTTAACTGCAGCACTGAGATTTGACTCCCAACACTTAGTACTCATCGTTTACGGCGTGGACTACTAGGGTATCTAATCCTATTTGCTCCCCACGCTTTCGGGACTGAGCGTCAGTTGCAGGCCAGATCGTCGCCTTCGCCACTGGTGTTCCTCCATATATCTACGCATTTCACCGCTACACATGGAATTCCACGATCCTCTCCTGCACTCTAGCTGCCCGGTTTCTATGGCTTACTGAAGTTAAGCTTCAGTCTTTCACCACAGACCCTTGCTGCCGCCTGCTCCCTCTTTACGCCCAATAATTCCGGATAACGCTTGCCACCTACGTATTACCGCGGCTGCTGGCACGTAGTTAGCCGTGGCTTCCTCATAAAGTACCGTCACTCGGATACCATTCCCTGTATCCGCCTTTCTTCCTTTATAACAGAAGTTTACAGTCCGAAGACCTTCCTCCTTCACGCGGCGTTGCTCGGTCAGGGTTCCCCCCATTGCCGAAAATTCCCTACTGCTGCCTCCCGTAGGAGTCTGGGCCGTGTCTCAGTCCCAGTGTGGCCGGTCACCCTCTCAGGTCGGCTACGCATCGTCGCCTTGGTGAGCCGTTACCTCACCAACTAGCTAATGCGCCATAAGTCCATCCTCTACCAGTGCCTTGGCACTTTTAATAAACTTACCATGCGGTATCTTTACCTATGCGGTCTTAGCTATCGTTTCCAATAGTTATCCCCCTGTAAAGGGCAGGTTACTTATGTATTACTCACCCGTTCGCCACTCGGGCATTGCTGCCCGCGTTCGACTTGCATGTATTAGGCACGCCGCCAGCGTTCATCCTGAGCCAGGATCAAACTCTCCATTGTCTCTTTATCTTTACAATCTTTCGTTTGTTTAGCTCTTCTTTTTCTCTTCTATCCGTTTCCGGATCCTTCTTTGACGTGTGTTTCTTAATTCTGTTTAGTTTTCAATGATCTCTCC
>BAHP02000170.1 GCA_000508865.1 Clostridiales bacterium VE202-01
GGTAACATCTGTCTTAAAGTCTGCACTGCTCTAAACACACCTGCTGGCTGATTAGCAACGATTTTAACGCCACTGTCACCAGTATCAATAGTATAGCCTTCTTCACCCTGATCTTCATTATCGGCTGTTGTTAAAACAATGCTGTTATCAATAGCATCACTGTCATTTACAACTGTTAATGGATATCCAGTTGATACTCTAAACTTCGTTGCAATATATTCCCCAATTTTAGCTAATTCACTTGTTTCATCACTAGTTCTTCCTTTTACATTAATAACTGTTTCATTATTTAATGTAAACTCACCATTTGTTTCATATACTTCAACTGGTTTAGGAATTAGTGTATTTTCTAATGTTTTTAATGGTACTAATTCTGATAATTTTGCTTCCAATAATGCAATAACATTGTCAATTTCATCTTGACTACTATTAGCTGCTAATTGCTCAGCATCACCAATCGCATCTTGTAATGCTTGATAGCTATCTGTCTCATATCCAGATCCTTTTACATCTTTAGCATCAGCTAATAAACAATCTAATAATTGTCTTGATGGTTCTTCCTGATCAAGTAACTGACAATCAATGTAAAGCATATTATGATCAGATAATCCAGTTTCTACCATCTTTACCTCATTAACTTTGATATTTCTAGTAGTAACAATATTATCGATACAATATACATTCATAGATGAATCATACTGATTATATGTATTATGCCAAATCCCATCTTTACCATTAGCTAGATTATAATTTTTCATCATTGGATAATTTTCAGTAATTGACTGATCAGTATTAAAATCACCTGTCAAAATTTTATATGGTGTTGGATCTGCATCCATCGCCGCCAAAACTTCACTCATTTGTTTTGCTCTTAAACTTTGACTTTCATGAGTTAAATGTGTATTATAAATAGCTACTTCTTTACCATCTTTTTCAAATACACCTCGAGCATATGCTCTTGCTTCATAACTTCCTTCATTTGAAAGAGCAGCTCCTGTTTTTTCTTTAAATTCATATCTTGATAATAATCCTATTCCATATTGCCCACCACTGTAATCAATAGTTTTTTGGAAATGTGAGTCTGTAAAATATTCATATTCCTCAAACTTAGCAAGCATATCGTAATTATTACGTCCCGTATTTATATCTACTTCCTGTACTCCTACAACATCGATATTTTCCTGTTCAAGAGCACTGTTCATTGCTTCAATATTTGGCTTTTTCCCAGCCGCAATATTGAATGATGCAACTCTAAAGCTATCACTAACTGTATTCGCACTTGCATGAACAGCAGGGATGTTCATCAAAAGGGCTACAGCTAATAATGCTCCTATAATTTTCTTTCCTCGCTTCATTTTTTTGCCTCCATTACTATCTATCATAGTAAAACATCATAAAATTCTAATTATTCTTTTCCCCAATCATAATTTTAATTATTTTATCAATATCATCTCCTAACTTTCATAATCTGTTATAAAATATTTAGAATACATTAAAACTCCAACCCCTTCATAATTCATGTATTTGGAGTTCTGGCTTTTGCATTCCATATAGATTATTATAACATTTTTTTAATTTAATTTATATTATCGATATTTTTTTTATGTGTAAAAAAGGTAACATTTTATCGTAAATGTTACCTAATGGCATCAAGTTATCTTATTAATTATTCTATATTATTATAATTTTTCTAAAATTCCTACAGCTATTATTAAACAAAGCTGTTAACTTCTTAATTCAAATAATAATATCAGCTTAAATAATCAAAATATCAAATCTAAAAAAACCACCCAATATGACATTAACAACATTATTAAATAGTCTTTTTAAATCCAAAAGCATAGATCATTATAAAACTTTATAACAACCTATGCTCTTCTTTATTTATTATAAACAATTATTTCAGTTTCTTCGTTTAATATTGATTTCCCCTTTTTTTATAACTTGTTATAACAGTAACCATGCTTAATAACCCAATACCTGCTAATACACCAATTAAACTATCGTCTCCAGTAGCTACACTTGCTATTGTATCACCTGCTTTTACTGGATTACTTACTTCGTTTGCTTCTAATCCGGCCATTGCTTTAGCTAATACTTCTTTAGCATTATCTACTTCTTCCTGAGTTGCTTTTGGATCATCTAATACTGCTTTTGCTTTATCTAATGCTTTTGTCATCACTGACCATGTTTTTGCACTGTAATTTGTGGCATTTAATGTCTCAGCTTTATTGATCAATTCCTGCAATAAACTCTTATCTGGAATTAATCTTAACTCTAAGTATGCCTTTACTAATGCATTATAGACATTATCTACTTCTTCCTGACTTGCACTTTCATTAGCTAATACTTCTTGGGCCTCTTGTAATACCGGGATTAGATCATTCCATGTTT
>BAHP02000169.1 GCA_000508865.1 Clostridiales bacterium VE202-01
CAGGGATTTGATGTATCAACAATTCAAGATATTCCTAAATAATATTCTGTTTTTTCTAAATAAAACTGAACTTGTTTTTAAGTTCGTCTTTTTTTTGTGTTTTTACTCACGATTGGGTTCAATTATTTTTCACACTTTACCTCCAATGAAGATATATAACTATTATACTCTATTTGTTAGTTTAAACAATTGTGGAATTAAATATTAATTGAAAAATTATAATATCATTGATGGTTTTAAAGATAAAATTATGATATTATTTAAGAATAAGATAATTATAAAAAGGAGGAGGAATTAAATGTATCGAAAATTAAATTTAGGAATAATATTACTAATAGTTAATTTTTTAGTAATAGGAAGTTTTGCATTAATGCCAGTTAATGCTCAAGATGAAGAATTAGATACTTCTTTATTAGAAGATCATGAAGGAGGATTAGTTGACTATACTGAAATGTATGGTTTAGAAAGAGATGAACAAGATTCAATTACATATAATAGTAGTTTAAGATCTAGTACTATTCAAGAAAATAATTATATTGCTATACTAGTGGAATTTCCAGATATGACAAGTACAGATTTGGACGATGCTTCGACTTTAAATAAAGCAAATGCATTGATGAATACAGGTAACGCAAGTATGCAAATTCCAATAGGACAAGTACCAGTAATTTCAATGAAAGAATATGTTGAAAAATATACATATAATAAAATGACTACAACAACTCATTTTTTTCCTCAAAATACTAATGGAAAAGTAGTGTCTGTAATGCTTTCAAATAATAGAGGTTATTATATGAAAAAGAGTACTAGTAATCCTAATGGATATACAGCTAGTCAGGCAGCCCAAAGGGAGAGGGAATTGGTAAATGAGATTCTTACTAAATCAAAAGAAAGTATAGAAAGAGTACTTTCCGCAAGTGACATTGATAAAAATAATGATGGGTGTGTTGATGCAATTTCATTTTTCTTAGAAGGAAATAAGGTAACTGAAGATAAAGTAGAGTGGTCAGATTTATTATGGTCGCATAAAATTAGTGGAATGAACCTTAGTGTTAAATTACATAATAAAACGGTCGATACATATAATTTAATTAATACATATGATAGTAATTTTGAATGCGGTGTCTTCTCATTAAATCAAGGAACTTATGGTACTATAATTCATGAATATATGCATATTTTGGGTCTACCTGATTTATATCGTTATAACGATAGTGGTGTCCCTGTAGGTTTTTATGATCTTATGGCGACTACAACAAGTTATAGTCCACAAGGAATGTTAGCATACATGACAAGTGAGTATAATAATTTAGGATGGAACAATGAATTACAAACGATAACCAATTCTACCACAGTTACTTTAAATCGGCCACAATATACGAATCCGAGTGAAAAAAGAGCTGTTAAAGTATACTCTCCTTATAATGATAAAGAATTTTTTGTTATAGAATATTATGAAAAACAAAATAATGTTTACCCAGAGGTGACAACTAATAGTGATGGTTTAGTTGTCTACCGTATAAATACAGGAGTAAATGAAGCGGATGGAAATGTTTCAGGAACAAGTACGGGGCTAAAAGACTATTTATATGTTTTTAGACCTGGAGAAACAGGATTGGGTAAAGGTGGCGGCGACTTAAATAATGCAGTACTAACAAAAAATAGTCGTAGTACTTTTGGAAAAGCTATTGGGACAACTAGTGGCTGGGATAATAATACATTGTTTTATAGTGATGGAAGTAATAGTGGAATTGTGATCAATGTTACCGGAAGTGATAGTAATAGCATTACATTTAACGTTACCGTTCCTGGTTCAACTGTTCCAATAACAGGAGTTTCATTAAACAAAACAGCAGTGACGTTAGCACCAAATCAAACAGAAACATTACAGGCAACGATTCTGCCATCAAATACAACAGAAAGTAAAACATTGACATGGACAACAAGTAACAGTAGTGTAGCAACAGTAAGTGCAGGAAGAGTTACAGCAAAAAGTGCGGGAACGGCAACAATTACTGTAAGAACAAGTAATGGAAAAACAGCAAGTTGTAGAGTAACAGTTTCTAATGATATTCCAATAACGAGTGTATCTTTAAATAAAACAACAGTGACGTTGATTCCAAATCAAACAGAAACATTACAGGCAACGATTCTGCCATCAAACACAACAGAAAGTAAAACACTAACATGGACAACGAGTAACAGCAGTGTGGCAACAGTAAGTGCAGGAAGAGTTACAGCAAAAAGTGCAGGAACGGCAACAATTACTGTAAGAACAAGCAATGGAAAAACAGCAAGCTGTAGAGTAACGGTTTCAAAGCCATCAGTAACATATCAAACTCATATTGAAGATATTGGCTGGCAGGATCTGCGAAGTAATGGTACGACTTCAGGAACAACAAGTCAATCAAAGAGATTAGAAGCAATTAGAATAAATATTACTAATAATATTGAAGGTATTCAATATCGAAGTCATATTCAAGATATCGGCTGGCAGAACTGGCAAAGTAATGGAGCAATATCAGGAACAAGTGGACAATCAAAAAGATTAGAAGCTATTGAAATAAAGTTAATTGGTCAAATGGCTAATTACTATGATATTTATTATCGAGTACATGCCCAGGAATTTGGCTGGTTAGATTGGGCC
>BAHP02000168.1 GCA_000508865.1 Clostridiales bacterium VE202-01
TTCCCACATTATTAAAATTAGATGTCACTAATAATGTTTTTTGATTCATTCTAGCTGGTGCTAATGCTGCCTCAATTCCAGCATGTCCGCCTCCTACCACTATAATATCATACATTTATATTCCCTCCTTAATCGTTATCTATTGTACTACAAATTTTGTCTTTTTTAAACAATTATCAACTTAGATTAGTAAATCATAAAATTATCTAATAAGTATTATTCCCCTTCATAAAAATATTTAAATCAATTTCTTTTCACAAAAAAAGAAGAAATTTAATTCATTTCTTCTCACTATTAATTACTGTTCTTCAACTACCTCATCTACATTATCAACTACTTCTTCTAATTGATCATCTTTTTCTTCTACTGGTTCATCATCACTTTCTTCTGTCAGATCATCTTCTCTTTCTTCTACTAATTGATCATTATCTTCAATTATTTCATTTTCAATAATTTCTTCTTTTATTTGCTTAGGATTTAATAAATTTATTACTTTTCCAAAGAATAAAAAAGAAAATGCATAAAATAAATAACTAACTGAGTTGCCAATAAAATATGAAATAATATCTGTTAGATCCTCACTCCAAGAAACACTTCCCTGTAAAACAAAAGAATTAATATAGTCATATGAATTCTTCATAGTAAACAACGCATATACCAATAAAAGAATAGCCAGCAAATAACATATTAAAGTAAATACCGGTTTATAAAACCAATTTTTTATTTTTTTCATTTAATCAATATCCTTTCTTTAATAACTATTATCATAATTAAAAATTATCGAATAATCATGTGATAAATTATGAATACTATGGTTACACATTTTAAAAAAACAAAAGCAGCGTTTTTACAACTCTGCCTTTATCAAAAACTTATATTTATTTAAATATATATAATCAATTATATATAAGATCTTTACTTCCAAAAGTTCTTTCCACTACCAACTGAAATAATTTTAAATTGCGTATCGTTTGAAGTTCCACCAGTAAAATACTTACCAGCTTCTGTTCCATTAAAGATATCGATTTTATTACCTTTAATAGCACCACCACGATCAACAACTATTCCATATGCAGTTGACTCAATACTTAAATTATGATTAGAGATTTCAATAATAGTTCCAAAAGGAATCGAAGGATCAGCTGCCAAACAATAATACGAACGCCCATTATAAGTTAGTTTTGGGCTATTAGAACCTTGTACTCCAGTAATTGGACTTAATTTGATTCCTGTTGATGAAGTTCCATTTCCACCTGCACAGTCACCACCATATGTTGTTAATCTACCTGTAAAATATGCCCCAGGTTGAACTGTACCTGTTTCAATTATTGTATCTGTTGCTGGTACTATAACTGTACTCTCAATTAATTCTTTGCCAACTTCTTTACCATTTTGATAAGTTACACGGTACGTATTTTTTACTTGTCCTTCTTGCCCATGTTGTGTAACTTTAGTAGTAAACAATTCTAATCCATTTGTATTTACAGTATTTGATTTAATCGAATCTATTTCATCTACATTTGCTTCATTAATTCTTGTAATTTGAACTAAATCACCATTATTTAATACATAACTCATATCATAATTTAATGAATCTTGGGGATTCAAAGTAATTTTTAAATCTTCAAGGACTGTTGACAATGCAGCTTGTCTAACTAGATAATCCTTTTGTGCTTCATCACCATCTTGAACTTTTACATCAATAGTTTCAACATAGTTATCAATTTGGTTTGTTGCTCCAGCATTTAAAGTTGTTGCAACAATTCCAATATAGGCAATCATCACTACCAAGATCCCTTTCATTCTAGGATTTGTTTTAATAATAGCCTCTTTAATTTTTTTCATTAATTTTCCTCCTATTTAATACCAAAAATTTTTTTGGCATTAAACGTTGTCATACTTGCAACGTTTTCTATCTCCATGTTCTTTAGCTTAGCTATTTCCTGGGCAATATACACAACATTTGCAGGCTCATTTAACTTACCCCTAAATGGATGAGGTGTTAAATAAGGACAGTCAGTTTCAATTAATAAATTCTCTATGCTAATATTCGCTGCCACATCTTTTGGAACTCTGGCATTCTTAAATGTCACTGGACCCGCTAGAGAGATATAAAATCCAAGTTCTATAAATCTTTCCGCCATTTCTACAGAACCACTATAACAATGCATTATTCCATGATGTCCATTTCGTTTTAACACTTCGTAAGTATCTTCATAAGCATCTCGACAATGAATAATCACCGGCTTATGATGCTTTTTAGCTAGATCCATTTGCCACTGAAAAACTTTCATCTGTTGTTCTTTAGTAACAGTATCCCAATAATAATCCAGACCAATTTCACCAAGTGCTACTACGCAAGGTTCTTCTAAGTACTTATCGATTATGTCTATTTGTTTTTTTGTTGTGTTTGAGCAATCGTTTGGCCCAATGCCAACTGCTGCATATATAAATTCATACTGTTTAGCTAATTCGATTGCAATTTGAGACGACTTTAAATCGTAGCCTACAACAACCATATTATCAACGTTGTTATCTAAGGCGTTTTGAATAAACATATCGTGATTTTCATATAAATCGTCACTGTTTAAATGACAATGAGTATCAAAGTACATAAATTTCACCTCCGCTGTATATTAACAAAATCAAATACATTTGTCAAATATCTAAAAGCATTTTTAACTTTGGATGATAAAATAATATGTAAATATCGATATTTTTTATTAATGTATTCTTTTTAATACATTTTTTTACATACAAATTTAGACAAAAGATAAATTTATTAAAATAAAGATAGAACTTTTGTAAAGAAAAGAAGAAAATCATTAAAATGATTTCACATACAAATCTTTGACAAAATAATTATTTTTATACTAATTTAAATAAATAAAAAGGAGCAAACACTCC
>BAHP02000167.1 GCA_000508865.1 Clostridiales bacterium VE202-01
AAAATAATTCACCGAATAACATTATAATTTTAATTGTAAGATATAATTATAGAGAAGAGGTGATTTAAATAAAAGTTAATGATAAAGTGGGAATAGTTTGTTGTTCAAATAGTTTATATAATACTATTCGAGATAAAATAGAGTTGTTAAGAGATGTTTTAATTCAATTGGGATTGAAACCCGTTTTTAGCCAATATATATATGAAAACGAGATAGATTTTAAAGATTATGGAAAATATCGAGCCAAGGTATTGATGGATTTTTATCAAGATGAAGAAATTAAAGCTATTTTTGACATATCTGGAGGAGATATCGCGAATGAAATTCTACCTTATTTAGATTTTGAAATTATTAAAAAAAGTAATAAGTTATTTTGGGGATATAGTGATTTAACGACGATTATAAATGCTATTTATGCTAAGACAGAAAATAAGTCGGTTTTGTATCAGATACGGAATTTAGTATCAAAGGAAAATGTAATTCAAGTAAATAATTTTTCAAAGACGCTTTTTCAAAGTAAAAGAGATTTATATGCTTTTGAGTATGAATTTATTCAAGGAAATCATATGCAGGGAATTGTTGTAGGTGGAAATATTAGATGTCTATTGAAATTAGCGGGAACTATGTATTGGCCTGATATGGATAAAAAAATATTATTACTTGAAGCTCGAAGTGGCAATGTTAATAAAATGATAACTTATTTAAGTCAATTAAAACAGATGGGAGTATTCGATAAAATTAATGGAATCATATTGGGTACTTTTATGGAAATGGAAAAATCGGAATGTCTTCCAACAATAACAGAATTAGTTAAAAATTATGTAAATGATGATTTAGCGATAATAAAAACAAATGAGATCGGTCATGGATGTGATTCTAAAGCTATAGTCATAGGAGAAATGGTCGAGTTTGTAAAATGTTAGATTTTGATTTAAGATTGTTATTTATAAATTAAATATCAATAGTGGAAATGCTTAATGGTTTTAGGTTATAATATAACTATATATTATATAAAGGAATGTTGATAAGATGAAAAAATTTAAAAAGATTGTATCAGTTGTTTTAGGCTTGTTAATTATCTTGAATGTAGCCGGATGTACTCAAGAAGAAACTAAGACAACAACAAAAGTAAAAGATTTTGATGCTTATATCGAAAAATTGCCAACTTTATTGATGGCAGATGACGATATGAATCTTGAATTCACGTTTGAAAATCCAAGTAACTATGGTTTTAAAGAAAAATTGTTAAATTTACCGTATAGTGATGAGGATGATTACAAGGAAAGTAAAAAAGAATGTGAAAAGATTCTTAAAGAATTAAAATCATTTGATTATGATAAGCTGTCTGATAGTCAGAAATTAACTTATGATATTTTAGTTGATTCTTTACAAAGAAGTGCTTATCAATATGATTATTATTATTTAGATAATAGCTATTTAGGAAGTTTTATTAGTTTTCAAGCACAATTACCATTATTATTAAGTGAATTCACATTTGAACGTCAAAATGATTTAGACAGCTATTTTCATATTTTAGAAACTGCTGAAGAAACATTTTTAAAGTATGCAGAAGTTGAAAAGAAACGCCAAGAAAATAATTCTGGATTAGCTAAAAACATATTAGAAAAAACGATTGAACAGTGCCAAAACTATACTAGTGGAAGTGATGATTATTTAATTGAGCGAATCAATCAAAGAATAGATCAAGTAGAATTTTTAAATGATGAAGAAAAGGCAGCTGCTAAACAAAAAAATCAAGAATTAGTATCGGTTAATTTAAAAAATGCATATACAAGTTTAGGAGAAGAGCTAAAGACAATTACACCAACTAATCAAGATAATAAAGGATTATATTTTAGTCCTGATGGTAAGGAATATTATGAAGCAATGCTTCAAGGTAGAGTTGGAACAGATATGACAGTTGATGAAGTAAAAGAATATTTACAAAATAAGCAGATTGAATTGATCATGGAAGCTAGAACTTTATTAACTGATAATCCTGAATTACAAAATGTAACAGGTTTTTCAGATCTTGTTTATTCTGATTTCACTTCTGTAGAAGAAACCTTAGATTATTTAAAGACAGTTATTTTTCAAGATTTTCCAGAAATAGATAATTTAAATTATGAGATTATTACAGTTCCTGATGCTTGGAAAGATAACTTTTCTCCAGCTGCATATTTACAAGGGAAAATTGATGCTCCAATTGATACGCCAGAGTTGATTTATATTAATGGCGAATATTCACAAACTTTATTTGACACAATTGAACATGAAGGATATCCTGGACATATGTATCAACATACGTATTTTAAACAACAAGAAAATATACCAACAGTCCGTTATTTAATTGATTACAATGGTTATAGTGAAGGATGGGCTACTTATGTTGAATGGAATGGCTATAAATATGCTCCTGTAGAAGATAAAACACTTTTAGAATATAAAAGTTTAAATGATCGTTTAACATCTGTATTTATTTGTTTAATGGATATTGGCATTCATTATGATGGCTGGGATTATGATGATTATGTAGATTATTGGAAAAATAATTTTGGTGAAGTAAGTGAAGATACAATGCTTGAACAATATAATTTGTTTATTGAGACACCTACAAATTATTTACAATATTATTTATCAGGCTTTTTATTCCAAGACCTTTATAACAAAGCTGAAGAAGAATTAGGTGAAAAATTTTCATCAGTAGATTTTCATGATGTAATTCTATCTACTGGACCATCTTCATTTAATATATTAGAAAAACAAGTTGATAGTTATATTAGTAAAAAAAGTAAGTAAAGTTTAGTAAGATAAAACATTTAAACGATTCTAGTTGTGTGTTTTAAATAGTTATAGTGAAGAGTAATAAAATAGACTGTGTAAGTTAAGAGATTTTTGATCTTAACTTCACAGTTTTTATTTACGTTATAATTAAATTAGGAATATGAAAATGATAAAAATTTATAAATTATGTAAATGATAAAATAAGAAGTAAATATAGGAGCTTTTTGATTTT
>BAHP02000166.1 GCA_000508865.1 Clostridiales bacterium VE202-01
CAAAAATATTGGGATGAACATAAGACATTTAAAACTGATTGTTATGATGACAGTAAACCAAAATATTATTGTGTTGATATGTTTCCATATCCATCAGGAAATGGTCTTCATGTAGGACATCCTGAAGGATATACAGCAACAGATATTGTTTCAAGAATGAAAAGAATGCAAGGATACAATGTATTACATCCAATGGGATTTGATTCATTTGGTTTGCCAGCTGAACAATTTGCTATTCAGACAGGGCATCATCCAGCTGAATTTACTAAAAAGAATATTGAAGTATTCAAAGGACAAATTAAATCATTAGGATTTTCATATGATTGGGATCGTGAAATTGCAACTAGTGATCCAGAATACTATAAATGGACACAATGGATTTTTACGAAGTTATATGATGCTGGACTTGCCTATGTTGATGAAATTCCAGTAAACTGGTGTCCAGAACTTAAAGCAGTTCTTGCTAATGAAGAAGTTATTGATGGTAAAAGTGAACGTGGTGGGTATCCTGTAATTCGTAAGCCAATGCGTCAATGGGTCTTAAAAATTACAGAATATGCTGAAAGATTATTAGAAGATCTTGACGATTTAGACTGGCCGGAAGCTACAAAACAGATGCAGCGTAACTGGATTGGAAAATCAGTTGGTGCAAATGTTGATTTTAGAATAGATGGGACAGATAAGATTTTTACAGTTTTTACAACTCGTTGTGATACTTTATTTGGAGCAACTTACTGTGTTATGGCACCAGAGCATCCATATGTTGATGAAATCACAACACCAGAACAAAAAGCAGCAATCGAAGCTTATAAACAAAGCTGCATTAGTAAATCAGACTTAGAAAGAACAGAATTAAATAAGGATAAAACTGGAGTTTTTACGGGTGCTTATGCAATTAATCCAGTTAATGGAAAGAAAATTCCGATTTGGATCTCTGATTATGTTCTAGCAAGTTATGGAACAGGAGCAATCATGGCAGTACCTGCTCATGATGATCGTGACTGGGAATTTGCTAAAAAGTTTGGTATCGATATTATTCCCGTATTAGAAGGTGGAAATATTGAAGAAGCTGCGTATACTGAAGATGGTTTACATATTAATTCACAGTGGCTAGATGGTTTAGGAAAACAAGAAGCAATTGATAAAATGATTGCTTGGCTAGAAGAACATCAATGTGGTGAAAAGAAAATTTCTTATAAATTAAGAGACTGGCTATTTTCTCGTCAACGTTATTGGGGAGAACCTATTCCAATCATCCATATGGAAGATGGAACAATGAAAACTGTTCCTGTTGAAGAATTACCATTAGAATTGCCAGCTACTAAAAACTTTCAACCACATGACAGTGGTGAATCACCACTTGCAAATTGTGAAGACTGGTTAGAAGTTGAAATTGATGGTCAAAAAGGACGTCGTGAAACAAATACAATGCCACAATGGGCAGGATCATGCTGGTATTATATTCGTTATATTGATCCTCATAATAGTGAAGCTATTTGTGATCCAAAATTATTAGAAAAATGGTTACCAGTTGATTTATATGTAGGTGGTGCCGAACATGCGGTATTACACTTGTTATACTCACGTTTCTGGCATAAAGTACTATATGATGCTGGGGTTGTAAAATGTAAAGAACCATGGCAAAGATTATTCCATCAAGGAATGATTTTAGGTGATAACAATGAAAAGATGTCTAAATCACGTGGTAATGTTGTTAATCCTGATGATATTGTTGCTAGTCATGGTGCTGATGCATTAAGATTGTATGAAATGTTTATGGGACCATTAGAAGCAGCTCTTCCTTGGTCAACCAATGGATTAGATGGTGCTCGTAAATGGTTAGATCGTGTTTATCGTTTATTTATTGAACAAGATAAATTAAGTGATGAAAATGATCATAGTTTGGATCGAGTATATCATCAAACAGTAAAGAAAGTTACTGATGATTTTGAAACGTTAGGATTCAATACTGCGATTTCACAGATGATGATCTTTATTAATGAATGTTATAAAGCACCTTCAGTATATAAAGAATATGCATTTAATTTTATTAAGATGCTTTCTTGTATTGCACCTCATGTCTGTGAAGAAATGTGGCAATTATTGGGACATGAAAATACGCTTGCATACGAAGTTTGGCCAACATATGATGAAAGTATGTTAGTCAGTGAAACTGTTGAAATGGGTGTTCAGGTAAATGGTAAACTTAGAGCAAAAATCCAAGTCGCTAAAGATGCCGATGATGAAACAGTCAAGAAAACAGCTTTTGAACAGGAAAATGTTAAAGCGCATACTGATGGTAAAAATATTGTTAAAATAATTGTTGTTAAGAATAAAATCGTTAATATTGTCGTTAAATAAAAAATAATTGTAGCAATTTATGAAGATTTATTAAAAAAGTAAGGTTTTATCACAATATCGGCAACTTAAGACAGTTGTATAAGAAAGGCTAAAAATTAAAGGAGATGTTTGGATATAGGTTCAATTTACCCATAAGCGAGTAAGAACCGTCAAGCCAGTGAGCCTTTCTTTTTTTGTATGTTTAACTCTTTTTATTACTTATTTATGAAAAAGAATATGGAAAAATGATGCTTATAATAGTAAGTAAAGATTTTAAGATAGATAAATTATTATATTCACAAAAAAGATATTGAAAATGTAAATAAAACATTTCAATTATTTAAAAGAGTGAAGGATACAAATCAGGCAGAATTGATTACGACTATTTTATTTTCATTTGATAATTTAAAAGAAACATATCATGAAGTGACTGAAAATATGATATACCAATATATTGTAGAATGGAAAAAGAGATTTAGTGATCATCAAAGTGAATTAAAAGTTAGAGAACTTATTAAGGCGCTTACTGGAATAAATTTAATTGCTACTGATTATACTAAAGATCATGTAGATGATATATTTTTTAAAATAAGTTTGGAATTTATAAGAAGAGCAGCTTCGTATGAAGTTGTTCTTTTTTTTATAAGGAATGGAGTTGAATAAGACGATAAAGAAAATCACAAAAGAAATTCAAGAATTAGAATATCTATCTCTTGAGTGGTATGTCAACTTTCTATTATAATCATCTTCAATAATTAAAATATTATTTTTATGTGTATATGAGAGTAATTGATTTCCTAAATGTTGAGAAACAGGTT
>BAHP02000165.1 GCA_000508865.1 Clostridiales bacterium VE202-01
AAAGTAATAGTTATTTTTAATATGCTATTACTTTATATTATATATTAATGTTTGATTATTATAGTGCTGATGAGTACTTAGTAATTATTATTATGGATTAAATTTATTTTTGATGTTTTTAACTATTAACTTATAATGAAATTAAGTTAAATAAAAAAAACAAATTATTTGTTTAAGATTAGTGTTATGTATGTGTTGAAAAGTGAATGGGTTATAAATAAAACTAGTTTAAGCGCTTTTAAAGTGTTTAGATATGTATTATTGATGAATAAATTAATTTTTAACACGATCAAAAACACAGAAAGGAAAAATGATGAATAAATTAATAAAAAAAATTAAAATAATTAGTCTGGTAGTTTTACTAGTTAACAGCATTTGTTCAATTGGATGGATACCTAGTCTGTCTGCTTTGACAATAGATGAACATACACCAGTTTTGTATTATAATTTTGATGATGAAAGTGCTGTTGATCAAATGGGAAATTATTCTGGAACATTAATAAATGAGCCACAGTTTATTAATGGAAAATCTGATTTTGGTAAGGCTATGAAAGTAACAGGTAAAAGTTATCTTCAGTTACCTGCAAATTTTAAATTATCAAATCAAGATTTTACACTGTCTTTTTTAGTACAATCATTAGAAACAAAAAATGATACGGTTTTGTTCGCAAATAAAGATGGTGTATCTGGAAATGCTGATGGCTTTGCGATTATGAATTATAATGGGGTATTTGGTAATGTGGGATATAATGGTAATCGTTATGATACATCTTCATATTCACGTGATGAGACTGTACTTGATGGAAAATGGCATCATGTGGTAATAACTGCAGATCGTGATCAGAGTTTAGCGTTATATGTAGATGGTCGTTTATCTAGTGAAAATAAAAGTTTTAGCGAGTTGGCAGGAATTTCATTAGATACAGCATCTAATTATGTCTTAGGGGCAGGTAGTACCGGTGAGTATCTTCAAGGTGCGTTATATGATGAGTTTATGGTTTATGATGCGGCATTATCTTTAGAAGAAATTCAATCTTTATATTTAAAATATGCTGATGATGTTGGAACTGAATTACAAGAACAGCTTGATGCTTTAACTGCAGGAGAAGTAAGAGTTTCATTAGGTGCTGATCTTGAAATGAAAGCTAGGGCAGTTACAACATTTATAGAAAGTCAGTTAGATGATAGTCTTGGAGTCAGTGTTGCTGCTTGGATGGTTAATGACAATACTTATTTAGTTAGCTTATCAAAAGCAGGAGTAACTGTAAGTAAGCAAATGGAATTTAGTTTTGTGGAAAAAGATGTACTTACGGTGGCTACTTATAATATTTATGGTTGGGGTTATCCTAATTTAAATTCTATTAATGAAAAATTAAAAGAAATTGATGCTGATATTATTGGATTACAGGAAGCAAATCATCAG
The DNA here is from genome assembly GCA_000508865.1 of Clostridiales bacterium VE202-01. GTDB lineage: Bacteria > Bacillota_I > Bacilli_A > Erysipelotrichales > Coprobacillaceae > Thomasclavelia. The sequence goes on from BAHP02000165.1 coordinate 1,424, forward strand.
TTAGATGGTAATGGTCAAGTAGAGCAGTTAAGTAATATAGGAACATATCCATATTATGCTTTTAAAGAAGGATATGGAAGTAGTACTTTTTGGGGTGGTAGTGCTATTGTTTCTAAATATCCATTAGCTAATAAAGGTGGGGCGAATTATGAGATCAATGATGATACTAATCGTTCTTATGTTCGAGCTACTATTCAAATAGATGATAAGGAAATTGCTTTATATAATACTCATATTGTATGGCTAAGAGATCCTGAATTACATGCTCAATATAAACAAGCTCAGATTAATGAATTGATTGAAGCTGTAAATAATGATCCAACACCATATAAGATTATTACTGGTGATTTTAATTCTGATCAAAGTAAAGAAGAATTAGATCAGATGTTATTGAATTTTAATGATGCAAACGGTTGGAACAATGTGTGGTTTGAAACGGGAGAAATGGATTCTTCAATGGTGATTGGATGCATCGATCATATTTTTACAACTACTAATATTGAGTTTGTAGACATTGATGTAGCAAATGGGGCTCCATCAGATCATGATATTTTATATGCGGATTTAAGACTCAAAGATTCAGCTACTACATTGCCTACTCAACTGTTGGATTACACTTTAAAAGATGCTAAGACTTATTTAGCTAATGAAGCTAGATATGAAAGTGTTGGAATAAATAATTTAAAAATGGTTGTAAATGAGATTGAAAATCAACCAGTTACCGAAGAAAATCGTTATCCTAATGTTATTGCAATTCGTGAAGCTATATCTAAACTACAAGAAAAGGTATCACCTATTAGTGATCCATTCATTTATTATAACTTTGATAATGATGTTAATAATCAATATCAAAACTATGATGGAAAATTAGTAAATGATCCTAGTCTTGTTCCAGGATTTAAAAACAATGCTTTAGAAATCGGTGAAGGATATGTCGAAATTCCGGGAATGAAACTTGGTACAGAAGATTTCACAATTTCATTCTGGTTTAAATCTAATGAAACGAAAAATGATACAGTAATTTTTGGTAATAAGAGTGGCGATTCAGGTAAAGATTTGGGTATCTTCTTCTGTAATTATGATGGCTTATTTGGAAACGTTGGAACTGGCAGTGTTAGATATGATACCTCAGCAAATAATCGTGATAAAATAGCTATGGATGGTAACTGGCATCATCTTACAGTTGTAGGTGAACGTTCAAAAGCACTAAGTCTTTATGTAGATGGTAAATTATCTTCAAGTAATACTGATTTTGCAAATATTGTAGGATTAAATCTTGATACTAATGATAATTATGTTATAGGAGCTGGTAGTCAAGGTGGATATCGTCAAAAAGGTAATATAGATGAATTTAAAGTATATAACTATGCTTTAGATTCAGCACAAGTATTTAAAACTTATCAAGATTACTTTATCGATAGAACAGAATTACAAGCGTTATATGATGAATTATTAGTGCTTAAAGAAACAGATTATACAAAAGATTCATGGACAGCACTGCAAGAAGCATTAGATGAAGCTAAAACAGTATTGGATAATGCTAATGCAATGCAAGAAGAAGTAGAAAATGCAAAAACATTATTACAAACAGCAAAAGAAGAATTAGTAAAAGCGGAAGAAGTAACGGTAAATAAAACCGCATTATCAATAGCAGTTGAGATGGCAGGTAATGTAACTGAATTAGATAAAGTTGTTCCAGTGGTAGTTACCGAATTTAAAGTAGCATTGCAGGAAGCTCAGACTATCTTAGCTGATGAATCAGTTAGTCAAGAAGAAGTAGATGCCTCATTTGCCCGTTTATCAGTGGCAATGCATATGTTACAGTTCTATAAAGGTGAAAGGAGTGAATTACAAGGATTGATTGTAGAAGCAG
>BAHP02000164.1 GCA_000508865.1 Clostridiales bacterium VE202-01
TCTCTCATTTCAAACTGATAAATATTAATAGCAAAAGCTATCAATATAGTTTTTGCTTAAATTTTGTATTCATACAAAATTTAAAAATATATATAATAGTTAAACAATCTATTTTTTTGAGTTTGATACTCTTAAAAATCAGGAAAACTATTAATATATAATTGATAAATATGAGTTATAATATGTAAAAAATAATAGTTATTGATTTTGATAAAATATATAATGAATCTTATTATAGATGATATAAATAAAGGAGGAATTTGATGTATCGATATATGGGTCTAATTGCTATTATTCCAGGAGTTATTTATTTTACATTTTTTATTAATCGTTTTATGCGTTCGGTTTTAAATATTCACACTAACCGATTTTATCTCATTATATTAGCTATAATCGTTACAATAGTTTCTATTCCGGCAATGAATACGCTTGAATTATATGGTGTGATTTATTATCATTTATTAGTTATTACACTAATATTAGAATTTTTGAATATTTGGTTACAAAGATTTAATATTTATCGATTTACTTTTATAACGGGAATTTTGGGAGTATTAGTAACAGTTTTATGTCTAGGATATGGATATTATAATATTAAGCATGTTGTAGCTACTACTTATGATCTATCAAGTGATAAGATTGATGATCTAAAAATTATTGAGATTGCTGATTTACATATGTCAACTTCTCTAGATGTTTTACAATTACAAAAATATTGTGATGAAATGAGTGAATTAAATGCTGATTTAGTGGTTTTAACTGGGGATATATTTGATGAAAACACGCCATTAGATGATATGGTTGATGCTAGTAAAGCTTTATCAACAATAAAAAATAAGTTAGGCATATATTATGTGTATGGAAATCATGATAATGGTTCTCGTAATTTTGATGACGTGGCATTTGGACCAGAAGAAATTAAAGAAAACTTAGAAAAAAATGGAATTACGGTATTAGAAGACGAAGTAATAACTTTAGATAAAATAAATATTATTGGGCGTAAAGATGCAAGCTTTTGGGGAAATAACCCGCGATTAGCAACCTCAGAGTTATTAGCGATGATTCCTGAAGATAAACGTGATAATTATACGATTATTTTAGATCATCAGCCCCTTGATTTAGATGAAAATGCTGCTTTAGGTATTGATTTACAATTATCAGGACATACTCATGGGGGTCAGTTATTTCCGATGGGGATAGTTCAATCTCTTACTAGTGATACTTTGATTCGAGGGCAAAGAACTATCTATGATTTTACAGCAATTACTTCTTCAGGGATGGCAGGATGGCGCTATCCAATCAAAACTGGGGCACCAAGTGAGTATGTAATTATTAATGTTAAATAAAAACATCCGAGAGGATGTTTTTATTTAGATAAAATTTCTACACCTGTTTCAGTTACTAAAAGAGTATGTTCCCATTGTGCAGAAAGACTACCATCTTCTGTATATACAGTCCATTCATCATCAGCGTCGACAAAAACATCACGATTACCAAGATTCAACATTGGTTCGATCGTAAAAACCATACCTGGTACAATCGTCACGGTTGATTCATTTGGTTCAAAATGAAACACATAGGGATCTTCATGAATGGCTAATCCTACTCCATGACCACAAAACTCTCTGACAACACTATATCCGTTAGCGTTAGCGAAGGTTTCAATAGCTTTACCAATATCACCGATACAGCTTTGATAAGGGGTAATGGATTGAATTCCTAGTTCTAAAGCTTTTTTAGTATCTTTAACTAATTTTTCAGCTTCTTTAGATGTTTTACCAATTATAAACATTCTCGAAGCATCAGCATAATAGCCATCTACCATAGTTGTAGCATCAACATTTACAATATCACCCTCTTGTAAAATTTCTTCTTTACAAGGGATACCATGACAAACTACATCGTTGATGGATACGCATATATGTTTGGGATAACCGCAATAATGATAATCAGCACATACAGCGTTGTGTTTTTCAGTGTATTCTTTTGCCATGATGTCTATTTCTTCTGTAGCCATGCCCGCTTTGATGTTTTCTTCAATGTAATCTAATAACCCTGAATTGACAACAGCAGCCTTTTTTATTCCTTTGATTTGTTCTTCATTTTTTATCATTTTATGAGTCGGGATTTTTTTACCTTGATGTTTTAATTGTTCTAGTTTTTCATCTAATTGAAGATGACATTTCTTGTATTTTTTTTGACTGCCGCACCAGCAGAGATCATTTCTGTTTAATTTCATACTTAACCTTCTTTCTACACTTAGTATAGCATTTTATTTATTGATTTAAAACTATTTATTAGCCTTTGCTAACCTAATTAGATCCTCCTTTTGTTTTCTCGTTAATTGTTTGATTGCATGTTCGCGCTTTAAAGCAAGGCTCTTGTTTTCTAGTTCTTCAAAATATACTAGACTTACAGGACGGCGTGATTTAGTATATTTGGCTCCTTTTCCACTGTTATGAGCAATAATTCTTTTTTCTATATTAGTTGTCCAGCCGGTATAATATGTATTATCAGCACATTTAAGGATATAAACATAATTTTTCATATCTCCATTATAACAATATTTGTATTTTTTAGATGACATATTTTTTATTTTGGTTTATGATTAGGGCCAAAGAGGTGGTATTGTGGTTGATTTTAATAATTTGATAGATTTGCAAATAGAAATCTTTTTTTTAATGATCGTAGGATATGTTTTAAGAAAGTTAAATATTATATCTAGTGCAAACCGAAAAAGTTTGACAGATTTAGTTATATACGTTATTTTACCTGCTAATATTATATATTCTTTTATGATTAAAATGGATGGAGAAATTATTAGAAGTGGCTTAACGGTTTTGATAGTTTCAATTGTAATTCAATTAGGATGTTCTTTTTTGGGAAAATATTTTTTTGTTAAAACATTACCTAGCCAGCAAAGTGTTTTGCAGTATGGAACGATTTGTTCTAATGCGGGGTTTATGGGCTCACCTTTGGTTCAAGGTCTATATGGGTCAAATGGTTTGTTATTTGCTTCAATTTATCTTATCCCCCAAAGAATTGTGATGTGGTCTGGTGGTGTTGCTTGTTTTACTAGTGCGAAGGGTAAAGATGTAATAAAAAAAGTTATTACGCATCCTTGTATTATTGCTGTATTTATTGGCTTGATCATAATGATAAGTCAAGTGCAGCTGCCAAATTATTTAGATATTTCAATTAAAGCGTTGAGTAACTGTAATATGGCGTTGTCGATGATTGTAATAGGAGGAATTTTAGCGGAAATCAGCATCAAAGAAGTCATCAACAAATTAACTTTTTATTATAGTTTTATTCGTTTGATTTTAATTCCGTTATTAGTTCTTTTAGGATGTGTTTTGATCGATATACCACCATTAGTTACCGCAGTATCTACTGTGCTGGCAGGGATGCCGGCTGGTACGACAACTGCAATATTAGCAGAAAAATATGCGGGTGATGCAAAACTAGCAGTTGAAATAGTTTTTTTATCAACAGCTTTATCATTAATTACAATTCCTTTATTATGTATTATCATTAATTTAGTTGTTTAAAGGGGCTGTAACGAATGAATAGTTTTTGGCTATTCATTCGCTTTTTTT
>BAHP02000163.1 GCA_000508865.1 Clostridiales bacterium VE202-01
CACAGGATCAAGTAGATACTATAAAAGATGTTTTAACAAAAGCAATTGCGGGATTACAAGTAGAAATAAAAGAAACTAGTAATCCAGTAAAAGCAGGTGATTCAACAGCAAGTGTCGCTACTGGTGATACTACTACAATTATGCCTATTGTTTCAATTGGTACGTTATCTGCTTTGATGGCTCTATATCAAATTAATAAAAAGAAGAAAGTTCAGTGTTAAGTATAAAAACTTAGTGAATATTAAATAACAAGGGTATCCAGTTTATTATTGGATACCCTTAAAAGTATTTAAATTAATTAACAAATATTTTATTTATTAAAATAATTTTTGTATTTCAAAAATAGAAATTGTTTACTATCCAAAATAGATAAGCGTATAATATGTTTGCATAGGGGGTGAAATATATGTTATTTAGTAATAAAGATTTAAAAAAATTAATTGGACCACTCGTTGTAGAACAGTTACTAATTATCATGGTTGGTTTTTTTGATACTGTGATGGTGGCCAGTGTTGGGGAGGCTGCTGTATCAGCAGTCTCACTAGTTGATGGTATAAATATTTTGCTGATCAATATTTTTTCGGCTTTAGGGACTGGGGGCGCTGTAGTAGCTGCTCAATTTATTGGACAGGGAGCAGTAGATAAGGCAAAACATTCAGCTAAGCAGCTAATTTTAATTACAGCTATAATTTCATTAGTGATAATGGCTATTGTAATCTTTTTTAATGCTGCTTTGTTACATTTAATTTTTGGTAATGTTGAAGTTGAAGTAATGAAAAATGCTGAAATCTATTTTTTGTTTTCAGCTATGTCATATCCTTTTATTGCTTTATATAATTCGGGTGCTGCTTTGTTTAGAGCAATTGGTAATTCAAAGATTTCAATGATCAATAGTGCAGTAATGAATGTAATTAATATCATTTTAAATGCAATATTTATTTTTGGATTAAACTGGGGTGTTTTTGGTGCGGTTTTAGCAACATTAATTGCAAGAGCTGTGGCATGCTGTGTTATTTTAAAAACATTAAGTCATAAAGATTTAGATATTTGTATAGATGATTATTTGCATTGGAAATTTGATTTTACGTATATAAAAAAGATTCTACAAATTGGAATTCCTTCGGGTTTAGAAAATGGGATGTTTCAATTTGGTAAGATTTTAGTGCAAAGTTTGATCGCTACCTTCGGTACTTATTCGATTGCAGCAAATGCAGTTTCTAATAATTTAGCTCAAATGCAAATCATCCCAGGAATGGCAATGTCTTTAGCCATGGTTACTGTAATAGGACAATGTGTTGGTGCTGATGATTATAAGCAGGCAAAATACTATGTAAAAAAATTAATGAAAATCACATATATTTCGATGGCGGTTTTAATTAGTGTTTTGGTTATAGCAACACCTACTATTTTAACTTTTTATTCTCTTTCATCTAAAACTACTGATCTTGCATATCAATGTATTTTTTTGCATGCAATCATCGGAGCCACTATTTGGCCTTTATCATTTACTTTTCCCAATGTTTTAAGAGCAGCTAATGACGCTAAATTTACAATGATAGTATCTGCAGCTTCCATGCTGATTTTTAGACTATGTTTTAGTTATATTTTAGGTCGCTATATGAATCTAGGGTTATTAGGTGTTTGGATTGCAATGTTTATCGATTGGGTAGTGCGCTGTATTTTCTTTGTTTGGCGATATAGAAGTGGTAAATGGATGAATCGAAAATTGGTATAGGATACGAGAAGTATCCTATTTTCATTTTTATATACTACGGAATTTTTGATGGTATTATAAACAACTATGGGGTATTTGCGACAAAAATTATTGCGAGAATTTATTTAAAAGCATATATTGTATTTTGGAAAAACAGGAGGTGTTTTGTTGAAAATACAGTTATATAAAAAAGATGGTTTATCTGAACCGGAAATTGATATACGTTATTCTAAATTAAGCAAACAATTAAATCGTATTATCCATTATATTAAACAACAGGAAAATGTTATAGAGGGGTTTATCCAAAGTAATATGTATCAAATACCTTTAAATGATATTTTGTACTTTGAAATAGTTGATAGAAAAACATTTATATATACTAGAACAGAAATTTATGAGTGTAAAAAAAATCTTTTGACACTTGAACACGAGTTAGCAGAAACTAATATTGTACGGATTAGCAAAAATGTATTACTAAATATATCTTCATTGTCATATGTGAAACCTTATCCTAATCATAGATTATTGGCTGAACTGAGCAATGGAGAGTCTTTGATTGTTTCAAGAAAATATATTTCTATTTTACAGAATAAGATAAGAGGTAGTTATTATGACTAAGTTTTTAAGAACATATCTTCCAGCAATTTCAATGGCATTTACTTTTATTGTATTATACGCTTCGGTTTGTAATATATTAAGCGGCTATACTAAAGATGGATTTTGTTTTTTTATTCTGGAAGTTATCGGTTATCTTGTTGTATCGATGCTTGTTGATTATTTTGTATCAATAATAGATTTTAAAAAATATATTTATCACTTTTTTGTTGAAATACTTTTGCTGTATCCATTGACCATAGGAGTAGCAATTATCGGAAAATGGTTTAGTATAAATATACATAATATCATTTTATATTCATGTATATATGTGATAGCTATGATAGCAATACATTACTATTTTTATTATATTTCTAAAAAGCAAGCTGATGAAATAAATGAACTATTAAAAAAAACAAGGAGTGATTATGATGGGTGACCCAACAAAATTTAATGAGTTGTTTCAATATTATATGTTTAATCTAGCAATTCTAATGTTGCTGGTTTCAGAAATATTTATATTTTTCTATACTTATCAAAAATCATGTAATCAGAAAGTAAACAAAGCCGACAAAGGTACTAAATGGCTATTATATGCTAATTTTTTAGTTTGCATTATAGTGAGCTTTTATTTCGTCAGTCAAAAATCTCCTGTGGTAATTCAGAAAATCATATTTCCTAATACTTTTGCTTACATAGGTATTAGTCTTATTGTTATAGGTATTATTATTCGTTTAATATCAGTACTGACTTTAAAAAGAGCTTTTACATTGAATGTTCAAACATCAAGTCAACAACACTTAATTACGAAAGGAATATATAAATTTATCCGCCATCCCGCATATACAGGAAGTATAATAAGTCTAATAGGTGTGGCTTTATCATTAAGAAATATATTATCCACGGTATTAGTTCTAATATTTTGCCTATTCTGTTATCAAATTAGAATTACCATTGAAGAAAATGCTTTACAGGAGCATTTTGGGGATGAATACATTGATTATAAGAAAAAGACATATAAACTTTAACAACAAATAAATATTAATTAAAATTTATAATTTTGAATTAAAAAGAAGTAATTTCTCTAATTATCTTGTAAAAGATAATGAGGAGGAAAAAATATGATTCATGAAAAAACTGTTATCGATAATAATAATGTTCGTTTTAGTAATGACCTGTTTTTTAAATATCTGCTTTCCAGAGATACTTTAGAATCTATAAAATTGAGAAGTTCATCGTTAAATCCGTCACTCATCTTGATTGTCAACAGATGATCGTTAAAAATCCCGAAATCAATCAAAATACTATCCTCGCTAAAAACATCATCCTTGATATCTGTGCTGTTGATGAAAAGGGTCGAATTATTGATATCGAAATGCAGATGGCCGGCAACAGTAATAGCGAAAGCACCCGCTTTCAGTTCTATGGTGCCAGACTGC
>BAHP02000162.1 GCA_000508865.1 Clostridiales bacterium VE202-01
TTACATCAACACTTGGCTGACTTGCAATAAATTCTCTTGATAATTCAATGATACCAGCTTTCATTCGACTTACATCACTTAGCACTGTTTGACGTACTGCTTCATTTGCTGCAACCGCACTTCCATAACTTGTTGTTTGGCTTGGTTTTGCTAGTGTTGATACTAGTTCATTTACTTTATCTTTTAATTCTTCTGACTGTTCCATTAGGTATTTTGCTTTATTAATATCTCGAATACCTTTTTTCAACATTTCATATCTTGGTGTACTGTAGAAAGTTGCATTGTAATTTTCATCAATTTCATCTCTTGCCATTGGATAGATAAACCATCCATCCCCTGGTTCCCAATAACGATATGTAATATTTTCTTGTGTATTGTATACCCAGTTATCCCATGCCCAACGCATGAAACCATTAGTATTTTGAGTTAATGTATACCAAATTACCCAATTATTATCAGCTGGGTCACTGATTGTAAAGTTTCCTGGATAATCTCCTGTACATGTATAGATCGTTGTCATCAAACCAAGTTCTTTTCGATGTGTTGCTAAAGCTTTTGTTGCTTGATTCGTTGATTGATCTACATTTCCTAAATTGATTGAAATATCATCAATTTGATCTGTAAAATCATAGCTTGAATTGTTATCAAAGTTGAATGCAGATGAGATTTTGAAACTATCACCATTTTCATCTGTTAATCCATTGATTAATTCTACTGCTGGTCTTAACTGACTTATTCCTCTTTCATCCATTGAAATATATGTTATATCAAACCATCCTTTTTCTTTTGAATGATTCATAAAATCTGTTAAGAATGTTGTCCAAATTTCTTGCCAATCAGCATTTCCTGGTGTATATGATTTTTTAATTGTGCTTCCAGATGCTTCATCATAATATGCAATTTGGTTATTCCATGGAACAATACTATAACATTTAATTTGTCCAACTCCGTTTTCTGGATCTAATACACCACATTCAATTTGGAAGTTGATCCATGCATCATACCATGTATAATCAAATTCAAATGTTCCATCTGCTTTCTTTGTCCATTTTACCATCGAAGGATCACTATAATATGACTGATGATTCCATGCTTCTTCTACGATATTAGCAACTACATCTTTTCCACCGATAGCAGCATATTCTTTCATAGAAGCACGCATTAAATTAAAGTGTTCTTCTGTGAAATAGAAATCTTCTGCAAGATCGTTTGAAATTCCACCTGATGGTCTTTCCCCTAAACCTAAATAATAGTTAGCTACTGAAAATGGATGTTGCCAAATCTGAATTTGTGTTCCTACTTCACTAGTTTCTGGCTGAACTAAATCAAGTACTTCAAATTCATAATTAAATTCATATGGTTTTTCCAATTCATCTGCTGTTACCGTCACTGTTCCTTGATATAATCCCGGTTTAGCATCTTTAGGAACATTAATTGTTATCCATCCAAATTTAACTGAATTCGCTTCGATATCAGTTTTACCACCTTTATAGATTACATCTGGAAATTCTTTTACTGGTGCTGAAGAATTACCGCGTCCTACGTTAGCTAAAATTTCTTTCAACCAGTTAACTTCAACATTATCTGATGAAATAACTGAATTTCCGCTTACAAAATCACTAACAGTTATTTGTGCATTATGAACATCTTTATCTCTTGTACATGTTACGATCTTAGAACTTAAAACATCACCTTTCCAAGCAACATCTTGCCAGCTGTCTGTATAATTAGTCAATAAACTATCATAATCTTCTTGAGTTTCTAATACATCTGTTGATCCTACATATGCAGATAAAAATTCTACCATAGGTACAACTCTAACATTTACATTAGCACTAATATCTGTCCCTTTTACAGTTGCTGTTACAACTGTATTAGCATCTTCACTGCTGATTGCTGTAATTGTACCGTCACTATCTACAGTAGCAACATTTTCATCAGCACTTTCCCAAATAATTTCTTTATTAGTAGCAACGCTTGGTGCAACAGCTGCCGTAATTTGTTTAGTTTGTCCACTTTCTAAAATAATATCAGTATCACTTAAAGAAATTTCTGTAGGATCAATAGCCCCATGATAAACTTTTGCAAAATCCACCTGAATAGCTCCACTTGCATCTTCAGGTAACATTACTTTGATCGTATGTTGTCCTTCGCTTAGTTCTTCTGATGTATAAATTAATTGCTGATGAATACGACTACCTGTAGTGGTTCCATCCGCTTGTCCCGCTGCTACTCCATCAATAAATACATCATAAACGCCATGATTAGCATCTTTAGTAGCATAAATCTCTACTTTAGTCCCAATAAATGTAATTTCAAAGTAGTCTCCAGCATGTGCATAATGTTCATCTCCATTTGAAAACATATCATAATGACCAGTTCCACCTGTCCATCCACCAGTATATTTGAATTTAAATAATTCATTACCAGTAGTTACATCACTGTCTTCAATTTTAGAAACATATTCACCACTATCATCTTCAATAACTCCTAATACTTTCGCGTAATCGATTTCCCCATCGACACCCGTTGAAGCAGCATTCTTAGTTCTTGAAAGTTCTACTTCTAAAATATGTTCACCATATTCAATTCCAGTCTTTTCATAAATTTTGCCAGATGCTACTCGACTAGCACTATAAGCATCTACACTATCGATTTTTTCTCCATCTAAGTAAATATTATAAATACCTAAACCTGATTGTTTTTCACCGTATAATTCAATCCCAGTACCTTTAAATTTAATTTCATAACTTGGTAAGTCATCACCTTCAGTATAACAACTATTAAAATTATACCAGTGTTCATCTCCACCATAGAAACGATCAGGATATCCTGTACTAACTTTCCAGTTACCTTTAAAATTAAATTGATGTAAATCATTTCCGGTTTGAGAGTCATTAATAGTTAATTCTGTCCCCTGAGCTTCTACATTAATTGCTGTAAACGGCAATAAACTAATTACCATCATTAATGTTAAAAATATAGCTCCTATCTTAGTTTTCATAATTTCCTCCTTTTTATTTTTTTTATAATAAAAATTTCTTATTTAATCTTGCCACCTCTCTTCATAAAAAAAACGTAACCCCTTTCTATATATAAATTTTAATATTCAAACTATATATTGTATTTGTAAATTTTAAAAACTTTTTTTATAAAATTTAACATAACCCAGCTTTTTAACACTACTTACAATCCAAATAATATAAAAAAAACATCATATTTTTACTTGAATACATTTGTTATTAATATGAGTTAATTCAATAAAATCAAAAACACAACATTTTCAGATATAACGATCTCAATTATTCAAAATCATATTTTTCAATCAACTATTTTAACATATTAAGATATCCTCTATTAATAATCATCTTCATACTACTCCTGAATTTAAGGATATAATTAATGGTTGGAAGCTGTTGGAGAATAATAACAAAAAATTCTTTAATACCATAATAATCAATTTATTATCGTTTATACGAATTAAATTTTTAGAAAAGTAACTGTATTATTACTCAATGTAGTTTACTATATGATCTAAGTATATCAATTACAAAAAAATCCATAAAACATTGAATATCTCAATGCTTTTTGGATTTTTATATTTCAAATATCAAAGATAAAATCTTATCCACATATAAATAAAAATATTAATCTTCTTTTCTTTTATAACTCGTTACAATTGTAGCCATACTTAATAATCCAAGTCCTGCAAATACACCAATTAAACTGTCATCTCCAGTCTTGATACTTACTGTTGTATCTCCAGCATTTACTGCTGAATTAATATTTTCTTCATTAGCTACTAATCCCGCTAATCCCTTTGCTAAAACATCTTTAGCGTTATCCACTTGATCCTGTG
>BAHP02000161.1 GCA_000508865.1 Clostridiales bacterium VE202-01
ATTATCTATAAAAAAACATTTATGCACAATTAACACTGTACCCAAAAAAAGGGGATTTGTAAATTCCTTTAATAGTATATTCTTTGCAATTTTTAGTTTTATTCTCTTTTTTTGTCAATCTGATTTTCTCTTACCCACTGATCAATGATTTCTTCTTCAATTCCTAAAGTGTACGTATTTAAATAACTTTTATTAATTCCTTTTTTTACATAAAAAACACCTGGTGTTGTATAAAACTCTTCAAAATATTTATGAATCACCGTTAAATTTTCTTCTTCAGTAGCATTTTCTAAATCTAAAATAACTTGATATATGACTACATGATGATCCTTTAAATAGTCATCTAAAATAACATGTAGCTGTTTACAATACATACAGTACGTTGTCGCAAAACATACTACAAATGTCTCGTTATTAGCCATTTTTTCTTCCATCTGTGCCATTGTAATATTTATGACTTCACCTGGATTTGTATCCCGTGAATAATCTTTGATCTTTGGTTTTTCTATTTCCTCTTTTTCTACCTCAGTTTCTGGCTCAATAATAGTTCGATTAGCCAAATCTTTCTCTGATTTTTTTTGACAGCCAATCATCATAAAACAAATTAACATGACTGCTATTCCTTTATAAAATCTCATTCTTATCCCTCATTTATACTAAAAGAGGAGTGAATTTGCTTCACTCCTCTTTAAAGATTATTTGTTAGTTTTCTTCTTTTTTTCTACTTAAAGCTAAGTAAGCTAATACCGCTATAGATGCACCTAAAGTTGTTACGCCTGCGAAGCTAGTTGTATCACCTGTTTTAATTGCACTTTCTTTAGCTGAAGTATCGCCTGTTTTTACAGTAGTTCCTGAATCACTTGGAAGTGCAGGATTAGTTGGAAGTTCTGGTACTGTAGAATTTTCAGAATCAATAACTGTCAATCCTTCAAACGCACTGTTTAATGCAGCGTATGCAGCATTTACAGCTTTTTGATCAGCATCTTCATTATCTAATACTGCTCTTGCTTCAGCTAATTTACTATCTAATACAGCAAATGTATCAGCAGTATACTTAGCAGCATTTAACCCTTCTACTTTCTTGATTAGATCAGTTAATAAATCTTTATTTGGTTTTAATCTTAATTCTAAGAATGCTCTTACTAATGCGTCGTATGTTTCATTGATTTCATCTTGCATTGCATTTTCATTTGCTAATACATCTTTACTAGTTTGTAAAACAGTTGCAAATGATTCCCAAGTTGAAGCTATATATGCCTCAGATGTTAAATTATCAACTTTAGTAACAAATGCCTCTAATAATGCTTTATCACCTTTAATGAAGCTTAGCATATGCATAGCATTTGCTAAACGATCGAATGAAGCGTTAATCTGTACTTCAGTTGCATAAGCATCAGCTAAAATATTTTGAGCTTCTGTCAATGCTGCATTAAATTCATTAACAACTGCTGGTACAACATCAGCTAGATCTTCTTCTGTAATTTGACTTGCTACATCAACAGCAATTGCTAATAATGTCTTATCTGGAGTAATAATTGGTTCTCCATCCTTAGTTACTGTAATTTCATAAGTTGCAGTGATATTTTCATCAGCAGCTGAAATTAAAGTGATTGTAGCTTTACCAGCTTTAACACCATAAGCTTTATAAACTGGATATCCATTTTCGTCTGCTAAAGTAACGATTTTAACAACATCAGTATCAGAACTTGTTACTTTGAAGAATTTATTTGGTGCATTATTTGGTGTTACTACAGCATTAATGTCACTAAGTTCACCTACTTTTAATTCAGTAACATTAGTATCAGCTGAAGCAATTCCTTCAACATTAACTTCTTCGACATATTTTAATTGTACTTCACTTAAAGTAAGCATATGGTTATCTTCACTTCCTGTAGCTGTTAATGCAGTTACATCAACACCAGTTACAGTTTTGTCAGTATCCCATGCAAATACAAATTCAAATCCTTTATTTTCAAGTGTGATTTCTTCAGATTTTGTTCCATCTTCAAAAATCAATTGAGCTTTTGCACTAGTTAAATATCCATTTCCTTGAGTTTGTGAATTAAATACAGAAACTTCATTTAATTTAGAAGGTGTCTTCAAATCAAAATGTAAAGTCATTGGTAATTTAACGTGTTCTGGGAATTTACCATCAACATAGTTAGATTCTATATCCCATAATAATTCAAATTCACGACCATATGATCCGTTAAATAACGTAGCATAAGAATCGTATGAACCGCTTTGAATAAATTTCTTAACGTTTGTTCCATCGTCTTCTGGATAATAATTATTTGTCATAGTAATATCAAAATCATTAAATCCATAGTAAATCTTAGTGATGGCTGGAATTTCTGGAATTTCTGGAGCATTTGAAACATCTGATTCAACATAACTATAATTAGGTCCAATTAAAGTTACTTTACTTAAATCAACTGCATTTGCAACCACAATATCTTCTTTTGCAGTCATCGTAATCGTTGCAACAATTCCGCTTCCATTATAAACGTCCTTATCTCCTCTATTAGCAAATGCCATATTTACATATGCAGTTCCATCATCATATACTTTATTTACTGTTAAATCTTCCATTGTGCAAATAGAAGCATCTTGTTTAATAGATACATATTCAACTTTGCTAGGATCATAGTTAACAACTTGACCAATTGCGTTTAAATTCTTAACATTATCAGCATATACATCAATTGTAAATGTCTCACCAGCTTTTACTGTTTCAACACTTGGAAGTAACAATGCATTACCAGACACTGATCCTTTCTTAGTTGTTCCACCATCTAGTTTAAACATTGTAAATGCATAATCATATACATCATAGATATCATTCATATTGATATCCATACCATAATTCTTAACTTGATTTGTAAATGTTGGATCATCTTTAATAGATAAACCTTTATAATTATTTAAATTTGTATAATCACTGTCAGTTACATCTGTTCTTCCTTGAATTGAGATACTTCCTACAGCAAATGGACTAGTTCCGTCTTTCTTGTATAAATGTAATCCATTAGCAGAGAAATAATCTCTAGTAGTTTCAACAATTGTTAATTTAACATAGCGTCCAACTACATTATCACCAAAATTTACTACCTTAGTTGTCTTGTCATATGCCCATGGATTTTCATTTCCATCAAATACCTTTTGCCAATGTACCCCATCTAAGCTGACAGAAATATCCATTTTTGTAACAAGCCCTGCATAAATTGTATCTCCTATAAAGAATGGTACGAATTCAAACTTATCTAATGCATAAGCATTACCATAATCAAATACAATACTGTTATTTCCATTCGTCATCGGTGATTGGAAACCAGTAGTCTCATCATCATGATCAAATGCGTTTGACATGCTTCCATATGAAACACTGTTTGGCCATTGAATATTTGTTGCATCAAGAGTATTTCTCCATGGATCAAGTAATGTCTTAACTTTCAATTCATCACTCCATGCAGAATATCCTTCAGCATTTACAGCCCGTACTTTATAAGTATGTTCAGAATCATAAGTTAATTCAGTATGTTTGAAACTATTGATTTTTCCAACTGAATTTAAGTTACCATCAATTAATAATTCGTAGCCTGTAGCATCTTCTACGGCATCCCAAGTTACATTAATACTTGTTGGAGTTATTTCTTCTTCTGGAGCTGCTAAATTAGCTGGAGTTGCTAAATTTTCATTTAATTTATCAGCAGCAATATTTCCTTCGTTAGCAAATCCATTAACTACTAAAGTTTGAGCATTATCATCAACATTTGTCTTAGGGAATGATACATATAATTTTGGTGTCGTAGTTATTTCTGTATCTTTGAATGCTTCTCCATCCTTTGAATATTTATTTAAGTTTGGTGCTTCATCATAGAAGTACACTGCTTCATTATTTGCTGCAGCTGCTTCGAATTCTTCATATGAACCTACTTTTGTTAATTCTACGTTTGTATTTCCATTTTTAGCAATTAATCCTGTTGGTTCTTTTGATACATTTACAACAAATGTTGTATGTCTATTTGCATCATATCCTTCATATGTTCCTTTTGATGCTCCTATTGTTAATGTTGCTGTATCTCCTTCAACTTTAGATGTGATATGTGTTGTTACTTCTCCTCCATAATCACGTTCATTTGTTGCTTCATCATAATTTAATGTGATTCCATCATCTTCTACTAAATCATATGATGTTTCTCCATATGGATAGAATTCTACGATTCTTCTTGTTTTATCCAATCCTTTTTCATTTGTTTCTGTAATTGCCATTGGATTGTTATTTTCTTCATACATTGGTATAATAGATCCA
>BAHP02000160.1 GCA_000508865.1 Clostridiales bacterium VE202-01
AATATGAAATATTTGTATTTTATTTTGGGATTGGTATTTATGCTGATTGGAATGATAGGAGTTGTGTTGCCGATTTTACCAACAACCCCGTTTCTTTTAGCTGCTTTATTCTTTTTTACAAAGAGTTCATCGCGGGCTAAAATTTGGTTTCAAGGAACTAAATTGTATCAAAATCATTTAAATGATTTTGTTACTAGAAGAGCAATGACATTACGAACTAAAGTGATGTTATTATCGTTTGCTAGTACTATGCTTTTAATTGCATTTTTAATGATGAATAATATTTATGGAAGGATAACGATTGTTTTATTAGTGATATTTAAATATTATTATTTTATATTCCGAATAGAAACAATTAAAAAAGTGGGTAATGATTAATAAGAGATTAGTTAGTTATTTAAAAGATGATAAAAGATATGTATATTTACAAGTATTGATGCAATGGTTAGGACTTATTGCGCAAATTATTATCATTGCCATCATGGCTGATATGATAAATAAGCTTTATTATTATAGTAAGATAGATGATTTTATAGTTAAGATAATAATTATCGTAGTCTTAGTTTTAATAAAGGGGTATTTTGGAAAACTGGCGTCCACATATTCTTTTAAAGCCGGAAAAAATATAAAAGGGAAACTTAGATGTGATATTTATAAAAAAATCTTATTATTGAATAATCACTATAATGAAGTGATTAGTACTGCTTCACTTACCCAGTTAATGAGTGAAGGCGTAGAACAGTTAGAAATATACTTTGGTAAATATTTACCTCAGTTTTTTTACAGTATGTTAGCACCAGTGACATTGTTTATTATTCTTGGGCAAGTAGAATTTAAGGCAGCATTAGTGCTTTTTATTTGTGTTCCATTGATTCCGCTGTCAATCGTATTAGTACAAAAATTTGCAAAAAGATTATTGAGTAAATATTGGGGATTGTATGGGAATCTAGCAGAGCGATTTTTAGATAATGTTAAAGGTTTAACAACATTAAAAGGATATCGTGGTGACCAATATAAACATATTGAGATGAATGAAGAAGCACAGCGTTTTAGAAATATTACAATGAAAGTATTAGTGATGCAGTTAAATTCAATTAGTGTTATGGATTTAGTTGCTTATGGTGGTGCGGCTTTAGGAATTGTTATTTCGTTGTATAGTTATCAAGCAGGTGCAATTGATTTAGGACAAGCGTTTATGATGATTATGTTATCAGCTGAGTTTTTTATTCCGCTTAGATTATTAGGATCGTTTTTTCATATTGCTATGAATGGTAATGCAGCGAGTGAAAAGATTTTTAGATTATTAGATGTCGAGATTAAAGATGATAAGAATTTAGAAATTGAAGATATTAATGAAATTGAAATTAGCAATTTATCGTTTGGCTATGATGAAAAGATCGTATTAAAAGATATCTGTTTAAAGATCGATCAACCTGGTGTTTATGGAGTCGTTGGAAGTTCAGGAAGTGGAAAGAGTACGATTGCAAAATTGTTAATGGGTTATTATGATAATTATCAGGGTAAATTGACTTATAATGGTAAACAGGTAAATAAAATCAACCATCATAGTTTAATGAAAGAAATAACTATGGTTGAGCATGATCCATATATTTTTGCAGGAACTTTACGTTCAAATCTATTAGATGGTAATTGTAATAGTGATGATACAATGATGATAGATGTTTTGAAAAAAGTTAATTTGTGGAATTATTTTGATGGGATAGCAGGATTAGATAGTGCGATTGAAGAACGGGGAAATAATTTATCAGGTGGTCAAAAACAACGTTTGAGCATTGCTAGAGCATTACTACATGATACAAAAGTATATATTTTTGATGAAGCTACTTCAAATATAGATATTGAAAGTGAAGAAATTATCATGAAAGTAATTGATCAAATGCAAAAAGATAAGATCGTTATTTTGATTAGTCATCGTTTAGCATGTGTTGAAAATTGTAAGTGCAACTATGTCTTTAGTCATGGTAAGCTTGTAGGTTATGGAAATCATGAAATGTTAATGAAAGAAAATGAGGAATACCGAATATTAGTTAATACACAAAAAGAAATTGAAAATTATGGGGGTAATACAAGTGAAAAATCGTAGTAATTTGAAGGTAGTAATTAGCTTGATTGCTCTAGTTAAATCGATGATATTAACGATGCTGTTGGCAATTATCCTTGGTGTAATTGGTTATTTGGCTGCAATATTTTTAACAATTATTGCAGGAGAAATAATTGTTAAAATAGTAAATAAAGAAACCTTTACTAATTTACTTTATCTTCTGATTGCTTGTGGTGTTTTACGTGGTTTTTTACGTTATGGTGAACAGTGGTGTAATCATTTTATTGCTTTTAAATTATTGGCAATGATAAGAGATATTGTTTTTGCAAAATTGAGAAAATTAGCACCAGCAAAACTAGATGGAAAAGATCATGGGAATTTAGTTGCAATGATTACTAGTGATGTTGAGCTATTAGAGGTATTTTATGCTCATACAATTTCACCAGTTATGATAGCTTTAATTGTTTCAATTATCATGATTGTTTATTTAGGAAGTTTTCATATTGCACTAGCCTTGTTGGCGGCGCTAGCATATTTATTCATTGGTGTATTTATTCCACTAGTAGTAGGTAAAGTGTCTGGTAATAAAGGATTAGATTATCGAAATACTTATGGTAAATATACTAGTTATGTATTGGAGTCTGTTCATGGGTTAAGGATCGTTGATCAGTTTCTATGTGGTAAAAAACGTTTAAATGAGATTGCCCAAAAAAGTGAATTACTAAATAATCAAAACGAAGAGTTAAAAGATTTAGAAGGGCAGTATCGCATGATTGGAGATATTAGTGTTAGCTTGTTTTCATTGGCAATGTTTATTTTAAGTTATTATTTGTATCTTCATCAGTTAATTAGTTTTAATGGTGTTTTAATTGGGACGATTGCTTTAATGTCTTCATTTGGACCAGTATTGGCTTTATCATCACTAGCACATAATTTAGTAATAACATTTGCTAGTGGAAATAGGGTTCTTGATCTGTTGGATGAAGTGCCACAAGTTGTCGAGGTTAGTGATGGATATCAAGGGGATTTAGGAACAATTGAAATAAATGATTTATCATTTAAGTATGAAAATGAAGTGATCTTAGATAAGATCAATATGGTAATCAAACCAGGAGAGATAGTTGGAATAGAAGGTCGTAGTGGTAGTGGAAAGACTACGTTATTAAAATTATTAATGCGTTTTTATGATCCTAGCAGTGGTGATATTTTGATAAATGGGCATAATCTAAAATCATGGCAAAGTGATTCTTTAGCTAAACTTATTAGTTATGTTACCCAAGATACTTATGTGTTTAATGATAGTATTATTAATAACATAAAATTAGGAATGGAAGCCAGTCAGCAAGAAGTAATAGAAGCTTGTAAAAAAGCCAATTTACATGAGTTCATTATAAGTTTAAAAGATGGATATGAAACAATGATCGGAAGTCTTTATCAATCTTTATCTGGCGGACAATTACAAAGATTATCATTAGCAAGAGCCTTTTTGCATGATTCACCATTAATTTTATTAGATGAGCCAACAAGTAATTTAGATAGTTTAAATGAAGCATTAGTTTTAAAATCATTAAATGATAATCGTGAAGGAAAAACGATTATTTTGGTAAGTCACCGACCTTCCTCATTAAAAATTTGTGATCGAATAATTAAAATTGAACAAGGTAGGCAAAGTTAATGACAACAGATAAAGAAAAAGAATTACTAACAATAATGATTTCAATATATGAAAAAGGTCATCAGCAGGATTTAAGTGAATTAAAAGAATATGCATTTAAAAGAATCGATTGCTGTCCACGTAAAGAAGAAAAAACATTCTGCTCCTCTTGCCCTATTCATTGTTATCAAAAAAAATATCGCGATCAAATAAAGGAAGTAATGAAATATTCAGGCAAAAGAATGCTGTTTAAACATCCTCTCATAACGATAAAACATTTAATAAATACAATCAAATATGCTATAAAAGGCTAAAATAATAATATAATTTATGTTATGATAATTATCGGTGAGGTGGCAGGATGGAAACTTTTGAAACTCAGCGTTTAATAATAAGGGAATTAACTATGTCTGATGCAAAACGTTTAAGTGAATATCGTAATAAAAAAGAAGTAGCGTTTTATCAGTCGTGGTGGCGATATCCTTATAATAAAGCAGTTAAAAGAATAGAATATTGTTTAAAACATCCATTTGATGGTTCTAGAGGCAGTTATCAGTTAGGTGTGGTATTAAAAGAAAATAATTACCTGATAGGTGATTATTTTTTAGAAGTTATAGAAACTAGTTCTATAACGATTGGCTATACTTTTGATAGTGATTATTGGCATCAGGGATATGCAACGGAATCGCTCAGAGTATTATTAGATGTTTTGAAAAATGATTATAATTTTAAAAGTGTTTTTGCACATGTTTATAACGATAATTATCGTTCAATCAGATTGTTAGAAAAATTAGGTTTTAGCCAGTATGAGCGTTCTTTATTGATGGGAGATATTGGTTTTAGATTGGATTTATAGTAGAAAAAGCGTTAAAAATTTTAACGCTTTTTTATCTAATA
>BAHP02000159.1 GCA_000508865.1 Clostridiales bacterium VE202-01
AACATCAACCAATACATCATTAGCTTTATCTAATACTGGTAACATATCAGACCATGATGATTCAATGTATTTACTTCCATCTAAATCATTGATTTGATCTACTTTTTTTTGTAATGCTGTTTTGTCACCTTTATAGAATTCTAACATCTGCATTACATTTGCTAGTCGAGCAAAAGCACTATCTACTTCACTTTGAGTGGCATTAGTTTTTGCATATACTTCTTTTGCGTTTGTTAAAGCTTCATTGAATTCGGTTACTACAACTGGTACGACATTTTCTAAGTCAGCTTTTTCTGCCATTTCAATAGCAATAACTAATGCAGTTTTATTAGTCTCAATATTTTCTACTGGTGCTAAACTATCAATTGCTGTTTGTAATTTTGTTATAAGTGCATCTACTTCTTCCTGGGTTGTATTTTGATTATCAAGAAGAGCTTTTGCCTCAGCTAATACATTTTCTAAAACAGCTACACTAGATGCTGTATATTGAGTTTTATCAATATCTTCAGCCTTTGCAATTACATCATTTAAAGCTGCAAAATCAACTTCTGTCCCACCTACAGTTTTAAATTCTATTTCATGTCCAAATACTAAATTTCTTGTATATGCTTTATCACGTGTAATAACTTCAATAGTATATTTTGTATTTGCTGTTAATCCTGTAATTTCGTAGCTCGTTGCCTCTGAATCAATCGTTAGTTTTTCTCCATTAAATAAAATATAGGCAGGAGTGAATTTGTCTTCCAATGCATCCCAAGTTACTGTTGCTTTATCTTCTTCTGTTTCGACTTTATATGGAGCAACTACTGATTCTAATTCATATGCTTCGATGACTTTCTTATAAATTTTTAATTCATCAATATATCCATCATTAATAGGATACTGTTTATTTCCATCTGCCCCTAAAATAAGTGATAACGTATCCACATCAATACTCTTTCCTGCTTGTCCAGAAATATCACAGCTTTCTAATACTTTTCCATCTACATAAAGTGTCATCATCCCGTCACGATCAAAAGTCGCACCAATATGATGCCATTTCCCATCGACAGCAGCTGCATATCGTTCTGTATCTGCTCTTGATGCATCTGTAGTAAAGTTCAATCCAATGCCAGGTCTTGGATCTGTAAATGTACCAACTGCAAATCCTAAATTAGCTCCAGAATCCCAATTTTTATTAGAAATGATTGCTCCTTCGGTATCCATTTCCTTTGTTCCTTTATACCAGAACATGATAGTAAAATCATCTTCACCAAATCGTAAACCTTCAACATCGCCAAAATCTACATATTGTTTTGCTGCTACATCTGTTTCATTGTTTACAATATGAATCGCTTTTCCTTTTACCCCATCTACAAATTCAATATCTCCAACAAGCTTTCCATTGTTGTTATTTCCAGATGAATCATTTGCTGTTTCATCATCAAATGTTACATCCAATACTTTACCTGCCGGTACTTCATCTGTTAAATCAACTGTATAGTGATAAGCAGGTAACCATGCTTCATGTTCAAAATCGTACATACTTAACTGAACTTTTCCATCGTATACACTTACATAATAACCAAGCTGATTTTGAGGATCACCAGAATCTGCACGTAAATAAGAAGGAACACTTACCAACGTACCATAATCTGTCTCAACAATTTCATTTGTCCCAAGACCAGCGTGTACGTGTCCTGTTAGGATAATTGATTGTGGATACTTTCTTAATACCTCTTTTAAGGCAAAATCCTGTGGACCTTCATCTAATGGGAAATCAGAATAACCATTATAGCTGTCTGTATCGGCAATTGTATTACGTAATGGTTCATGAAGTACTACAAAGATTGGTTTATCATCTTTAGCACCTTCTGCCATTGTTTTATCTAGCCATTCTAACTGTTCACTTGAAATATAAGAACTGTCTTTAATATCCCATTCTGTATTTATAACAACGAAATGGTACTGATCTTCACCTTCGCCGATCCATGTATCATAATATACTTTATCTGTATCGCCCATATATTTTTGATTATATGACATATAGCGATCATATACTCCATCCCATCCTTGAGATGTCCAGCGTACATCATGATTTCCTAAAGCATTGACAAATAGCAAATTTTCATCATATTTGTCAATAATAGAATAATATCTTGCAAACTCACTATCTGCACCATCACTTGAAAAGTCACCACAGTTAATGACTGCCTTAGCATTTGGCATAGTTGTAACAATCTTATTTAAACCTTCATCATAAATACGAGCACTAGTGCTGCTTGCACTAGATTGTACATGAGTATCACTTACCACAACAAATTCTAATTTACCATCTGCTGGTTTACCAAAATCACTATATGCTTTTTGGAGTTTTTCATCTAATTCTTTTATTTCCTGTAAACTTGTAACAGTTTCTAACCCTGCTTCAACTTCATTAATAACTATAGTAAATGCATCTTTTTTTTCCTGAGCAATATTCATATCATTTACTGCATGTTCATATTCTGTAATTTTATTTCTTAAATCTTGTATCTTTGTTTCTAAAATATAAGATTCACACATATCAGAAATTTGGGTTTCAGGTAATACTCCTCTATATACTTGTAATTCATCGATTACAGCATCCTCGATACCATATTGTTTTAAACCATCAGCACCTAAAATAAAATCATAAGCATCGATACTTCTTCCTGCTTGTGAACTTATATCCGAAGATGAAAATTCTTCACCATCTATATAAAGAGACATTTTATCACTACGGTCAAAAACTGCTGCAATATGGTGCCAAGTATGATCATTAGTGATAGGAGCATCATCAGTATCACCACGGCTTGAACCATTTGCTGTAAAATTTAAAGTAAGCTTGCTATCATATTCAGCTACAATAAATCCTACATTTGAACCAGTAGACCAGCTCTTATTACTAATTATCCCTCCATCTGTAAATTTAGTAGTATTCCCCTTATACCAAAAAGCAATAGAAAAATCATCATTGCCAAATTGTAAATCAGTTGCTTTACCAAAATTTACATATTGTTTTGCTATATTTGAAGTATAAGCTACATCACTATTTTGAATATGGATAGCTTTCCCCTTGATTCCCTCTACATATTCGACATCACCGACAACTGTACCATGATTATCATTTCCAGAAGTATCATTAGCATTTTCATCATCAAATGAAACTGACATTACAGGTAATAGAAATTCATCATTACTTAATCTTAAATTTGATGCTTTTACCGGCATTAACGCTGTATATGCTAAAGAAGATGCTAATAATATCTTAAATGCAGCTTTAGCTGCTTTCCTTATTTTCTTCATAATTTAACCCTTTTTAGTATCATCTTTCCCTTTCTAAATACTTTTTATTATTTAAAATTATTTTATATTAATTCTTGATCTTATCTAATATCAATTCCAAAATATTCCTCCATTATTCACCTCCAAATTCTTAATTTTTAAATATTAAATAGATCTTAAATTAATTATATAATTAAAAATACGATTTTTAAATTTCCATTTCTTGATGAGTGTTTCAACTTAAGTGACAAAACATCAAAAATGTCACTTAATTTATTAAAATCAATATATTAAACATATTCTCTTATCTACCAACAAATTTATAAAAGCTATAATACAACTATGATCTCTTAAAACTTCTGCAAAAAACATTGATTCTACAACATATTTAGCCACTAAAATACTATCAAATTATTACTACAGCCTTAATATAAGATATTATCTCAAATATACTGACTTATAAAAACATCAGTATTGCAACAAGAAAAAATGAAGATCGTAGACAACCATTTTATTACCCAAATGATAGATTAAGAATTATGAAAAAGATTGCCTTTGTTATCTTTACAACAGATGATAATGCAAATGCCAAATATCGAAGTGTTAAAATAGAATAGTTTATTAAAGCACATGATATCTTTAAGAACAAAGGAAGTCAGATAGTAATCCACAAAATCATACTTTGCAAAAACAAAGAAATAACATAATGATATATTATAGTTACCAATATATCATTTATTTCTATAAAAAAGATTTATTAAACTTATTTTTAATATTTTACAGTAATTTTGAGAAGTAAAAAGGCAATGTCAAAGACTTTTGACAGACAAAAAATATATATTCATATACAATAAAGGAGAAAAGGAGAAGATTTAAAAAAATGGATATTGGATTACGAATTAAGAAATTTAGAGAACAACAAAAGATTTCTCAAGAAGAACTGGCTCTTAAGGTATTTGTCTCAAGACAGACAATCTCAAACTGGGAAACAAATAAAAGTTGTCCTGATATCAAAAGTTTAATAATGCTATCTGATGTCTTCAATGTATCTTTAGATAATTTTATAAAAGAAGATATAAAGGAGATGAGGGAAGTTGTCGAAAAAGCAACAATTAAAAAGTTTAATGTGATGAGTTTTGTTTTTCTAGCTGAATTGATAATTGTAACTATAAGTGCTTATCCTTTATTTAGTATTGATGGATATATTGGGATTATTATTTGGCTATGTTTGTTTGCTGTAACACTATATACAGCAAATGCGATTGAAAAATTTAAAAAGAATCATGACATTCAAACTTATAAAGAAATTCTAGCATTTATTGATGGAAAACAATTAACTTACGATGAAACACAACAAGAAATAGGAAAAAGAAATTATCAAAAAATTATATTTGCGCTTGTAGCAGGCATAATCGCACTTGTTGTATGTTTGATTATAATCTTTATTTGTCAATATTTATCAAATTAAAAGGAGGAAGAAATATGGAATTTTGGATCATAATGATAGCTTTTATAACTATAGGTGGATCTTGTTCATTAGCAGGTACATGGTGGGATAGAAAGAAAAAAGAAGAAAAGAAATAAAAAGTTTACTTTTTAATGTTGAAGCAGTTAATCTTAAGATCAACTGCTTTTTCCATATCTAAAAAAGTGTATCTACAAATACCAGAATAACAAAATATTTAGAGTATCATCTTTTTTATAAAAAATAATTATCTCCTTACCTATTTAAGCATACATAATAATTGTTTAATTCATTCAATTTTTATAAATAAGCTAAAAGAAGATTAGTAAATTTACTAACCCTCTTTTAAAACTTTTCAAGACTTAATTTTCTACAATCTTTATTCTTCTCTTTTAAATAAATATAGGCAGCCACCTAATGCACTCAGCATTACTAATCCTGACATTAACGAAGCAGCATCTCCTGTTACAACAGTATTATTTACAAAGCTTGTATCTCCTGATTTTACTTCTGGAGAATTATCTACTACTAATCCTTCAACCGCTTTTGCTAATGCAGCTTTGGCATTATCTACTTCTTCTTGCGTTGCTTCTGGATCAATCAATACTTCTTTTGCTTTATCTAATGCTTCTACTGCCACATTCCATGTCTTTGCACTATAATTTGCACCATCTAGTGATTGTGCTTTATCGATCAATTCCTGCAATAAACTTTTATCTGGAATTAATCTTAACTCTAAGTATGCCTTTACTAATGCATTATAGA
>BAHP02000158.1 GCA_000508865.1 Clostridiales bacterium VE202-01
ACTTGTACAATTAAATCTTGTAATTCACTCTTTTCACCTTTATAGAACTGTAACATATGCATTGCCACTGATAAACGGGCAAATGAGGCATCTACTTCTTCTTGACTAACTGATTCATCAGCTAAGATAGTCTGAGCTTCCTGCAATGCTGCTTCAAATTCGGTAACTACCACTGGAACAACTTTATCTAACTGTTCTTCAGTTACATTACCTGCCATCTCAACCGCTATTAATAATGCGGTCTTATTTACTGTTACTTCTTCCGCTTTTACTAATTCTTCTTTTGCTGTTTGTAATAATGTTTTTGCATTATCTACTTCTTCTTGCATTGCATTAGCATTATCCAATACTATTTTAGCTTCATCTAACGCTTCTTGCAGTGCTGTCCATGAATCTTTTGTATAATCTGTTTCTTTAAGCACTAATAATTCATCATATAACGTTTGTAATTCTGTTTTATCGGTTTTTTTAGTCAATTCCATTGTATCAGTATATTGGTTTTTAGTACGATAAAACTGATTTCTTACTGTTGAATACCAATTTACTTTAATTTCATCAGAGTTTTCTTTGAATGATAAAATCATTACCATTCCAACTCCCTGACCTGAACCATTATTATAGTCATCACGATCCATAAATTGAGCATCGCAAAGAATCTGAGTTACAACATTACCATTATCTCCAACCTTTTTTGTAGATACAAGATCTGGGAACCCTACATGTCCGGCAACTACAGCTGTAATATTTTCATGTTTTCTTACATATAAGTCCCACATTTCTTCACCGTTAGTTGAACCGCCAATAAAAGGTAAATGATCTTGAGTTTCATCATTAATTAAATTTCCATCAAAATTTAAATATTCATGAGTTGTTACAATCACTTTTTTATCTTTATTTTCTGCAGTTATTTTATTTGCCCATTCTAAAACTTCAAGACGTGGTGATTCTTCTAATGAAATTACCATAAATTCTACATTGTTGATTGTAAAGTAACCATAAGTATTATCAACTTCACCCTCTTTATAAGTACCACCAAATGATGGTTGACTTGATACTTCATCATATGGGAAATATTGATTCATTAATGGTGTACTACGTACCCCATGCCATACACCATCAACTTTTTGAATTATAACATCGTGATTTCCTGCTGAAAAAACATAAGGAACCACACCGTCTAATAACTTCATACTATTTTTAGCAGCTGTCCATTGACTATGACTATCTCTTTCGTTAACAATATCACCAACATGAATAGCTAATTCAATACCTAATTCTTCCTGATTATCTCTTATCCAGCTTGTTAATTTAGAGAAACTAGATGGTGCATATAAAGCTAAAGTTTGAGTATCTGGAATAATTGCAATACTTTTATAACCATCTGCACTTTTTGCAAATAAATCACCATCGATCCAGTAATTTTCAGCATGATTTTGATTTAGAGAACTATCTAAATATTGTCCATTAACTTCTCTATCCAACTTCCAGCTTCCAAGTAATCCCGTTTCGTTTTCAATTTCTCTATTGAAATTATTTTTAATTTGTTCTTCGCTTCTTGTTGTAGACCAAATTCTTAAATCTGCTAATTCTCCTTTGAAATTATATGCATCACGAGAATCTTTACCAATTTTCATTGGCTGATTTAATTTTTTTACATCTATATCAATTGTTGATTCATGTACTTTTTCACCATTTACATAAGTTGCCATCTTTTTATTAACTTGATCATATGCAATAGCTAAATGAGTCCATTCACCAGTACATACATTGACACCTGTTGCTTTATAATCATAAGATTTATCATTTACTGTCCAATAAATGCGTGGTACACCATTACTATATACTTCAAAATTAACAATTGGAATATCACTATAATATGAATCAAATAAATTTCCAGCAATTACGCCACCTCTGTTAGTAGCTGCTGATTCCGGCATCTTTAACCACGTTTCAAAAGTCAATGGAATTTGATCAAAAGTGTCTATCATTTCAACTTCGATATCGCCAGTTGAAAAATCTGTTCCTACGTTTGAATATTGCGAAATCTCTTCCATCCATTTTTGGATATATGGAGAAATAATATCATATCCTTTACTACCCACATGTATTTCTGTTGATAATCCATTATACATGTTTTTACCACTTGTTACTTCTAAAATATCATAACTATATGATTTATATACTCCATCTATTTCCACTCCACCATCGTATAAATCAATGTATGGAATATTCCATTTATCACAAATTTCTTTTGCACGATCAAAATACGCTTTATTGTTATTGCTATATCCACCCCATGTTGAATTAGGTGTTGCGTAGTTTACGATATAACCAATAATTGCATTTGGATACATTTCTTTTGCTTTATATAATAGTTCATCCATTGCTCCAGAAAATGTACTAATATCAAAATCTTCTAAATTATATGAATCACTCATTTGACCAATTTCTGTCATTGCAATTGAATCATTCATTCCACCATGTAATATAACATAGTCATATGATCTATTTTGATTCAATTGATTTACGACTCTGTTTTCTGGATATGACGAAGCTAACGCTGTTGAAATAGTTGCACTGCTGATTCCGGCATTCTTCCAATCCATATCATTAGCAGTACCAATTCTGCCAGCCCATCCATAGTATGGTTTTTCTGGATCCTTAACCGCATTAGTTATACTATCACCAGCAAATAATACTGATTTTCCCTTTAAAATACTATCTTTATTTTCATCAAAATTAAAGTTAACTGCCAATGCCTCAATTCCATCAACTTTTTTATCTTTAATTACTGGATTTATATTACTTAAACTATTAAAATCAAAATCCCAGCTATGTAATAAATCTGCTTCATTACCGCTTACTTCTAAATCCATCAATTCTTTTACTTCTTCACTTGTTTTACTACTATCCCATAATGTAAATGTATCAATTTGTCCATCTAAATAGAAACTGCTTGAACTTCTAAAATCTGTTCCAATATAATGCTTGTTACTAAAACTCAAATCTTCTGTTAATTTATTTGTTCCCTGATTTGTTAATTTCTGATTAACTAATTCAGTTCCATTTTTATAAATCTTTACTGCACTGTTTTCAAAATCTCTTACTACTGCAAAATGTGTCCACTTTTCATTACAGATATCCTCTCCTGTTGTTCTTACATCAAGGCTTCCTGTTAACGTACCATTTGTATACCCAAATTCTACATATCTCAATTGATTATCGGCAGTTATTTCTACGCCCATTCCATTTTTTCCATATACATAGTTACTAAAGATCAATTGACGTTTATTTGGATTTTCATCAAATTTTGCCCAAAATTCTATTGTTTTTGGTGCTTTTTCTAAATTCTCAGTAATCTCTACATAATTTCTTTTTGTACTATCAAATTCTAAGAATGTTTTTGCTTTTGGTAAATCAAAATTAACCGCTGTTAATCCCGGCTGATTTTCAACCTTATTTAAAACAACATTATTTTCTGTATCTAAGTCATTTATATCTAACACCCAGTTATTCATCAAACCCGTTTCCTGACCGGTAAGTTCTGCTTCATCACCGATTTCTTCTATTGTTTTAACAACGTTCCACATTCTAATTTCATGAATATCTGCATCTAAATAGAATGATTTTCTAGCATCAGTTCCAACATAATGAACTTGATCCAATGGTGCATTATCCTTTAATACATTAGTTCCAGTACCATTTAATTCTAATGTATCTTTTAATGTTCCATCTTCATACAATAATATTTTATTATTTTCTACATCACGTACTAAAGATATATTATGCCAGTTTTCATCAAATAATTCTGGCATATTTACTTTATAATCAATTGCACTGACCATCTTTCCATTTTCATATACATATTCAACATAACGCAACTGATTAGCAGCAGTTAGTTCTAATGAAAAACAGTTCTTACCATAAACATAGTTTCCCATTATCACTTTTCTACTATTATCTGGTTTATCAAATTTAATTGAAACTTCCAATGTTTTTGGAATAAAATCTAATGTTTTTTCAACTTCTAAATAATTCTTTTTACTGCTTTCAAACGATAAACTTGTTTTTTCTGTAGCCGCCAAAACATTATTCAAACTTATTTGTCCCATTACACCTGAAATAACAAGACCTAAAACAAGCATTAATCGCAAGCATTTCTTGACTATCCCTTTCATTTTCTTCTCCTTTCAATTCATTTTTCTTTTCCCCATAAAAATAAAAATATTATCCCCATTGACTAATATAAAAATAGAGGTAGTATTTTACATAATTTGTTACTTAAAATACATCATAAAAATCAAAACAGCATTTTAATCTAACGTTTTTTTATAGAAAGGGGTTAGATATTTTAATTTTATATGTATTTATATTAAACATTAAAACTACTACCTTGTTTATATTATAACATTCGACAAATTCGATTAACATTACCAGTTATTTTTGAATGTATTAAAAAAGGTAACATTTTAATCTAAATGTTACCTTTTAAATCAATTTCCTTATTACTTACAATAAAAATAATTATTTGCTAGAGCTGATACAGCCCAATTCTGATAATATTCAGCCATCTGTTTTGGTGTCAAAGGATAGCCATCAGTAATCCATTTTTTAATCAACATTACACATGATGATGAATAAAAATATGTCAAATAATCCATTTCAATTTCATTTTCAACTTTTACATCAGCCAATATTTTATAATAATATTTAACAAAATAATATAATAAATAAGATTCTAATGAATTTTCTCCCTTAGTATTGATTGCCTTACTATAAAATTTTTTATTAGCATATATATTTTGAAACATCTGTTCTAAAATAATTGGTCGATTAAGTTCCATTTTTCCAAATTTATCTATTAAATCACTAAATTCACTTAATACATCCTTAACTAAAATTTGTTCTAAAATATCATATTTATCTTGATAAAAAGTATAAAACGTTTTTCTAGATATGTTCGCTTTTTCACAAATCATCTTTACTGTCACTTTATCAAAGCCATTATCACAGACTAACTCTTTAGCATTCTCTAATATTACATCCCTATTCTCCATTTTACTTCTCCCGTCAATCCTACTTGTATAATTTATCGTATCCCTATTTTAATAAATATATCTAATCAATTCTCAAAACTTTTAAAGTTTAAAATTATACCTTTATCCCATTTATCCATAAATATGCAAAATAACGCCATAATTTATAGAAATATATGGCGTTATCATTTTATTTAGTTTATTTTAATAATATTTAATTTTCTTTTTTTCTTAATAATCCTAATCCTGCAACTGCTAAAACTGATAAACTTGCATAAATACCAATCAAACCATTATCTCCAGTAGCTACACTTACTGTTGTATCACCGGCTTTTACTGGATTACTTGCTTCATTTACTTCTAATCCAGCAATCGCTTTTGTTAATACTTCTTTGGCATTATCCACTTCTTCCTGTGTTGCTTCTGGATCATCTAATACGGCATTTGCTTTTTTCAATGCTTCTGCCATCACTGACCATGTTTTTGCACTGTAATTTGCAGCATTTAAGCTATTTGCCTTATTGATCAATCCTTGTAATAGATCCTTATTTGGAATTAATCTTAAGTCTAAGTATGCTTCAATTAAAGCTTTATAAGCACTATCTACTGCTTCTTGTGTTGCATTTGGATCTTCTAATACGGCTTTAGCATTTGCCATTGGCTCTGCTAAGTTGGCAACACTTCCTTCTGTATATAGACTCTTATCTAAGCCATTTACTTTGTCATATGCTTCTTGTAATTTTGTTTTATCTACTTTGATT
>BAHP02000157.1 GCA_000508865.1 Clostridiales bacterium VE202-01
TGTACTTCCATTTTACTTATATAAAGAAAAACAAACTATACTTTGGCAATTAAATTTATGTAAAGATTATCCTAAGGCCACATCTAAGATCATCATTACTACAAAGCCAATTGCAAAACCAATAGTTGCAATATTACTATGTCGTCCCTGTGAAGCTTCAGGAATCAATTCCTCAACTACAACATAAACCATTGCTCCAGCTGCAAAAGCTAAAAGATAAGGTAAAACCGGCATGACAAATGATGCCATTAATATGGTAATTCCAGCACCAATTGGTTCTACTATTCCTGAAAGCATCCCATAAATAAATGATTTTGTTTTAGATAATCCCGAACTTTTTAACGGCATTGATATAATTGCTCCTTCAGGAAAGTTTTGGATCGCGATTCCAATCGCTAAAGCTAAAGCTCCTGCACTAGTCACTCCATAACTATTAGATACTACTCCAGCAAAAATAACACCAACCGCCATTCCTTCAGGAATATTATGCATAGTTACTGCTAATACCAGCATTGTAGATTTTTTTAATTGGCTTTCTCGCCCTTCCTTTTCATTATCCAAATGCATATGCGGAATGTTTCGATCTAATAACAACAAAAATATTATTCCCAGTAAAAAACCAACTGTCGCAGGAACAAAAGCCAATTTTCCCATGTTCTCTGACATATCCATTGCGGGAATCAATAATGACCAAACAGAAGCTGCGACCATCACCCCAGATGCAAAACCTAATAATATTTTTTGAACCAAAAGATTAAGTTTATTTTTCATAAAATAGACACAAGCAGCTCCCGCTGTCGTCCCAATAAACGGAATTAAAATTCCAATTAATATTTCCATCTTAACGTTCCTTTCTTTCTAATAATTTATTCCACCCAGCCTGATAAAATTCCTGTAATTCACTTACAAACTTTTCAGCCTGCTTTTTTGACATTTGATGACGTACGATCTCAAATACTCCAAACAAATATGAATGATTTATGATATGACTTAAGTTATCATCAAACCCTTGCCCTTTTAGCTGCTTCACTTTATCATCAACTAAATGATCTAAGTATTTTTCATATTTTGTCTGCTTACTGCAACAAATAATAAGAGTAAAAATTTCAAAATTCTGATAAATGTAATCAATAGCTATCTTATCTATTCCTTTAACTAAATAGTCATCTTTGAATTTTTTACCAACATCCTCAACTATACTATTAAAAAGTGCTTCTTTATTTTTATAGTAACCATACATTGCTCCAGTTGTTACTCTAGCTGCTTTAGCTATCTTTCTTAACGAAGCAGCCTGATATCCATTATTTAAAAACTCTTGAGTTGCAATATTAACGATCCTTTCTTGTGTTGTCATCTTTACCTCCCAAAATATAACACTGTTATATTTCGTTGATATTCTACAATATAAGACAACTTTAAGCAAATTATATGCGTAAAAATATTTATATCGAAATATATTTTATACTTACATTATTTATCATCATAATTAAATCTTTAGAATATTAAAATGGGAACTAAATTAGTTCCCATTAATGACTTTATTTTTAAAAGTTAAAACTGATACTTTATAAATAACATAAAATATTACCAAAATTACAACTGCACTAATAACATTTATTATATATAATTCTGTTTTCATCACATTAGCAAGTGCATGAACTGAAAAGTATGATGACACAGTCATTAAAACAAATGGACAATAGTAGGCAAAACGAATTTCATTTTTTATTGATTTGATTAATGTTCGATCATTTATCCCTATTTTTTTCAAAACAGCATAACGTTCTTTATCCCCAAACGCTTCATTACTCAACTTCATAAAAATAATACTTCCACTAGCTAAAATAAATACTAAAAATAGGAAGATACAAATCGAATACATTACTCTTACCCAAGCAATATCACTATCATTAGGATCATTGGCTAAATATCCAACATAATCTGAACTCTCTTGAGTTATACTTTCTAAATAATTTATAGAAGCTTGATAATTATTAGGATCCGTAATTTTATAATTATACATGTAGTATTCTTGACCAGCACTTTTTAATCTTTCATAAACATCATCATTTACTACATATGTGCTGATATTTTCTTGAATTAAACCTAGATATGATTCAGATACTTCTTCTACAATTCGATATGTTTCTTCATTAATTTCAACAGTTGGGTTATTTTCAGAATCAGAAATATCTAATAAATATAATCTTGTTAAATTAATTACTTCATCATCCTTTAATGCCGGTAAATTAAATTTTATTTTAGCATCTTTTGCTGCTTGTTTTAATTGACTGTATGAAACAAGACCATACTGATTATAAATAAATTTAGTTTTAACAGCATCTTTATTTAGTGCTAAATAATTGAAATTATTATGATAGTCGATAGCGTTAGTTTTACTAATTCCTTTCATAATTTCATCTGCGTTTAATGGTTTACTTGACATAATTGAATAAGAATATGTGCTCCTAAAATGTGTGATATTATCATAGCGCTGTTTCATAGCAAATGACGTTGCTAGAACTGTTACCGAACAAATCATTAAAATCGTAACCATTGCATAAGTACGGTAATTCTTTTTTAAACGAAACGCTAGATTGTTTATCCATAATACACGTTCTTTTTGATATAAATATTTCTTGTTTTTTGATAAATTTCTGATTATGAAAGGAATTATTCCATTATATAGAAAATAAATACCAACAATAACTAGAACAACTGCATAAAGAATATAAGTAAATGAAGACATATCTCCAACTTGTAAAGCACAATAATAGCCACCCACAAGCAATAATAACCCTATAATTACTTTTAATAGAGAAACAATACCTTTTTCTTCCTTTAACTCATTTTGCTTGGCTGCTGACAACATTTCCAAAACACTGCTTCTTAAAATATTAATATATCCTTTAACAATCATGATAATAAAAATCCCCATAAACAACAATACTGTTATCAATATCGAAGTAATACTTAATGTAAATGATACATCAACACTAATATCTGATATTCTTAATAAAATCATCGTAAACAATTTTGAAAATAATATCCCACTACCAAGACCAATCAATAGCGATAAAACCCCAATCATACTTACTTCAATTACATACATCTTCGCTATATTAGCGTTGTCTAATCCCATAAATGTAAAGATTCCAATATCTTTTTTTCGTTGTGATAAAAAAACATTTGTTGCATACCAAATAAAAAAAGAAAACAAAAATTATAAGTACAATAGAAATCACTTCAATAATAATTGAAATATACTCACTATTTCGTTCTTTTAAAACATTCATTGCATCAGAAAAAGCAATATTTTGAAAATTAAAAAAAATAAAAATGGCAAATGATAATGAAATGATCAAAGCAATATAGTTCTTAACACTGCGCTTAAAATTTGAATACGCTAATTTAAACAAACTCATATTTGTTCACTTCCCATCGAAACTAGTAAACTTAAAATTTCATCATAGAATTTTTGCCGTGAACCACTATGATTTAAACGACATTTAATTTGCCCATCACTTAACATATATACTTGTTTTGCATAACTTGCACTAAAAGCATCATGTGTTACCATCAAAATGGTAGCGTTTTCATTTTCATTAGCATATTTAAGTGATTCCAATAGATCTTTACTTGATTTAGAATCTAATGCTCCAGTTGGTTCATCAGCAAAAATAATTCGTGGTTTAGTAATCAATGCTCGAGCACTTGCACCACGCTGCTTTTGTCCCCCAGATAACTGATAGGGATACTTTTTTAGATGATTACTCAATTTAAATAATGCTGCTATCTGCTTTGTTCTTTCGATTACCTCATCACTTTTTATCCCGTTTAAACTTAATGGCAAAGCAATATTATCCTGCAATGTCATATTATCCAATAGATTATAATCTTGAAAAATAAAACCTATTTTTTCCTGTCTGATCTTTGACAAACGTTTATTATTTACTTTAGTAATGTCTTCACCATCAATAAAAATTTGTCCTTGAGTAGGTTTATCTAAAGTAGATAACATATTTAATAATGTTGATTTACCTGCTCCTGAGGGCCCCATAATTGCAATAAAATCATTTTCATAAATATCTAAATTAATATTTTTTAAAACTTTAGTTTGATAATCTTTACCACCGTAGCTTTTAACAAGATTTTTTATTTCTACTACTTTAACCATTTTAATTCCTCCTTAGATTACAACTAAAGTTTATCAATTTTATTATTTAAAATCCTATCGTTTTCATTACAATTGTCTTATCAATCTAACATTTTAGTAATCTACCAAAAAATAATCCGCATTATCTACAAAACACAACTTAAATCGACATCCTTGCGTATAAGTTTCATCAAGTGTTACTTCAATTCCCAGCTTTAAAGCTATCTCTTTAACAAAATACAGTCCCATTCCTGTAGAACGATAATCACCGTCACGAAGATTATGACCAGTAAAACCTCGATC
This sequence comes from Clostridiales bacterium VE202-01, assembly GCA_000508865.1. Lineage (GTDB taxonomy): Bacteria > Bacillota_I > Bacilli_A > Erysipelotrichales > Coprobacillaceae > Thomasclavelia. The sequence continues at coordinate 4,460 of BAHP02000157.1, forward strand.
AAAAATATACGGCGCATCTTCCTTAGTAATACCTATTCCATTATCTTCTACCATTAAATACAGACCTCGATCATTTTGTACAACTGTAAAAATTAAACTTGGATTATCTTGACTATATTTTATTGAATTTGTAATAAACTGATCCAACATATATGTTAACCATCTACGATCACTATAAACATATTCATTTTTCACATTTATAACGATTGTAAAATGATCATTGATCAAGAAATATGAATGATGCTTTATCGCTTCTTTTATAACTTGCGATAACAAAATTTTTTCAATCTTAATATCATTTTCTGGATTTCTCAGTTTACTTGACATCAACATTGTATTTAATAATAATTGTAGGCGTTCTATAGTTAAACGCATTTCCTTTTTTAAAATCAAGTCATTAGTTCTCTCATTCATAAGTCGCATAGTTACGATTGGTAATTTAGCTTCATGTGACCAGCGCGAGATATAATCTACCAGTTCCTGCATTTGAATGTTCAAGTTATTAATATTACATTGATAATAATTATTATTTTGTTCTATTATTTCTAGTACCTGATTTGATAAATATCTATCTAATTTATCAGTAGTAATAAAATCATTCATTTTCATCATTCTGTAAACCTGTCGATAGTTTAAATAGTTCCGAATCAACCAGCATCCACTTATAAAAATTAAGATCACATCAAGATAAATCAAATCATTGATATATAAACGGCTTCCACATAAATAAATAAAATAAATATTAATAAACAATAGTAACATAATCCCTATGATCAATGACCTCTTTTGTTCCTTTAAATATCTAATCAATATAATAACCCACTCCTTTTTTAGTCTTAATAATATCTTTGCCCTTAGCTAATTCATTTAATTTATTACGTAATCGTGAAATATGAACTGATAATGTTGCATCGGTGATGAATTCATCGGTATTCCATAACACCATCATCAACTGTTCTCTAGTCACCCAATTTCCACGCTGTTGTATAAGGGTACTCATTATTTTAGCCTCTGATTTAGTTAAATCTAAACCTTGATTTTGATAAATAAAACGTCCGCTAATAACATCATAATATGTATCTTTATCAAGATACTCTCTTTCCAAATAACGATATTCATAAGTCCGGCGTAACATTGCTTTGATTTTTACTAATAACAATTCTAAATCAAATGGCTTTTCAATATAATCATCGCCACCTGCCGATAAAGCCATGATTTTATCAGCATTTTGTTCACGACTAGAGATAAACAAAATTGGAACAGCTGAACTATTTCTAATCTTTTGACACCAGTAAAAGCCATCATAAAATGGTAAATTAATATCTAATAAAATTAAATCGGGCTGATATTGATTACATGCTTTATCAACATGTTTAAAATCTTTAATACATTCAGCATCAAAATTCCATTTAAGACACAATAATTCTAATTCATGTGCTAAAGCCAGGTCATCTTCAACAATCATAATTTTCATTTCTACCAACTCCTCTATTTATTATACTACTATAAAAAATCCGTTTATAGTTAATTGACAAATCTTACAATTTTGTTATCTTCATCAAATCTATAATAAAAAGTAATAGCTAATCTATCACTTTTTTACATACTTATAATCAATATCATCACATAACCAAACACCATTATTAGAATAATAAAATATATATCCATCTTTTACCATTGCTTTAGTATCGATTACCAATACTACAGGTAGCCCATGTCTTTTCCCAACACTCTTAGCTGTTTCAACATCTTTAGATAGATGAACATATAAACGTTCCATTTTCTTGATTCCGGACTTTTTTATTTTCTCTAAACTTTTCTTAGCTGTTCCATGATACAACAAGTTTGGCGGAGTTTTTTCTTGTAATTCAACATCCACATTAATTGAAT
>BAHP02000156.1 GCA_000508865.1 Clostridiales bacterium VE202-01
CAACAATATCATTTAATTGATTATTATTAAAATTAAATAGTCCTTTCTTTACTGATTCATAAACTGATTTATCAAATTCATCTAAATCTTTTAAAATAAATTTATAACGTTGATATTCTTTTAAGATTACTTTTTTTATCCAGCTTACAATTTCCTGTAAACTGCTTTTAGCTCCTGCAAAAGTGATAAAAATAGTTGGATACTGGTTGATGTAATCAGCATATTCTGTTTTCATGATCTCTGTATCTTTAAATAATTCTTTGGAGTCTTTGGTAATATCAAAGAAATTAGCTAACATTGACATATTTAAAGTCTTGCCAAATCTTCTTGGTCTCGTAATTAATGTAACACCGCTTTTCCTTTCAAGAAACTCTTTGATCATCAATGTTTTATCTACTGCATAATAATCATCTTTTATTAGTTTTTCATAATCCATTATTCCAAGTGGAATTGCTTTTTTCATTTCTATCATCCCTTTTGCATATATACATTATACCTTATTTTATTTTCATTGACTATAAAACTCATTGAATCAAATCTAATTTATTAATTAAATCATAATATCTAAAAATCAAAATATATTTAAGTAAAACAAGTATATACTAGATATGGTATAATAGAAACAGTCATGCAAATAATGAATTGTATTGCTTTTTCTATCATATTACAACTCTATTAAAAAATATATTGTATCAAGATTCACTAGTTATATAAAATAAGCTTTTTAGTTTAAAATATTTGAATGATTAATGCCATGATTACAAATCGTATATAAAATTTAAAATTAAGACTGTATTTTAGTAAAATTTAGTGCTATAATATGTTTACACGATGGCCTGTTGGTGAAGTGGTTAACACTCTGGATTCTCATTCCAGCATGCAGGGGTTCGAACCCCCTACAGGCTACCATATTAAAATAAAAAGCAGGAACTTATTCCTGCTTAATTTTTATATTTGGCTGGGGTACCTGGATTCGAACCAGGGAAATGGCAGATTCAGAGTCTGCTGCCTTACCGCTTGGCTACACCCCAATGTCTATATATACTTTACTACTTTTTTTAGAAAAAGAAAAGGAGAAATTTAAAAAAATGCAAAAAATTCGTACTCGGTTTGCACCTAGTCCTACTGGCTATATGCATATAGGTAATTTAAGAACCGCTCTATACAGCTATTTGATCGCTAAACATGAAGACGGTGAATTTATATTAAGGATCGAAGATACTGATCAACAAAGAGAAGTTGCTGGTGCTGTTGATATTATTTATGATGTTTTAAAAAATACCGGTTTAAATTATGATGAAGGCCCTTTAAATCCTGGAAACTTTGGTCCTTATATTCAATCAGAAAGATTGGCCATATATCAAGAATATGCCCATAAACTAGTAGATTTAGGTTGGGCTCACTACTGCTTTTGCCGTGAAAAAGTAGATCATCATGAAAACGGTGAATATCTTTACCATGACCCTTGTAAAAAGATAAGTCTAAAAGAAGCTCGCAAAAGAATTGCTGATGGTGAATCTTTTACCATTCGCCAAACGATTCCAGCTACAGGAACAACAGTTTTTCAAGATGCTGTTTATGGCACTATCGAAACTGAAAATGCTTTATTAGACGAAGGAATCTTATTGAAAAGTGACGGCTATCCTACATACAATTTTGCTAATGTAATTGATGATCATTTAATGAATATTACTCATGTTATAAGGGGCAATGAATACTTATCTAGTACTCCAAAATATAATTTGATCTATCAAGCTTTTAATTGGCAGATTCCAACTTATATTCATGTGCCCCCAGTGATGAAAGATGCTCAAAATAAATTGAGTAAACGTAATGGTGATGCTAGTTATCAAGATTTGATTAAACAAGGCTTTTTAAGTGAAGCAATTATCAACTACATTGCTTTATTAGGCTGGGCTCCAGAAGGTGAAGAGGAAATATTTTCACTTGAACAGCTGGTTAACATTTTTTCTGTTGATCGCATTAGTAAATCACCGGCTATCTTTGATTTTGAAAAATTGAAATGGATGAATGGGGTCTATTTACGAAAGATGTCAATTGAACAATTTAATGATCATGCTTTGAGTTATTATCAAGACAATATCAAAACCAAGATCAACTATTTAGAACTCTCTAAAATTTTACAGCCCCGTATTCAAGTATTAAATGAAATTCCGGAAGCTGTTGATTTTATTGATAGTCCCCATCCGTTTAAAGCCGAGCTGTTTATCAATAAAAAAATGAAAACAACGATTGAAAATTCTTTAGAGGCTTTAGAAATCGTCTTGTCAAATTTAAGTGATTTAGATTTTGATGATGAAGAGAAGATAAAAAATAAGTTTATTGAACTAGCTAAAGAAAATGGAAAGAAAAATGGACAAATCATGTATCCGATCAGAGTTGCTTTAACTTTTAAAGCATTTACTCCAGGGGGAGCAGTTGAGATTGCTCACATCTTAGGTAAAGATGAAACAATCAAGCGCATTAAAGATGCAATTGTTAATTTAAAAAATGTATAATTTAAAACGGTATGTATTCATACCGTTTTAAGATATTATTTTTTTGTTGAAAGATAAACTTTATTTAATCTTTGATAAGCATTTTTAATATTTGCATCATCTTCTTCAGCAAATATAATCGTTGTATCTTTTAAGACGATTACTAAACAATAACGTAATTTTCGATTTAAGCGATAATCAAGCAGTTTTACATGATTAAAAAGCAGATCATTTACTTCGATAATCCTGCCTTTTAATTCATCAGTAGTTCCAAAAATAATTTTGTTTATTTGATCATACGAAAATTTTTTACTTTTAATCAAACCATTTACAAAAAAGCAATCATCTTTTATTTTTAAAGTATAAATTGCGCGCTTATTATAACCGCTAATTCCACCAATATAATTAAGATTGTATTGAAATGTCATAAGTTTTTTACTCCTCATTATAATCTTTAATTTCCTGTAACAAATAATTATATCCTTTTGGCTGACGTCTTTTAAACTCAGCCATTTTTTCTTTATTTAAATGTTCAACTTCCAAACGTAATTCCCGCGCCGAAATTCGTTTAGCCCCCTGCCCTAAAACAATCAGCTGTTCTAAAGCATCTGATGTTGCTACAGTAATATTATATTTACTTGCAAGTTCATGAGTTGCTCGTTCAATATACATATCAGCCGTCTGGGCTTCTTTAGTATAAGCAATATAAATATTATGATATTTATAAGTAGTCCCCAGATTATCTTTCACTTTATAAGCATCAAAAACTAGAATTAAAATACATTTTCTGTATCCCTGATAATTACACATAATATCGACTAGGCGGGTTCTAGCAGCATCTAGACTGTCTTTAGCCAATTCTTTTAACTCTGGCCATGAATGAATAATATTATAACCATCAACAAGCAAACATTCTGGAATCTGTTTATAAGTAGAAGTGTTTTCTGATTTCATTAAAGACTTTTTACTATTCGTTCTTGTTTTAACTGGTCCATAAGTACGAATAAAGATATTTTCAAGTTCCTCATCCTCACTATTAAACTTTCTATTTTCGTAAACTTCTACTTTTGAGTTTGATGTTTTTTGATACTGAAAAGGAATATGCATATGATCCTTTACTTCATCCCATTTGACATTATATCCTGAACCATGACTGCAAAAAACTGATCCGGTAGGATTTTCAATATCAGCCTCACTATCATAATTAAACTGCTTAATTATGTCTTGTTCATCAAGGCATGGCTGATAGCCATCCATTTGACAAATTAAACGACCTTTTCCTTTGGTATAATTAATGACTTCATTTTGATAATCCTGCATTTTACTTACAGGTGCCCTACCAGTAATAGTAACGATTTCATCATGATCTTCAGGTAATGTAAATGTTCCTTTCATCGCTTCAAGATCATAAATTGCTTTACTTAAATATTCTCCAGGTAATTGTAAAGAGAATTTAAAATAGGGTTCTAAAAGAATCGATTTAGTACTTTTTAAGCCTTGGCGAACAGCACGATAAGTAGCTTCACGAAAATCTCCGCCTTCAGTATGTTTCAAATGAGCGCGACCGGCTAAAAGAGTAATTTTCATATCTGTAATTGAAGATCCCGTTAATACCCCTAAATGTTCTTTTTCTTTTAAATGTGTTAAAACTAAACGCTGATAATTACTTGATAAAACATCTTCTTTACAAGAAGTAAAAAATTGTAAACCGCTGCCAGGCTTACCTGGTTCTAAAAGTAAATGAACTTCTGCATAATGACGAAGTGGTTCAAAATGACCAACACCTTCTACAGTTTCCAAAATCGTTTCTTTATAAATAATATTTCCATGATCAAAATCAACATTGATGTTAAATCTTTCGTTGATTAAATTCTTAAGTACTTCAATTTGAATTGCCCCCATTAATTGAACATGTATTTCTTTAGTTTGATGATTATAATTGATATGTAATTGGGGATCTTCCTGCGCTAACTGCATTAAATCTTTTAATGTTTTGTGGTGATCACAATTATCGGGCAAAATAATACGATAATCCAGATATGGTGATAATACGGGCTGAATCACATTATCTTCAAAACCTAGTCCTTGTCCAGCAGTAATATTTTTAAAACCTTTGATTGCACAAACTGCTCCTGCTTTAACTTCATTAACTAATTGATATTTATTACCAGAGTATATTCTAATCTGATCTACTTTTTCATCTTCATTGATCAAACTTTTTACTTTTAAAGCGCCACCTGTAATTTTTAGATGCGTTAATTTATTTCCCTGTTCATCATGACTTATCTTAAATACACGAGCTCCAAAATCATCTGAATAATTTTTTTCTCTTGTATAATCACTAAATCCGTTTAAAAAAGTATCAATGCCATTCATCTTTAAAGCTGAACCAAAGAAACATGGAAATAGTTGTCTTTTATTAATTTCATCAATCAGCATATCTTTTGTAAGGGTATTATGATCTAGATAATAATTTAATAACGCTTCATTATTTAAAGCAATATTTTCATAAAAACTTTCGTCAAGATCTTCAAAATCATAACAATTTTCACTTAAATGACTCTTTAATTCCTTCAATAAACCATCTTTATTAGCATTCATATTATCCATTTTATTAACAAAAATAAACGTTGGAATCTGATAATGCGCTAATAATCTCCAAATCGTTTCACTATGACCTTGAATTCCATCAATTCCGCTAATTACTAAAATAGCATAATCTAATACTTGTAATGTTCTTTCCATTTCAGTTGAAAAATCAACATGACCTGGCGTATCGATCAAAGTTATTTGACAATCATTCCAATTAAAAATAGCCTGTTTTGAAAAAATGGTAATGCCCCGATTTCTTTCTTGAAGATTATAATCTAAAAAGGCATCGCCATGATCAACTCTACCTAACTGACGGATCGTTTTGCTTAAATACAGCATACTTTCAGTTAATGTTGTTTTACCAGCATCAACATGGGCTAATATGCCTAATACTATTTTTTTCATTTCTATCATCCCACTTTTAATGTAATAATATTATTATAAATATTCTTATAGAAATTACAATATCCTTGAAAATTATTTTATAAATTCTTTTTTTGAAATATTTGGTAAAAAAAGATAAACAAAATTGAAGTTATTGACCAGGTAATCGGATATGAAACAATAACCATCTTAAAAGTTGGATAAATTGGCGAAATAAAGATGACCCAGATAATTCTAAGGACACAAATGCCTAAACAGACTACGATCATTGGTTTAAATGATTCACCGCAGCCCCGCATTGTTCCAGATATTATTTCAACACAACAATAAGTAAAATAAAACGGTGATAAAAAATGCATGATACTGCTGCATTCTTTTACAATATTGGCATCATTAGAAAATAAAACTATTATATTATTACCAAAAAATTTAAAAAAACAGCTTAATAAAACAGCTGATCCCAGCGCCATTATTAAACAACTTTTCATTCCATTTCGCACCCGATCAGTTGCTCCAGCACCATAATTTTGGCCTACAAATGTTGTAATAGAAGCCCCAAATGCTCCCATGATCATCCAAAATAAAGCATCGATTTTGACATATACGGCCCATGAAGCAATCGTATTAGTTCCAAAAGTGTTAATACTGGTTTGAAGTACAATATTTGAAATTGAATACATTGTTGACTGAATTCCAGCTGGTATGCCAATTTTAACGATTCTTTTTAAAATCATTAAATCTATTTTGATTTCTTTTAATTTTAATTGATAGCTTTCTTTACTGCGCATTAATTTAACGGTTACTAAGATTGCACATACAAATTGAGCAATTACCGTAGCAATCGCAGCTCCTGCAATCCCCATTTTCATATTTGCAACAAGAAATAAATCAAATAAAACATTTATAACACTGCAAACAATTAAATAATATAGCGGTGTTTTTGAATCTCCAACAGCCCTTAAGATTCCTGAACCAATATTATAAATAACCCCTGGTAACATACTAAAAAAATAAAGTTTCATGTATAAACTAGAATCGTTGATAATATCGTTAGGAACCCCAATCAGCTCTAAACACTGTTTAGAAAAAAAGATACCAAAAATCATCATCAAAATACCACAAATAATTGACATTGCAAAAGCACTATGCACAGCTTTAAAAACTTTTTTATGTTCATTTGCCCCATAAAACTGAGCGATTACAACAGTTGCCCCTGATGATAAGCCCACAAAAAAATTAACGATCAAATTAGTTAAATTGCCGGTGGATCCTACTGCCGCTAGAGCTGGAGTACCTACATATTTACCGACAATGATCGTATCTACAGTATTATAAAGCTGCTGAAAAAATGTTCCAATCAAAATTGGAAAGAAAAATAATAATAACTGTTTCCAGATCGTCCCTGTTACTAGATCAACTTTTTTATCCATAATAATTCCCCCTGATGATTACT
>BAHP02000155.1 GCA_000508865.1 Clostridiales bacterium VE202-01
TTTTTTAATTGACAAAAAATAAATAAATGATATAATCATATTAAACAAGTAGGAAATATAGGAATTATAAACATATTATTAATTGTTAATAATATAATATAACGGAGGTAAAAAATGACTTACAATAATCATATTAGTGAATTAATCGGAAATACACCAATTTTAAAATTAAATAATTATTTATCTAAACACAGCTTAAATGCTAATATTTTTGCAAAATTAGAATATTTTAATCCCGCAGGCAGTGTCAAAGATAGAATTGCTAATGCAATGTTGAGTAAAGCTATTGAAGATGGAATCTTGAAACCGGATTCTGTTATCATCGAACCAACTAGTGGTAATACAGGAATTGGTTTGGCCGCTATTGGAGCTTCTTTAGGATATCAGGTTATTCTTACAATGCCAGAAACAATGTCGATTGAACGTCGGAATCTGTTGAAAGCATATGGTGCTAAGATAGTGCTTACACCGGGAAGTTTAGGAATGAAAGGGGCTATTAATAAGGCTAATGAATTAGCAAAAGAAATACCAAATGCTTTTATTCCAAGTCAATTTGATAATCCCGCAAACCCAAATATTCATTATTTAACAACTGGACCAGAAATATATCAACAGTTAGAAGGAAATATTGATATTTTTGTAGCTGGCGTAGGTACTGGCGGAACAATTAGTGGAGTTGGAAAATATTTAAAAGAAAAAAATCCGGATATTAAAGTTGTTGCAATTGAACCAGCAGCCTCACCTGTTCTTTCAAAAGGTGTAGCGGGGCCACACACAATCCAAGGAATAGGTGCCGGTTTTGTACCTAATACATTAGATACAAGTATTTATGATGAAGTTATTGCAGTATCTAATGAAGATGCTTTTGCAACAAGTCGAGAAATTGCTAAAACTGAAGGAGCGTTAGTAGGAATTTCATCTGGAGCAGCAATGTATGGCGCAACTGTTTTAGCAAAACGTGAAGAAAATAAGGGAAAAAACATTGTTGTTCTTTTACCGGATACAGGTGAAAGATATCTTTCAACAGCATTAGTATCATCAGATTAAATATATTAAAAAGCTATCATTAACGATAGCTTTTAAATTATTCAAATAAAGCTGTTGATAAATAACGTTCCCCAGTATCGGGAAGCAAAACGACAACATTTTTATTTTCACCTGATAATGTAGAGGCACCATGTAAGGCAGCTCCAGCAGAGATACCAACTAATAGACCTTCTTTTTTTGCTAATAATCTAGCTGCACTATAAGCTTCATCAGTTGAAACAGTTATTACTTCGTCGATAAGATCTAAATCAAGAATTTCAGGAATAAAATTTGCTCCGATACCCTGAATACCATGACTGCCCGCTTTTCCTTTTGTAATTAAAGGAGAGTCGCTAGGTTCAACACCAATTATTTTTATTTCAGGATATTTCTTTTTTAGCTCTCTAGCGATGCCGGTTATAGTACCACCTGTACCAATTCCAGCGACAAAATAATCGATCGTATCATCAAAATCATCAATTATTTCAAGAGCAGTAGTTTCTTCATGAGCTAATGGATTATTAGGATTGGTAAATTGTCCTGGAATAAAGCTGTTTTCAATTTTACGTGCTAATTCATTTGCTTTATCAACTGCACCCTGCATACCTTTTTCACCAGCTGTTAAAACAATTTTAGCACCATAGGCTTTTAATAACTTTTGTCTTTCTATGGACATTGTTTCTGGCATGGTCAAGATCAATTCATTTTTATAGATGGCACAGGCAATAGCTAATCCGATTCCTGTGTTACCGCTAGTTGGTTCAATAATAGTAGTTTTTTCATTGATTAGTTTTTCCTGATAGGCCTGTTTGATTAATTTTAATCCAACTCGATCTTTAACACTTCCCCCAGGATTAAAAAATTCTACTTTTGCATATAAATTATTAGTTATATTTTTTGCTTCTTTGAAACGATTGATTTGAATAAGAGGTGTTCTACCGATTACCTCTAAAACACTTTTTTTTACGCTCATATCTTCACTCCCTTTTTTTGTTATATCATAAAATTGATGATTATGGTATAAAAAATTAAATATATTTAATTGTCATTATTAAAATAATAATTTATAATGATTTTAAAGGGGACTGTTTATGAAAGAATATAAGTATTTAGAAGTATATGAAACAATTGTTGATGATATTGAAAAAGGGTATTTAAAGTATAACGACAAAATACCATCAATCAGAAAAATGGCTAAACAATTAGATGTTAGTAAGACTACTGTTGAAAGTGCATATTTGCAGTTATTAGTAGAGGGATATGTTTATACAAAAGAGAAGTAGGCTATTTTGTAGATGTACAATACAATAAGCATGCAATAAATGAAAATCTCAATCAAATTAATGAACAATTTGATAATCATAAATATCGTTATGATTTTAGTGGAAGATTAGTTGATAGTGAGAGTTTTAATTTAGATATTTGGAAAAAATATATTAAGAAAGCTCTCAATCAAAGTGATGACCTGATGAGTTATGGGGAACCACAAGGAGAATTGGTCTTAAAAAAAGCATTACAAAAATATAGTCATGAATACCGAGGGGTAAGAAGACCTGTCAATAATTATGTAGTTGGGGCCGGATTTCAAATCTTACTTTATTATGTCTGTAGTTTGTTTGAAAGGGATAATATTGTTGGAATTGAAGAAGGCGGGTTTAAGCAGGCTGAAGCAGTGTTTCATGATTGTCATATGCAGGTTGTAAAATTACCAGTTGATGATAAGGGAATTACAATTGAAGGATTAAAAAAAGCAAATTTAAAATTACTTTATTTAAATAGTTCATCTGGGGGTTATCATGGACATCCAATCAAACAGCAGCGGCGTTTGGAAATAATCGAATATGCTCAAGAAAATGATGTTTATATAATTGAAGATGATCATAATGGTGAACTAAAATTCAATACTAAACCAATTGATGCGATGGCAAAATTAGATAATGATCATATTATTTATATCGGTTCTTTTTCTAAATTATTATTACCATCAATTAGAATTAGTTATATGGCTTTACCTGATCAATTATTGTCATTATTCAAACAAAAATCAGATGGATATCATCAGACTGCCTCAAAATTAGAACAATTAGCTTTAGCGATGTATATTGAAGACGGACAGTTATCTAGACATTTAAGAAGGTTAAGAAAACATTATCGTGATAAAAGTGAGCATCTTTTAAAAAATTTACAACAAGCTTTTCCTAATTATACTTTTGATTTATATGAAACAGCATTAAAAATCACGATGTCTGTTGAAATCGATTTAATTGATAAGTTTATTGAGATAGCTAAAAAACATGATATTCTAGTATATAAAAATAGAAATAATCAAATAACTTTATCATTTTCAGGAATTCTTGATCAAGATATTGATCAAGCCACAAATATTCTAAAAGATATATGGCAATAATAAAAGGATTAGACAAATCATCTAATCCTTATTTATTAAGATGTTTACAACTATAATAAGCAGGAATACCATTTTGATAGTTGATATGTACTTCTCCTTGAATTAATGGGAACAAATAGTCATATAATTTTTGAGAAATATCATTACCAGCTTCATTGATCCATTCTGTAGGTATTTTTTGTTCTAAATTTGCAACTTCGCGCACATCAGTAGAAATATATTCAATTGTATAAGGATTATTAGAAACGCGCTTAAATCCCATTACTTGACCAGATTTACCAGCAATAGCTGTTTCAACGGCTTTTTGACCAATTACAAAAGATTCATTTAAATCAGTTTTACTACCAATATGCATTGCACAACGTTGTAAAACATTCAATTCGATACTTCTAACTTTACATTGAAATTCCTTAAATACTAATGATTCCAGCATTTTTCCAGTACCAGAATGTAAAACATGACCAAAAGCATCTCTTTGAACATATTTGGAATTATCATCTAAGAAATTACCATTTTTATCCTTGATTCCTTCACTGACAGCAATAACGACACAGCGTTTTCTCTTGAATATCTCACGAATATCATTTAAAAAACGTTCTGTATCAAAAACAACCTCAGGTAAATAGATTAAATCAGGGGCTTCGTTGTATTCATTGCGAGCTAGAGCAGCTGCAGCAGTTAACCAGCCGGCATTTCTACCCATAATTTCAATAATTGTTACTGATTGCAATTGATAAATTAAACTATCATGTACTACTTCTAAAATCGATGAAGCTACATATTTTGCAGCTGAGCCAAATCCTGGCGTATGATCAGTCCCCATTAAATCATTATCAATGGTTTTAGGAATACCAATGAATTTAATCGGGCTATTAATGCTTTTAGCATAATCGTCTAATTTCATTACCGTATCCATTGAATCATTACCACCGATATAATAAAAATCAGTGATTTCTAATTTAGTTAAGATTTCAAATAATTTAACATAGGTATCAACATTTTCTATATGAGTTGGTAATTTAAAACGACAAGAGCCTAAATACATAGCTGGTGTTTGTTTTAGCGCATTAATTTTTTCACCAGTATCAAATTCTTTCAGAAGATCCATATAGCGACCTTCCAACAGACCCTTTATACCATTGATCATGCCATAAACGTTTTGATATTCATTACTATATTTAGCTTTATGAATGATTCCTGCAAGACTTGCATTGATGGCGATTGTGGGTCCTCCAGATTGTCCAATAATACAATTTCTTTTTTTCATCTTATTCTCCTTTTTACTGCCTAATTCTAACATTTTTAGATAGTAAAAAAAGTAGTTATTTACTTTTTCTTATGATCAAATAGAGAATGATCGATAAACCAGCAATAATTAAAAGATTAATAGGGAAACTGTTTTTATGGGTACTTATGGAATTAATAGAAATCGTAGTTATTTTATCTTGAGTCAATAAATCAATAAGATCTATTTGCACTTGATTATTGACGATCTTACCAACATTAGTTTCTTTGATTGTACCAGGCATTTCAATATTTAAATTAAATTCTAAACCCATCGTTTTTAAATTAGATAGAGAATAATTATTTATATCTTTTAATTCACTAGTATTATAAATATCATTAATTAAATTTAAATCCATCTTAACTTGATAACTTTTTTCTTTTTCATGATATTCAAGAAAAGAGATTAAACCTTTATTAATACTTTCAGGAGCCTTTAAATCTAAAACTAAATACGTTACACCATTGATTGATTCCCTAGATTTTTCACTAGTCCAGTCTTGTAAACCATTTTCTTTCAATTTATCCGTTAACTCATCAATTGATGTATTATACTCATTTAAAAGACTTTCGGGAAAAAACAGTTTAATTTCAATATTAGCATTAGTGCTGTCTTTAAAAGCGATATTTACATCACCTTTAACGCAGCCAGTTAGTAAAATAAGTAAACATGTAATTAAACTAATAGATTTTATAAATTTCATCAATTCACCTCCGTATTTAGTGTGCCACAATCTTAAATTTCTAATATTAAAAAATATATTTTATCCAGTTTATATACAGTTCACAAAAACGATTTAGAATTATAATAGGTGATACTAATGAGAATAGAAGTTTTGTACACAAATAAGTCAAGACATATTAAGCCTGTAGCTGAAGCAATGGCAAGATGGGTCAAGACATACGCTAAAACAATAGATGATTTTGATTATTGTGGTTGTGTTGATTTAATGATAATTGGCTTTGATGATTCATCCTGGAAAGATTGTCAGCTTGAATCTTTTATAAAAAATTTAAATCGCCAAAAAGTTCGTAATGTCGCTTTGTTCAATGCTTTTTATATAAATGATCATAAAATGAAAAATATGATTAAATTATGTCAAGAAACCGATTTACCATTAATGAGAGAGCAATATTCATTTAAATTAACTTTTAAACAACTAAAAGAAATTGACCAAAATGTAATTGATGGAGCTCGCTTATATATTGAAGATATGGTAAATTTGGTAAGGGATTATTATTAGTAGTTTATCTTAGTAATGAATTTTATTAGATATTTTTAAAGTGGTTAGTAAGCCACTTTTTTTAATGTATAAATAAAAAATAAAATTTATTATTGACAATAAATTATTATCTTGATATTATTTTATCAAGATTTAAAGCACCGAAGCTTAAAATCTAAAAAAATAAAGGGGGATAATAAAAAGATGAAAAAATTAGAAATCATTATTAGACCAGAAAAATTAGAAGATTTAAAAGATATTTTAACTGAATGTAGTATCACTGGTATGATGGTTTCCAATATTATGGGGTTTGGTAACCAGATGGGTTATACTCAGCAATATCGGGGAACCAAATATGCTGTAAACTTAGTTTCCAAATTAAGAGTAGAAACAGTAGTAAAAGATGATGTTGTAAAAAAGGTAATCGATAAGGTTACTGAAAAACTTTCTTCAGGTAATGTTGGGGATGGTAAAGTGTTTGTATATCCTGTAGAAGAGGCGGTTAGAATTCGTACTGGTGAAACTGGTGAAAAAGCATTATAAAATTTAGGGGGTAGTTTTATGGAACAATTAATTAATATCGTTTGGGTATTTTTGGCTGCTGTAATGGTCATGCTGATGCAGGCTGGATTTGCAATTTTAGAGGCAGGTCTTACTAGACAAAAGAATTGTAATAATGTATTGATGAAAAATATTATGGATTTTGCAATTGGTTCAATTATCTTTTTTATAATTGGATTTGGATTAATGTTTGGTGATTCAATTGGGGGATTTATTGGAAGCAGTGGATTTTTTGATCCGACTAAACTTAATTTGCCACAATTTGAAGCTTTATCACCATCAGTATTTATTTTCTTTCAAACGGTTTTCTGTGCAACTGCAGCAACGATCGTTTCGGGAGCTATGGCAGAAAGAACAAAATTTGTATCTTATCTAGTTTATACATTCGTAATTAGTTTAGTCATTTATCCAATTTCTGGTCATTGGATCTGGGGTGGTGGATTTTTATCTAAATTAGGATTTATTGATTATGCAGGATCTACCGCAGTTCATTCAGTAGGTGGCTGGGCTGCTTTGATGGGAGCAATTGTTCTTGGACCAAGAATTGGTAAATATAGTAAAGATGGTAAAGCAAAAGCTATTCCTGGTCATAGTATCATGATGGCTACTTTAGGGGTATTTATTTTATGGTTCTGCTGGTTTGGATTTAATCCAGGATCATCATTGGAAGCAGCAGGATATGTAGGACATATTGCTTTAACTACTAATTTATCAGCTTGTGCAGGCGCATTGGTAGCAATGTTTTTAACTTGGAAAAAATATGGTAAACCTGATATTTCAATGACTTTAAATGGTATTTTAGCTGGATTAGTAGGAATTACAGCTGGTTGTCATATCGTTTCTGCATATGGTGCACTTATAATTGGAGCAATAGGTGGTGTGCTAGTTGTATATGGATGTGAGATCTTAGATCAAAAATTCCATATTGATGATCCAGTTGGTGCAGTAGGTGTACACTGCTTAAATGGTGTTTGGGGTACTATTGCTGTTGGTTTATTTGCCTGCAATACACCTGCAAGTGAAGGCGTTTTAGGATTATTCTATGGTGGTGGTTTCGATTTATTGATTACACAGTTAACTGGAGTTGTAGTAGTTGCTCTTTGGGTTTGTATTACTTCTTTCTTGATGTTTACAATTATTAAAAAGACAATTGGATTACGGGTTACTCCAAAAGAAGAACTAGAAGGACTTGATATCGGAGAACATGGTTCAGAAGCATATCCAGATTTCTTAAAAAAATAATAATTAAAAGACTGGGATACCAGTCTTTTATTATGGAAAGAATATTAGCACTGATGAGTAAAAATTATAAGTGTGAAAACAAAACTATTGTAGGAATTACTTATGATGATATTAAATTTCAATTTTAATCAAATTAATAAAGATAGACGAAAATAGAGGGATATATGAAGTGAAATATGATAATTTTTAAAAAGATTTTGAGTAAATCAAATTTATTGTCGAAATGAGTGACATCAAGAAAACAACCAATAAAATCTATATAATTGGTAACAGTAATATTAGAAAAAGTTTTTCAAGATACTATCATTTTCATTTCACAAGTATGGGATATTGAATGATTTTATCATTTATAGATTTAATATCCATATTTAATCATTTTTTTGTATTAAAATGACAATTAAAGTATTAAAGAGGAAAGCCGTTATTTTGAAGATGTAAGTAAAAATATTAAAAAAATAAAGTTAGAAATGGACTAACACGCAGTGTTTTAGTACAATTACAATATAAAGATAATATGAAGTGACCTCCTAAGTTGTCAAAAAGTGGATTACGATTCATAATAAGATTAGTAAAAAAAT
>BAHP02000154.1 GCA_000508865.1 Clostridiales bacterium VE202-01
CTGACAGTAAGGGAAAATAACATATGGAAATTTTACTAATCTTGATGATAAAGAATTCATCGCTTCAGAAGTCATCGCACTATATGTTATACGCTAGGACAACAAGGTGTCCTACAAGACTTTAAAAACAACCTGAAAAATAGAAAGACATATAAGTGAAAATAGTGATGTTGCTCAAAACGATATATATGCAAAAGTCTTGTTTCATAATATTTTAGGAATCATAAAAAAGAGATGACCTATTAAATAATAGAAAGATAGATAAAAAGTATGTTATCAACATAATACAACTGTATGAAATGATCTATGACAAAAAAAGTTAAAAAAGAAAATAGTCAGTATAAAGAAGTTAATAGACAAAACAAAAGTGCCTGTTCGCCCAAACAGACACTATCAACGATGGTAACGTATCTTAATAACACCACCAAGTTACCGTTTTAGACTTGATGAACGCAATAATTCAAACGATATAAATCCATGCTTATGACTGTGTGAATATATATTTATTATATTACAATTTCATAGAAAAACGTAAAAATAAGATAAGATATTTTGCATTTTTGATTACTAGAAATACTAAATTATCTGTATATTTCATAATAGATATTTCACAAAAAATAAAAAGAGTCAGCATAAGCAGTATCTCTTATATTGACTCCATTAACCAGTCTTATGACCGGCTATTTTACTAAATAATTTCCTAATGGTGTTTTCATGTGTTCAACGACATAACCACTGCCACCACGATTTTTTACATCTTCAACCATTGTTGTTATTAAAATAGGATTATCGCTATTAGTTGTAGTAATCGTAAACCACCCTAACTCTGTTCCTGTTGTATCACTTTGCGATGCCTTGATTTCTGCTGTCCCTGTTTTCCCTGCTAATTCAATATTTTCATGATAAATAGCATGCCCAGTTCCATTAGGATCACTGATGACCCCAATTAAAGCATCCTTGATCGTATTAGCTGTTGCTTTTGTAAATGCAGATTCGATCCATGGTTTTTCTGGCTTTTCATCCATAATTAAATATGGCTGATTAATTGTTCCTTCATTAATAAAAGCACTATAAATTGATGCTAATTGAACAGGATTCATTAATAATTCACCTTGTCCATAACCACTGTCAGCTAACTGCTGATCATTAAACTCACTATCTTTATTTTGATACTGTGATTTATTTAATGCTAATTCAAAAGGAATTTTATCACCTATTTTTAATTTATCATACCCTGCAATTAATTTATCTTTACCAATTTCAACTGCAGTTCTCGCAAAATAAACATTATCAGAATAAATAATTGCATTCTTTAAATTATTAGGAGTAGGCGCATGTAAAGTAGTTACATAATAATTACCCCAGCTAGAATCTTTTTGCCATTTATCTTTAGCCCCTAAATCTTTATCAGGATCAATTGCTTCAGCATCTAAACCAATAGCTCCAGTAATTGGTTTCATACTTGAACCAGGTACATAAGTTGTTCGAAACCGATTCGTTAGAGGTTTATTTACATCATTATTTAAAGCATCCCATTCATCACTACTAAATCCTAAAATAAAATCATTGCTTGAAAATGATGGGGTTGAAACTAGAGCTAAGATTTCACCAGTTTCAGGATTCATTGCTACTGAAGCACTTTTATCATTTTGATATTCATTATATAGATCCTTTTGTAAATCAACATCAATTGTTAATTTGATATCTTTTCCATTTTTAACTTCCTTACTTGCAATAGTTTTTATTTCTTTACCATCTTTATCAACAATAACGATTTTTTTACCATCACTACCTTTTAAATCACTTTCATAAGCAGCTTCAATTCCACTTCGTCCAATTAATGAAGTTTCACTATATCCTTCACCTTCATGCTTCTCTAGATCATCAGCATTAACTTGTTGTAAATAACCAGTCAAATGAGAAGTAATTTCTCCATAAGGATAACAACGTACATAAGCCGTATTAAGTTTTACTCCTTTTATCGTTAATAACTGACTAGCTAAAGCTCTTCCGGCATCATCTTTAGCTATTTCTTTTAATGGTACAAAAGAATCATCTTTGATCCATGAAGCGCTCATAATTTTTTGAATACTATCTACTGACATATTTAAAAGATTCCCTATGGCCTGATAATCACTTTCACCATTTAATTTACCCGGTACTAAACCTACAGAATATGCTTCACCAATAGTTGCTAGTTCTTTATCATTACGATCCAAGATTTTCCCACGACTCGCTTCATCAGTTAAAACTCTAACTTTATTTTCTTCTTCAATTCCATCAAATAACATTTTTTCATTAAAGACAATTTCACCATCTTGCACCGCAATTTTATTATCATAGCTTACTTTTCCTGCAACAGTATCCATTGATAAAGTATAATTAACTTTCCCATCTTCAACTTCATTAATTTTAACTTTAATATTTTTAGCTTCAATACCGTCATAGATGTTTTCATATCGACTTTCAAATACATCTTGTGAGGTTTGTGACAAAGAACCTTTTGTTAACATCGCATACATTTTTTTATAATCTTTTTTGGCTAAATATGCATAATAGTCTTCGACTAACGCGCCTGCATCTTCTTTTTTATTTAGAAGAAAGAATACTAATCCAATAATAATTAAAATACTAATTACTCCGATAAATATAACTTTCTTCTTTCTTTCTGCTAAATTCATTTTTCTCCCTCTTTCTCTATACCTTAAAATTATGCATATATATTCTAGCACATTTTATCCTTAACTATATAGTATAAATATAATTAAATTAGTAAAAAATATTATAGTAATTTAAAAATTTAATTTTCTATGATTTATTGATGATCAAATGTAATTTATTTATATTACATATGTCATAAACCTTTTTTTAAATATTTACAATTATTTAATCAAATGCTATACTAATAAAAAATTTTATTTTGTTGTAATTTGGATTTTGTGCATATAATATATTCGATTATAGAAAGGGGTAAAATGATATGAAGAAAATTGTATTATTATGCGATATGTTTCATGATATGACTATTACCAATGATTTTTTAGTAGACAAGATGAAAGAAACTTCCAAAAAAGATTCTATTGAATGTGAAATTTATGCCTATCCTATCCAAAATATTTATGAAATAGCCAAAGATGCTGATATTATTTTTCTTAGTCCTTTTACTTATTTTAAATCCCATATGATTGAAAAATTGGTTGATTGTCCAGTGGAAAAAATTGGTATGGGGGCATATGCAAATGCTGATGCTAAATACGTACTTGATCGTGCTTTTGCAAGAATGGCTGAACATTGTGTTATTTAAAAAGACCTATTCAAGGTCTTTTTTATTATTTTATGAATATTTTTAAATTAAAAAATATGCTTACACCAAAAGCGTAAAACGTTATTATTGCTTGAATCTGGTTGATGTTATTTTAGTACGATAATTATCATAATATATTTTTAAAAACCCCTCAGCAAATCATTTGTTAAAGCAATGCTTAATATTAATTCTATTTTATATCTAGCTGTAATTGTCTATCCTTATTTGAAGCAACTATCCGTTCAGTAACTTTATCATCATTTTTTAAATTCCCTATCAGCATCAAGCTGTCTTCATCATGCTGTTTTATATTTTGATTGACTATCGGATGATTACAGGCATAACAATATGTACAGCCATGGCTACAACAGCTATACGCTCCTATGTCAATACTCGCTAAACAAGAACAATTAGCTCTGTTTTGATTTGGTTTAATTTTTAAAGAATAACCAATTAATTTTTCAATATAGGTCTTATCTATACAGCTGCCCTTAGCTATTCCATATTGTTCTAAGTGGTATTTTTCACTGCAGGTTTGGATACGTAAACCATATTTAGCTGCAATTACACCTAAATGTTTAGCTAAATAATAAACTTCATCATCTTTTAATTCATTAAACTTACCAATAATATTTTTATAAATATCTAGAAAACTAATAATAACTGTATTTGTATATAGATGTAATAACTGACACATCTTTTCAAACATTATTAAATGGAATTCTTTATTATAGTGCTTGTTTAATAAAATTGGATCATAGCGCCAAATTATTTTATCTTTGCCTATTTTATTACTTAAACTAATAAAAGTTTTGATAATTTCTAATTTAGGACGTAATCCTGGTTCAATATCATAATCATAAGGCGTAATTGTAATCATAAAATAATATTTATATCCTAATTGATCGATTATTTTAAGGTATGGCATAATATTTTGGGGATCTTTAGTACAAAAAGCAATACAATCAACTACATCTTTACTAATTTTTATTTGACTTACCTGCTGATGATGATAAGGATTTCTAACTAATACATACCCTGCTTTTAAACGGTTAACAAACCACTGAGGATATAATGCACATATATCAGTTCTTCCGGAAACTTGTAGAATCATTATTTCTCTCCAACGATAATAACATTTCTTTCATTTTAAGACCCCCGGCATACCCAACTAGCTTATTATTGCTTCCAATTACACGATGACATGGTATTATGATCATGATTCGATTATGATTATTGGCATTGCCTACAGCACGATATGCCTTAGGATTATTAATTGCTTTAGCTATTTCTTTATAACTTCTTGTTTGTCCATAGGGAATCTTTTGTAATTCCTGCCACACTTTTATTTGAAATGGCGTACCTTCATAATCTAATGGTAAATCAAACACTGTTCGTTTGCCTTGAAAATATTCATTTAGCTGTGTAGCAGCTTTTTTTATCAGTACTGTTTCTTCTTCAATATAATCGTAAATTTTATTTGTTGTAACTGCATATATCTTATTATTTCTTTCAATAATATATATATTTAGTAACATTTTATATTGATATCCTTTTAACATTTGCATCACCTGTTCCATTCTAACATAATATTTTTTAAATATTAACTATTAACTTATATCATTTAAAAAATATTCATGATATACTTTAAATTCGAGGTGGTTTTATGAATGAACAAAAACTTATTAATTTGATTGGAGAAATTGGAAGACTTTTATTAAAACATGGTGCTGAGATCTACCGTGTTGAAGAGTCACTACTTAGAATGTGTAAAAGTTATAATTATGAAAACGTTGAAGTATTTGCTTTACCATCTTATTTTACATTAACAATCGAAATGCATGATAATCATACTTATACATTATCTAAACGGACCCAACAAAATCGCGTTAATTTAGATATGATCTATGAACTTAATAATCTTGTTCGTTATGTTTGTGATAAACATCCTGATTATGATTGTCTTAAAAATAAATTAGATAGTATTAAAAATATGCGTTTAAATATGCCTTTAATATTTTTAGGCTATGGATTAGGAACAGGATTTTTCACTACTTTTTTTGGTGGTCATCTAAACGAAACGATCGTTGCAATGTTTATTGGTTTCATTTTATACTTTTTTATTTGGTTAATGGAAATATTGGAAATCAATAATCTTGTATCTACGCTTTTATCCAGTATTGTTTTATCTTCTTTAGCCATTTTTAGTTATAAACTGAACTTGATCAATAATTTGCAGTCTACCATCATTGGCTGTTTGATGATCTTGACTCCTGGAGTAGCAATTACAAACAGTTTGCGTGATATTATGGGCGGTGATTATATTTCAGGAATGGCTCGTATGCTTGAGGCGTTATTAACAGCAACCTTTATTGCCGTTGGGGTTGGTATTATGATGCTCGTTTTAGGAGGTTAGTATGCAAGGATTGATTGAATGTTTAAGTGCTTTTATTGCCAGTATTGGATTTTCTTTTATTTTTAGAATTCATCATAATTTGCGCTTTGCTATTATTAGTTCCTTAGGTGGTACTTTAGGATGGTTTGTTTATCTAAATACTGGTGCTTTACATAATGAAATAATGAGTTATTTTATTGCTATGGTAGTAGTTAGTTTGTATGCTGAAATTGCAGCGAGAATATATAAAGCGCCAGCCACGATTTTTTTAATTATTGGCTGTTTCCCCTTAGTTCCTGGAAAAGGCATTTATCAAACAATGCTTTATTGTACTCAAGGTAAAAATATTCTTTTTTTAGACAGCTTTATTCATACGATTGCTATTTCTGCTAGTTTAGCGCTCGCAATTATGATCGTATCGACAATCTTTAAAGTTATTAAAAAATTATCTGTTTCTAAAAGATAATAATTGTTATTATAATTTGTAAAAGTAGGTGAATTTATGAAAATTTTGGGATTAATAGTTGAATATAATCCTTTCCATCATGGTCATCTTTATCATTTAAATAAAGCTAAAGAAATGATAGATCCTGATTTTACAATTGTTGTAATGTCAGGACATTTTGTCCAGCGCGGTGAACCAGCTATTAGTGATAAATGGACTAGAGCTAATGTTGCAATTAAAAATGGTGTCGACCTTGTAATTGAATTGCCTTTTGTCTACAGTGTTCAAAGTGCTGATTATTTTGCTCATGGAGCAATTGAATTACTTGCTAAAATGAATGTTACAGATATTGTTTTTGGCAGTGAAAATGGTGATATAAATATTTTTACAGATATTGCTTATACTATTAAAAGAAACAAAAGCCAATATGATCATTTAGTTAAACAACAGATGGATCTTGGTTTGCGTTATCCTGATGCTTGTAATCAGGCTTTATCAATATTAATGAATAAAACGATAACTACACCTAATGATTTATTAGGTTTAGCTTATGTAAAAGAAGTTATTGGTCATGATTATCCAATTACATTACATTGTATTAAAAGAACCAATGATTTTCATAGTTTAGAAATTGAAACAATAAGTTCTGCAAGTGCTATTCGGCATGCTTTAAAAAATAAAATTGATATTGTTGATCAATTTTGTAATTATAATGATTATCAAGAATTTTATTTCTTTGAAGATTTTTTTCCATTTTTACGTTATAAACTTTTAACAACAAATAGTAGTCAACTTAAAAAAATTCATTTAGTTGATGAAGGAATCGAAAATTTGCTTAAAGATAAAATAGTGACCTGTAAAAACATGGAAGAATTGGTTTTAAGCTTAACTTCTAAACGCTATACCCGTTCTAGAATTCAACGGATGTTGATTCATATTTTAATGAATAATACTAAAGATGAAATTATAAAAGCTATGAATTTAGATTATGTTAGAATCTTAAAGATGAGTAATAACGGTCAAGCTTATTTAAATAAAATAAAAAAGAGCAGTGAATATAAAATAGTAACTAATTTTTCTAGTCACTATCATCCTGCTCTTGAGATTGAATTTAAAGCTACTAAATTATTATCATGTTTATCTAAAAATCCTCGTAATTTAATTATGCTTGAATATAAGAGTATTCCAAAGACCTAAACGGTCTTTTTATTTACGAAAAGATGCAAAAAAACCTTTCTTTTCATAAGGAACTTTTTCTATCGAAACAACTTTATATCCAGTAGCATCAATAACTTTCCTTAGTTCATTTTCATCAATATCGTCTACAGTAATAATCTCAGTTTTATTTTTGCTATGTGAGGAAGTAACTTTTTTTATGGTAAAAGACTTTCTTATTGCATCGTTAATATGAGTCTCACACATTCCGCACATCATGCCGTCAATCTTTAATATAATTTTTTGCACTATAATCACCCTTTCGAAATAATTTTAAACATCTCATTTATCCTTGTCAAATATTATATATCTTTTGATTTCAGAAAATCGAAATACTGTTTATTTTTAGTAATTATCCTGTGTCGTTTTTTTATATAACACCAAACAAAAACAGACATAATTTGTCTGTTTTTTATGAGTATTTAAAACTCTATATAGAATATGAACTTTACATTTCACAAGTTAGAAAATCCAAATTATTTTAATTTATCAAATTATCATAACTATTTATCCGTAATCAATTTGATTTTCGTATTTTTTTTGAATCTCTTTATGTAACTTTTCAACTATTTCATTATCTTCAGCATTTTTCATTTTCAATTTAGTACCATTGATTTCAGAATTTGTTAATGGAACTTTACCAATTGTAACGGCAAGAGGTATGTAATAACCTTCATCTGCTAATCTAAGATATAATATATATTTATTTCCTTTTAACATATTAGTATATCCTGCAATATGTAATATTTGATTATATTTTTTATCATATGCCTGATTTTCAAATATCATGATTTCTTTTCTTGATTCATTTACTTTATTATTTATGATTTCATCAATTTGAAAAGATGAATATGTATAAGCAATTTGATAAACATCATTTTCATCATATATAACATCTGATTCTAATTCCTTGACTTTTGTCCCAATAACTATTAAGTCGCTAGCATTTTCAAGCTCTTCAACTGATTCGTATGAATCAGTTTTAGCACTAACAAACACATCTTCTACTTCTTTTGAATCAGCTGTATTTTTTTCATTGTTATTGCAGCCAGAAAGCGGTAATAAAATCATTAGTGCTAGAGTACTAAGTAAAATTTTAGTTTT
>BAHP02000153.1 GCA_000508865.1 Clostridiales bacterium VE202-01
CTAAAGCGCTCTTATCACCTTTTACAAATTCCAACATATGAATTGCATTAGCCAAACGATAGAAAGTACTGTCAACTGTAGTTTGGTCAGCACCAGTGTCTACTAAAACATCTGCTGCTTCTTGTAAAGCAGCTTCAAATTCAGCTGCTACAGCTGGTACGACATTATCCAATGCCCCTTGAGCTTTTAAGATATTAGCTGTATCTACAGCTATTTGTAATGCTGTTTTATCACTTTCAACTGCTATTAAGACTAAATTATCATACGCAGCTTTTAAGTTTTCTACTGCTAAATCTATTTCTTCCTGACTAGCTTCTGGATTTACTTGAACTCCAATTGCAAGTGTAAGAATTTCACTAAATTGATTCCAACTTTCTAAAGTGAAATCACTTTGATTAAGTTTTTCACATTTTGCAATTAATTCATTTAATTGCGTATAATCTGCCAACTTGACAAATTCTCCAATTTGATATTCTTCTACTTTTTCATCTTTATAATAGTATTCAACGATATCACCTTGTTTAATTACATCATTTTCTGTTAATTCATTTCCATCTCTAATTACAATTACCTTTCCATTTTGAGAGATATCAAATCCTGCTAAAAATTGTTTTACCGTTGTATCTTCATAAACATCTTCAATTATATTATTTTGAATTGTATATATACCACTTCTTAGTTGAGCATATGGTTTATAGAAATTAAATTCTGCCGCTGTTGCCGAAGCATTTGTAGCAATATTATTCCAAATCAATGTTTTAGTAATCACTAATTTTACATATTTTGTTGTAACTGTCTCAAAATTGCAAATACGTTCATTGCCATTTTGTTCATATTCTTCCTGGGCAATCATACGATATTCATTACCATCATCACTTACCCATAATTCAATTCCTAAAATATCTCCATTTCCCGTTGCATTGCTATTATAATTTCGTGGTAAAATACTAAATGAATTAATAGTTTCAGCTTGATCAAATTTAAAGAATACTGTATATGGAGCATTTATATTGGTTTGTGTTGACCAAAAAGTACTCTCATTTCCATCAATAGCATTACTAATTAGATAATTGTTATAATTAGGCTTATCGCATGAAATCGAAATACTTATCTGATCTACTTGCAGTTCATCTACAGAATTATCATTTAAAGAATAATTATTTATAAATTCTTCATATAGAGCTTTTGTATCACCTGTTGCTTCAATACTGTATTCTTTATCACTTCTAGCCCACTGCCAAGCCATTTGATGAGATTCTTCTACTGAAATCTCTTGATAATTACTAATATCCTTACCTTCAATTTTATCTGTTAAACGTTGAATCCAAACTTCCCAGCGCTGCAAATAATAATCTTTTGTTAAACCACCATATTCGCGATTTGCATAATCATATACTCCCCAACAATAATATGGTGCCCAAGTTGAAATAATTGCTTTGCTGTTTAATTGGAAAATCATTTTAGTAAAATCATCTTGTCCTTTTGAAGCATTTTGGGCTGCATTTAACCATGTTCCAACCATAAAATTTTTATTACTATTTAAAACTTGATCTTGAAGTTCTACCATATCTAAGAACTCTTGAGATTTTTCTTTAAATAATTCAATATTCCCATCATTAAACGCTTTCGTAAATTCACTATATTTCTTTTCTGCACTATTAGCTACTGCCTGTCTTAAAAAGTCAGTTACATCATATAAATATCCTTCACTATCTTTTAATTGTTCATAATCTTTCATTAAATAATTCAATGCTTTTTCAAATTTTTTCAAATCATAATTTTTGCTCATACTACCATTTGGCGCTGACTGTTTTGCATTAAATTGTGGTCTTACATTAATTATTGATTCTGGTGGATCAGCATGAGTTGCAGGACGATAAACTGTTTCTAATAATATTTCCCATGCCTTTTGAACATTTTCACTACTGCTACCATATCTACGTTCCACATAATGCTTGATCCATTCATCTAAATCCACATCACTTTCTTCCCACATCATTTCAAAGAATAAATCAAATCTAACTGGATTATTGTTAGTTCCTTCTGGTGCAATTCCCATTCCAACCATATGACTTGTTTTATCTTTTACTTGACTTGGAATTGTTGTTAATTTTTCAAGATTTCCATGCACACCAGAGCGACCACCATAGTTTTCAAGCATACAATATACCCAACTACTTCCTGAAAATTCATTTGTAGATGTATATCTTGCTGATTTACTAGCATTTAAATCTAATAATAAAATGTTATTTTCTTTTTCTTCCGTTGTAATTTCACTTAATAAATCCGATTGAAAACTCCATGATTGAATAACCCAAACTGCGTCATTATCATACGCTTTCATTTCATCTAATACTTTTCTTCCAACAATATTCCGACCTATTCCACCAGTTTGTCCACCTTCATGAAATGGATCAGTTGCATAATAATTAGAAACCTTTCCATACACTTCTTCTTGTGCTTGATAAAACATTTTTGCATATTCTTGGTATGTTTCTGTATTCGTTTTTAACATTGCTGGTCGTTGCATTCCATTCCAAAGACCTTGAGCAATTATTTCGACACTTGCATCTTTTTCAGTAATACTATTAGGAACCATACCACTATACCCTTGTAAAATAGGTGTCATTCCTAATGCACGCATCTTTCTTTGATTCATTCTTGCAAGTTCTGTACGTTGTTCAAACCAGTTATCAGGAATTGGTCCATTGACATTTTCCATATTAGCCATATACTGCCATCCATAATATCCTGGCCCGACTAACCAGTCTTTGATTTCATCAATTGAATAACCTAAATTACTCATAAATCTTCTCCAGACCTCTTCCTGTCCAGTAATATCAAGGATAGCATTTACACCATTTAAGGCTAACCAATCCATTTCATTTTGCCATTCTGTTTCACCCCAAAATGCCATTGTATAAGAATGAGTACAATAATTATATGCGTATCGTACTTCATATGGCGTTTCCTTACGGATCGTTTCTGTTACCGGAACTACTTTATTTGGCATTTTAACTTGCCTCGCTTGTTGTGTAATGGAAACATTACAATAATATTTTAAGTAATAATTCAATCCCGTAGTTAAAGAAACACCCTCATTTCCTTTGATTTGAATTTTACCATTATGATTACTAATCTCATAATAATCATTATCACTTTCACTATTTTCTTCTAATACAAACTCAAACCAGTCTAAATACTTTTCACCAATAGTACGGCTTAGCACTCCTTCTACTTCTTTAAGGGTTTCACTTTTAGTAATTGGTTTTGCATACTCAGTATCTTCAAAATCACTTATCTTAATATCTGAACGTTTAGCTATTGGCGTTTCACTTTCATCACCATATACCCTAACTTCAGCAAAACTTCCAGTATTTCCAATTGAACAATATTCAAGATAAACACGTACAATTCGAGCTTCTTTACCATCGATTGCAAACATATTTCCATCTTTTGTTACAAGAGTATCATCAACTTTTTCACCAACTTTATCAAAAGTTACACCATCCATACTTGTAAAAACAGAATACTGATAATACGCTTGTAAATCTTTAAAACTTGGAATCACTTGAATCTTATTAATATAATAATTATTTTCTAAATCAATGTCTATATATGCAGGATAATACAATGCCTGCCATACTGTCGATAATAGTCCATCATTTATATTTGAAACCGGATAACTAGCATTATTACTATAAGAACGAGCCGGTTTTAGATATGCAATACTAGTAGTATCGACATCCTCTATAGGAGGAGTAAAATCTAAGTTTTCTATCCCATAAACTCTTAATTCATTTATATGCATTGATGGATTAGCTGAATTTGATAACATTTTTACTTTAACAAAACGAATTGTTTTTGTTTCAAATGTATATGTATCTCCATCACTTGTTTGTGGAATATTATCCTTCTTTTCTCCAACTTTAATATAATCGAGACCATTTACACTAACATATACTTCATAATTATAATAACGTCCATCTGAATAGTATGGAAGCACATTAATTTCATCAACATCAAAATATCCTTCCAAATCTACTTCTAACCAGCCCTCTCCAGCTACTGCCCAAAATGAACTAGTATTATTATCTACTGCCTTTTCTGGATTACTGCTGCCTTCTTGTCCTGATGCTGTAACAACTTTATTTAAAGCAACATTTGTTTTTATTTTTTCATATGCTGGATCTAATTCTCCATAAACTCGTAATTCTTTAATATGCCCAGTATTATTATTCGGTTGATTTTCTGCATGCGTTTTTGAAATCTTTACCTTTATATAACGCGCTGTAAAAGTATCATCAAAAATATACGTATCTCCTTGTGGTGTATTCCAGTTCGTATCATTTTTTTTAGCAACCAAATTATAATTTTGTTGATCTATACTTGCATATATTTCATAATCATAATAACGATTTACTGATGCCCCATCAAAATATGCCATTAAATTTATTTCTGAAATCTTATAGTAACCCTGTAAATCCACTTCCAACTCACTAGGATTAACTGATGCCCAATATGTATTTTCATTGCCATCAACTGCATACGATGCATATTGGTTATTTTCTATTGTTGAAGATGTTACAGGTTTTTTTAAAGCAATATTTTCTTTTGACGTTCTACTTGAAACATCTATCCAAGCAGAATCATCGTATCTTTCATTTGCAAATACTCCCGTAGTTGGAACCACTAATGATACAACAAGTGATGCCAACATTAAACATTTAAAAAATTTTTTTAAATCCATATCCATTTCCCCTTTCCTTAAAATTTAATAACATAAATAAAATATTTATTCTTTAACCACCTTCCTTATATTAACCTCTATTAATATTATAACCTAAAAAAAATAGCAATTTTTTACAATCACTAGTAAAATAATACACAAAAAAAGAACAGTTAAAACTGTTCTAATCTCATCAACACTTTTTCTTTACCTAACAAGCAAATTGAACTAGCTAAATCAGGACCGTGCATTATTCCTGTTGTCGCAATTCTTAAAGGCATATATAACATTTTACCACGAACCTTGGCTTCTTTTTGTGTCGCTTTAATACACGCTTGAATATTTTCTTTAGTAAATTCATCCAATGTTTCTAATTTAGCTTTAAAAACACTTAATGTGTTAGGAATACTATCATCTTTCATAAATTCTTTAGCTTCATCATCTAAATTCAATTCATCATTAAAAAATAAATCAACTAAGGCAACAATTTCTTTACCATAAGATAATTGATCATGATATGTAGCAACTAACATATTGATCCATTCATCACTTTTATCAGACAAATCATAAGCTTCTTCTAAAAATGGTCTACATAAAGCTACAACATCATCTAACGATCTTTCTTTAATATAGCGATTATTTACCCATGTTAACTTATCTTTATCAAACATTGAAGGTGACTTAGATAATCTTTTTTCACTAAATTCTTTGATCAATTCTTCTTGACTAAAAATTTCCTGTTCTCCTTCAGGAGACCATCCTAATAACGCCATAAAATTAAACATTGCATCTGGTAAATATCCTTCATCTTTATACTGAGAAACAAATTGCATAATACTTTCATCACGTTTTGATAATTTCTTTCTTTGTTCATTTACAATCAATGTCATATGACCATAAGTAGGAGGTGTCCAGCCAAACATTTCATAAATCATCATCTGTTTAGGCGTATTACTTAAATGCTCTTCTCCTCTAAATACATGGGTAATATCCATTGTATGATCATCAATAACAACAGCATAATTATAAGTTGGTATTCCGTTAGCTTTTACTAACACCCAATCTCCAATATCGTCAGATTCAAACGAAACACGCCCACGAATCATATCATCAAATTCATAGGTTTTACCAGCTGGTACTTTAAGTCTAATTGTATAAGGAATTCCTGCAGCTTCTTTTTTGGCTACTTCCTCTGCTGTTAAATCACGACATTTACGATTATACATCGGAGCAATACCCGCCGCTACTTGACGTTCATGTTCTTCATCCAATTCTTCTGGCGTACAAAAACATTTATAGGCCAAACCGCGATCTAATAATTCTTGAGTATATTTACGATAAATATCTAACCGCTCCATCTGACGATATGGTGCGTATTCTTTTTTAGGGTTTAATGGTGACTCATCAGGAATTATGCCAAGCCAAGCTAAATTATCTAACTGACTCGCTTCGCCACCTTCAATATTTCTTTCAATATCAGTATCTTCTAAACGAAAAACAAAATCTCCACCATAATGTTTTGCAAATAAATAATTAAACAATGCCGTTCTGGCTCCACCTATATGTAAATGACCAGTAGGACTAGGTGCATATCTTACTCTTACTTTTTCCATCTTAAATTCCTTTCTTTTTTAACATCACTACACATTGAGAAACAACGCCTTGTTCCCGACCAACAAAACCCAATTTCTCACCACGTGTTGCTTTAATATTAATATTAGCAGGATCACATTTTAAAATACTACTAATATTCTCTTTCATCTTCTGAATATAAGGTGCCATCTTAGGTCTTTCAATCAAAATAATTGCATCAAGATTACTAATTTCATAGCCTTTTTCATTCATCATTTTATACGTTTTTTCTAATAAAATTAATGAACTAATACCTTTATATTGATCATCAGTATCACTAAAATGCTTTCCAATATCTCCCAAACCTAAAGCTCCAATAATACTTTCAATAATTGCATGACATAAAACATCAGCATCACTATGTCCTAGCAATCCTAATTCGTGTTCAATTTCTACACCACCTAAAATAAGCTTTCTTCCAGATACTAACTGGTGAATATCAATTGATTGTCCAATTCGATACATATTTTCACCCCTTCGCACCATATTCTAGCACAATAACAGCTTATATTCTAGGATATTTTAAAAAGAACTTAAATCGCTGATTTTTTCTTGATTTGAGATATAAATATAAATTCTAAAAGAAAAAAAGACCTAAAATTATTGAGTGATCAATAATTTTAAGTCTTCATCATAAACTTTAGTATTTAAAATCATTTAAGTTCTTTTCTTATCTTATGTTTACGATGATCTTCTCTAATATATTCAACTGTTCCTACTGCAGTTGCTCCTGCAAGATCCAACATTAAATCCTTCATCGTATCATTTAAAGCCTCATGACCTTGTAATGGCTCATCTTTTTCACCATATAATGTTCCTCTTGTAGATTTCATATATTGTTGATTGTTTGTTCCAAAAATATCGTCAACTAGATATTCTCCAATTTCCCACAAAGCTCCTAAAGACAAAGAAAATAAGACAACACTAACACAAATATACATATGTCCCATATACAAATTAATACTATCTCTTTTAACAAAATAATCTATTAATACAAAGCCAAGATAAGCTAAAATCACACCAGAAAAAGTGTGTAATATAGAATCCCAAATTGGAAATTTTCGATAAAAATCAAATACATCTCCTAAAACAAAACCACAAAAAGCAAAAACTGTCAATGAAGTTTCTAACATAATCGGTATTTTCAATCCAATTTTATCTTTAAGACGTTCAGGTAAAACAATAATTCCCATCATTAATAATAATTGTATAATTGAAAAAATCAAACGTCTAATTTTTTTATTATCATCAACAATGAACAAACATACTATTGCTCCAATCAGCATAGTTAATGTCAAAATACAAATAATTCCTTTTATTATTCGAAATTTTTTAGTTGATTTAGTCTCCAGCATATAATTATCCTCCATAATTTATTGTATTATAACAAAATCTTCTATAAAATCCTACCAATATAACTTTAAGAAATGATTAACAAAAAATAATGAATAATTAAATTTTTTTAAACAAAAAAATAGGCCTAAGCCTATTCTTTGTATTTACGATTATGTGCTGCTGTAATCAAGCCTTGAAATAATGGATGTGATCTATTTGGACGACTTGTAAATTCAGGATGAAACTGACAAGCAACAAAATATGGATGATCTTTAATCTCAATAATTTCAACTAAATTACGCTCAGGATTAATTCCTGCAATAACCAGCCCATTTTCAACTAATATATTCTTATAATCATTATTAAACTCATAACGATGACGATGGCGTTCCTTTATCATTGATGAATCGTACAATCTTCTAGCATTAGTTCCATCTAATAACTCACAGTTATAATCACCCAATCTTTGGGTTCCTCCCATATCTGTCAACGATTGATCTGACATTAAAGTAATAATTGGATTTTTAGTTAATTCATCAAATTCTAATGAATTTGCATTTTCTAAACCACATACATTTCGAGCATACTCAACTGTTGCCAGCTGCATACCTAAACAAATTCCAAAAAATGGTAATTTATTTATTCTTGCGTATTCGATTGCATCAATCATTCCTTCAATTCCACGATTACCAAAACCTCCTGGCACAATTATACCATCAGCATTTTTCAATTTATCAGCAACATTATCTTTAGTGATTTCTTCAGAATCTACAAAATCAATATTTACAACACTATTTTCATAATAACCTGCATGTCTTAAAGCCTCATTAACTGACAAATATGCATCTGGAAGTTGTGTATATTTACCAACTAACGCAATCGTCACTTCATGATCCAATCCTTTAACTCGATTAATTAAATTTTGCCATTCATTCATATCAGCTTTTGGCGCCTCTATTCTTAAATGATCGAGAACCAAATCATCCATATGCTGTTCTAATAGCATCATAGGTAACTCATATAAAACTTCCACATCATAATTAGAGATAACATTTTGAGTTGGAACATTACAAAAAAGAGAAATTTTATCTTTTAACTCTTTTTCAATATGCTTTTCACTACGACAAACAATGAAATCTGGTTGAATTCCTAATCCTCGTAACTCTTTAACACTATGTTGCGTTGGTTTTGTTTTCACTTCATGACTAGCTCCAATATATGGCAACAATGTTGTATGAATATATAAAGTATTTTCATATCCTAAATCTAAACGAACTTGACGAATCGCTTCCAAAAAAGGCAAACTCTCAATATCACCAGTCGTTCCACCGATTTCAGTTATTATAATATCAGCTTTAGAGCTAGAAGCCACAGCATAAATTTTAGCTTTTATTTCATTAGTAATGTGGGGAACAACTTGCACGGTTGCCCCTAAATAATCTCCTCGACGTTCTTTAAAAATTACATCGCTATAAATTCTTCCTGTCGTAACTGATGAATTTCTATTTAATGCTTCATCAATAAATCTTTCATAATGTCCTAAATCCAAATCAGTTTCTGCTCCATCAGCAGTTACAAAAACTTCTCCGTGCTGATAAGGAGACATAGTTCCTGGATCAACGTTAATATAGGGATCTAATTTTTGCATAAAGACCTTTAATCCACGTTGTTTTAATATTCTACCTAATGATGCAGCAGTTAATCCTTTTCCTAATCCGGAAACAACTCCACCTGTTACAAAAATATATTTTGCCATTTTCAATCTCCTTTGTATATAAATAAAAATGTCTTCCATGGAAGACATACTATAGCCCTTTTACATTCTAGCAAATTTTTATTATCTAGGCAAGAATTTTTTAGCATAGATTATTTAAATAAAAGAGAGTGCTGGGGTACACTCTCTTAAATGTATAGGCCGTTCTTGGGGAAGAAGGGGGTGGCCTATACTTTATATATTATCTTGTCTTGACGACATCTGTAATATTAAAGAATAATTATGAACACTTTATGAACTTTCTTATAAATTGTATAAAAAA
>BAHP02000152.1 GCA_000508865.1 Clostridiales bacterium VE202-01
GTTACAACTAACTAATTGCATACTAACATAGAAAAAAAATAAAAACAAATAATATGCTCACAAGAAAATAAAAAAAGAATCACTGTAATGATTCTTTTAAATTTTATATCTCATTTTCAATTATCCGCATAAATACTATACATTCAAGTATTTTAAGGTATAGAAAAACACTCATTTTACCACGAATTTACCACGATTGAATGAGCCTTGATATGACACAAAAAACAACATGGGAGATAGCACAAATATCTGTGTATCTCCCGTTTTTCATTCATGTAATATGATTACTTTACTCTGATTTCAAATTTCAAGATTGCTTTCATCATTTCTGTATGAATTTGACCTTTTAATTCTTCATCAACCTGCATAGTAATTTTACCACTTTCAGAGTGGTAAAACGGACGCAAGCATAATTTACAAATATAAGCGTCATAAAACTTCAAAATCTCTCTTATGGCAGTTTCATTTCCAGCAGACGCTTTACATATTACTTTTAATGTAGGGTAGCCATATTCTTTTTTCATTGTTTCAATTCCTTTCTTTCAATAATGTTTTTAATTTCTTCAATCCGTTACTTCTTCTGCGATAAATAGCAGAACGTGATACATGATATAATTCTGCAATTTCTTGGTCGCTCATGCTTTGAAAATAGCGTAATAGAATTACATCACGCTCTTTACTCGATAACTTATATAAAGCAACAGCAAGTTTCTCGTTTGATATTTGAATTGTGAAATTCAAGACTTCAAAAGAAATATAATCACAAGAATATTTATCCTCAGTTACACATTCAAGATTTTTCGTATCTGATAATTCATAGAATAAAACCTCACGCTTGGAACGTCTTGCAAACTGTCTATTTCTGCTTTTTACTGTGCATTTAATAACAGTTATCATCAAAGCATTAAACTGTATTCTGACGATATGCTCGAAAGAAGATGTGTTCATAATCTCACCCCCTTTCTGCATACGCCGAAATATATAAACGGGAATACCGCCTATACCTTTTGGTAATGTAAAAAAGAAAGCAAGAAAAAAGCCCGCACAAAACATATAGTCTGCACGAGCCTTCAAAATTTCCTTATATTCAGATGTTGATAATTGCCATATTAGACTGTTTAATAGTGTGCTTAAAACAATTTATGACAATATTCTTCGTTAATATTTTCATTTAGTTTCTCCTTGAAATCAACGCATTATTTTTATTTTTTCTGTCAATCCAAGTATTTTTGCATGGATTGAATGGATTGTCTTTAAAAATTCATCATCATTTTTCCCTGTAGGGTCATTCAACCCCCAATCCTCTCTATATTTGCATGGTATTGTAGGACAATTCACATTGCACCCCATTGTAATCACAATATCTACCTGTGGTATTTCAGATAACAATTTAGAATATTGTGTTTTCTCCATATCTATCTGATACATTTCTTTCATTAGACGAACTGCATCTTGATTGATTTGTGGCTTTGTTTCTGTGCCTGCGGAATAACTATCAAAAACATTTGAAGAAAGATACTTGCCCAATGCCTCCGCAATTTGACTGCGACAAGAATTATGAACACAGACAAAGGCTACTTTAGGTTTTTTCATAAATGAATTACCAACCTTTCTTTGTTTTATTATTTGCTCAATAATGCTTTTACTTCGTCTACGGTCAATACTTTTCCATAGGATATTACTTCGCCATTAAACACCAATGCAGGTGTAGACATTACTCCATAACTAGCGATTTCTGCAAAATCTGTAATGTGTTCAATCTCATAATCTAATTGAAGTTCCGATATTGCTGTTCTAGTTGCTTTTTCCAATTCCATACATTTTGCACAGCCCGAACCTAATATTTTAATGCCTTGCTCTTGTTTCTTGTTTTCTGCATTTTGCATTGTTTCTGATGTGCAATTTCCACCACAACAACATGATTTTGTTTCTTTTTTCTTTCCAAATAATTTCATTTCTTATTCGCTCCTTTTAAATAAATAATGTACTAAAAATATTAAAGAGATAACCTACAATAATAATGCCAAACGTACAAATGGCAATAAAAAGGGTCAATAGTTTAGGCTTTACTGCCTTTTTCAGCATTATTAAAGACGGCAAACTCAATGTTGTTACAGCCATCATAAATGATAAAATTGTACCTAATTGTGCACCCTTTGAAAGTAATGCTTCTGCTACTGGAATTGTTCCAAAAATATCAGCATACATAGGAACTCCGACAAGAGTGGCTAAAATAACACCAAACGGGTTATTACTGCCCAAGATACTTTCAATCCATGTTTCAGGTATCCAGTTATGGATAACTGCTCCGATACCCACACCAATCAAAATGTATGGAAATACTTTCTTGAATGTTCCTACAACTTGTTCTTTTGCATATTGAACTCTATCCTTTTTGGTTAAAGTAGGAGAACTAATATCGACATTACTTGCATTTTTCACGAAATCTTCCACATATTTTTCCATGTGCATTTTTTCAATTAAAGTACCGCCAATTACAGCGATTATCAAGCCTACAATCACATAAGCAAAAGCAACTTTAGCCCCGAAAATACTCATTAGCAATACAAGACTTCCTAAGTCAACCATAGGCGAAGAAATCAAAAAGGAAAAAGTTACTCCTAACGGTAATCCTGCACTTGTAAAACCTATAAACAACGGGATAGAAGAACACGAGCAAAATGGTGTAACTGTTCCTAACAATGCGGATATGATATTTGCACCGATACCATGAAATCGCCCTAAAATTTTTTTACTTCGTTCGGGTGGAAAATAACTTTGAATATACGATATAAAGAAAATCAGTAAACATAACAAGATTGTGATTTTGATTACATCGTATAAAAAGAATTGAATACTTCCACCTAAACGACTGTTAATGTCTAGCCCTAGCAATGATAGCCCATTACCAATTAAGCCATTCAACCATTTCATACCTAATATTTGGTCTTGAAAAAATAGCCATATTGAATTTACTACTTCCAATAAAGTCCCTCCTTTACATGACATATCAATTATTTTTGATGTGATAAAGTTTTATAAAAGCCACCTTTCGATGACCTTTATTTGCAACAAATTGATTGATTTTCAGCATTTGGTGTTGTTAGTTCTAACAATCGTTTTGACGCATATTCACTTCCACTTTTACTTAGGCTGTAATGAGTCCATTTTCCCTCTTGTCTTGCATTAACAATACCAGAGTCGCAAAGTATTTTCATGTGGTAGGATAAAGCCGATTGTCCTATGTTCATGTTTTCAATCAGAACACACGCACATTTTTCTCCGCTCTTTAAGTAATCTAAAATCGTAAGTCTTTTTGTATCACAAAGAGCCTTAAAAATTTTTGCGTCTTTAGAAAAATCATTCATTATTATCACTCCTCACATCAAATAATTTTGATATATTTATCATAAGGCTTACAACATGATTTGTCAACACATTACATCAAAATATTTTGATGTATTATTCTTTTTTCCTCTTGATTACCCATAACAGAAAAGAAAAAGCCCTGTCAAGAGCTTGCCACCATTGGTGGTGCTTTGCACTCTTTACTGGGCTTTTTGTTTGCTGTATCTTCCATGCAAGAGGAAAAAGATTATTCGTCCTCATCATCAAAATGGTTATTCCTTAATACTTCCCGTAATAATTCCATATCTTCTTTTGAATTAGGGTTTATCATTTTTACCACTTGATAAGGTGTCCTATATTTATGTCCCTCTATGCTTTCCCCAAACATATCCATGCTGTATAAATCATCATAGCGGTCTAACAGTTTTTGAAACTTCAAATGCTGGATAAATTCTTTGATTGGGTAAAGGTCGGACGCTTCAATGTTTGTTCCATTGATGTAGTCGGTAATATATTCCCGTAACTTTTCTAATTCATATTCCAGCCATTCTTCCTCGCTGTCAAAGAAGTTGTCATAATGTCCATGTTTTAATTCTGCATTTAGACGTTCTTCTGTTCTTAAAAACTGACAGACTTCTTTTTCGGACTGATTGACATATTTCCATTCCCCCGACAACAATTCATTCGGCGTAACGTCCAGCACTTCCATTATCTTTTCCAGCGTTTCATAAGCAGGATAGTTCAACCCTCTTTCAATCTTGGAAAGGCTCTGCATATTGATACCAATTTTGTCCGCAAGTTCCTGTTGTTTCATTCCCCTAAATTTTCTTATGGTCTGTATATTATTTCCTAAATGGCTTATTTTCATTGCATAACCCTCCATAACTCGTTATATCTTCGCTGTTATAAGTCTATCATGCTTAATATGATTTGTAAAGATAAAAAAAGATATTGACAAATAAGCATATAAGAATTACTATGTTCTTGTAATCAAATAAGCACAATAGAATGAAATACAAAAACATTCAAAAGAAAATATCTATCTGATTAAACCCGTAGATATGAATATCGGTTGAAATGGAACTTGTTTGAAAGGACAAACACAGGACTTGCCGACAGAGCATTGTAGGACTGTTGGCGTGCGTCAGCAACAACGCCATGACGGCTTGCCGTCAAAGGACGGAAATGCTTTGTCGGCTGGCGAACTTGTGAGCCTTGTCTGTGCCCCCGTTATCTAACAGGGGGGCACTATTTCACAAAAGACAAGTCAAAAACCATACAACCCCAAAGCTGTAAGGAGTAATGAGGAGTTTTAAGAAGATAGTAACTTCACATTCTTTTGAATAGTGGTTTACAGGTATTTCAAGGCTGTTGTGGGATTGGAGAAATACAATGAACAATTTAGAATTTGCACTTGAAATGAAAAACAAACGTCTTGCAAGCGGTCTTTCACAAAGAGAACTTGCAGGTCTTACCCATGTATCAAGATATAGTATCAACCGCTTTGAGAACGGAAAAGCCAACGCCAGCAAGGAAACACAAAATATTATCCTGCGTTGTCTGAATTACTATATCTGCGATAAGCCTTTTTATCTGCTCGTTGATTATCTGTCTGTCCGTTTTCCAACGACTGACGCATTAGAAGTTATCCGAAAGGTGCTTGGCATGAAAGCAGATTATTTTATCCATTATGACTATGGGTATTATGGCTATAAGGAGCATTACGCCTACGGGGAAATCAAGGTCATGGCTTCTGATGATGAACACATGGGCGTATTTTTGGAATTAAAAGGGACAGGCTCACGCAACATGGAATATGTCTTACAGGCACAGAACAGGGATTGGTATTCATTTTTAAACCGCTGTCTTGACTGTGGCGGTGTTATCCGACGTTTTGATTTGGCAATCAATGATATGTGCGGTCTGCTGGATATTCCCGTTTTGTCTGAAAAATATAAAAATAGCGGTGCGGAATGTCGCTGTAAAAACTATGAAAATGTACAAAGTGGAAAATTAAGTGGGAAAAACCGCAATTTAGCAAGTACCCTTTATATCGGTTCAAAGGCAAGCACAAAATATTTCTGCCTGTATGAAAAACAAAAGGAACAGGCAACGAAAAAGAAACATACCGATATTATCAACCGTTTTGAAATTCGTCTGCGTGATAAAAAGGCAGTACAGGCAGTTGAGGAATTGTTATTGACATATAACCCTCATGGGCTGGTGTTTTACCTCATTACTGATTTTGTGCAATTTCCCGACTATCCGTTGTGGGAGATATTCATTTCCCATGACAGTTTACCTTTTGAAATGAACCCCGTACCTGTCAATATGGAACGCACTCTGCAATGGCTGGAAAGACAGGTCATGCCGTCAATCGTGATGATAGAGGAAATCGACAGGCTGACAGGCTCAAACTACATGAAAATGATTGATGAATGTACCCACCTTTCCGAAAAACAGGAAATGCTTGTAGAACAGATGTGTACGGATATAGCAGATGTAATCGAAAGTGAGGGGGTGTTTTATGAGTAATGCACAGGATATTCCCGTATGGGAAAAATATACCCTTACCATTGAAGAAGCGTCAAAGTATTTCCGTATCGGAGAAAACAAGTTAAGACGATTGGCAGAGGAAAACAAGGACGCTGGCTGGCTCATTATGAATGGCAACCGCATACAGATTAAACGCCGACAGTTTGAACAGGTTATTGATAAATTGGACGCAATCTAATGCAAATGAGCCTTGTATGTGTTATGATAAGCACAAGTCATATCAAGGCTCTTTCCAACAAGGAAAGGAGCAGACACCATGAGAGAAAAAAGACGGGATAACAAAGGTCGTATCCTGCATACTGGAGAGAGCCAACGAACAGACGGAAAATACTTATATAAATATGTAGACGCATTTGGAAACACAAAATATGTGTATGCTTGGAGATTGACACCCACAGACCCGACACCAAAGGGAAAACGGGAAAAACCCTCACTTCGAGAACTGGAACAGCAGATAAGACGGGATATTGAGGACGGTATCGACAGCGCAGGCAAGAAAATGACGCTTTGCCAACTCTATGCCAAACAGAACGCACAAAGGGCAAATGTGAAGAAAAGCACACAAAAACAACGGGAACAACTCATGCGGTTATTGAAAGAGGACAAATTAGGTGCTAGGAGCATTGATACAATCAAGCCCTCTGACGCTAAAGAATGGGCGTTACGCATGAAAGACAAGGGCTTTTCCTACAATACCATTAACAACCATAAACGCTCGTTAAAAGCGTCATTCTATATCGCCATACAAGACGATTGCGTAAGGAAAAATCCCTTTGATTTCAAATTAAGTGAAGTCCTAGAAAATGATACCAAAGAGAAAGTCGCATTGACAGAGGAACAGGAACAAGCCTTACTCTCATTCATCAAGACGGACAATGTGTATCACAAATATTATGATGATATGCTGATATTGTTAAAAACAGGACTTCGTATCTCGGAACTGTGCGGACTGACAGTAGCCGATATTGATTTCAAGAATGAAGTTGTGATTATCGACCACCAGTTATTAAAGAACAAGGAACAGGGCTATTATATTGAAACGCCTAAAACAAAGAGCGGAATAAGGCAAGTGCCATTAAGCAGAGAAACGATACAGGCATTTCAACGGGTTATGAAAAAACGCCCAAAGGCAGAACCATTTGTGATAGACGGACGGAGCAATTTTCTGTTTGTCAATCATAAGGGTAAGCCCAAAGTTGCGATTGATTACAACGCCTTATTTGTTGTTATTTAGC
>BAHP02000151.1 GCA_000508865.1 Clostridiales bacterium VE202-01
TCGACTGTTTAAAAAAGACACATAATATGCCAAGTAAGTGGAACATATTGCTTGATGAAGCCTTGAATTATTACATAGAATCGACTATGGAATTCTAGTTATGAAAAAATTTCATTTTTTCATAACTTATTTGACACTACCACTGTCAGGATACTCAATTTTTTTGATAATCCTGATTTTTAATAGTGGAGCACACTTTCTTGATTCTATAGTCTCAGGAGAAAATCTAAATCTTTTTCGCCATTTTTGATCTCTTTCTACTTCTGTCCATTCATCGTCAGATTTCATAAATGAAACCTGTTACTTATAAAAATTGGATTTCTCTATATAGTCTTTTGACAACATCATAAAGTCTACCAGTTTTAGCCTATACTTTTTTAACATCAAACATATCATTAGTAACAAAATCATTCATACGATAAACATTATGAGGAATTTCCATATAGCTTCCATCTTCAGCAATAAAAAATCTAGAAAATAAGATATCAAAGAAGATACATAATAAAAAAGAGCCAACCTCTTAAGTTGACTCCATTAGTCAGTCCTATGACTGGTTATTTAATGATATCGATAATTTCATTGATATCTTTTTTACCAAAATAAACATCTTTATCATTTATAATCATACAAGGAACAGACATAACATTATACTGTTCTTTTAATTTTGGATAATGAGCTAAATCATACATTGAAGCTGTAATATTTTTGTTTTGACTGGCGATTCTTTGAGTTGCCATAACTACATCAGGACACATTGTACAAGATAGGGAAACAAGTACTTTAATATCAATTTTGTTATTAATGTTATTGATCGTATCAATGAGTTCTTTATCTAAAGGCTGTTTAGGACCAGCTGTGTTATAAATTGCAATAATGAATGAATTAAATTCATGACCACCAGGAACTGCATGGAAAGAAACATTTAGATAATTATCATCTTCATCATAAAAGTCCATTGCTGGTTCACCCTCTAATAATTGGTAAGATATGCGATCACTTAAAGATGAGAATTCTTCTATAAATAATTTTATTTCAT
Organism: Clostridiales bacterium VE202-01; assembly: GCA_000508865.1. Taxonomy (GTDB): domain Bacteria; phylum Bacillota_I; class Bacilli_A; order Erysipelotrichales; family Coprobacillaceae; genus Thomasclavelia. The sequence continues at coordinate 1,037 of BAHP02000151.1, forward strand.
CACTAAATGCAGAGTTATCAAGAGAACATTTTATTACTAAATTTCTTTCTAATTTGCTAAAAATTTGTGTTAACTGCTGTTTTATTTCCTCGGAAATAAAACCATCACTATTTTCTACAGACGTTTCTTCAACATGAGCTGTTTGCTTTTTAGTTTTTAAACCATGTTTAGAAATAATTTTAGGAATATATTTTTCTAAAGCTGTAGCACTAGTAGCTCCATCACTTACAGCAGTAACAACTTGACGCAATTCTTTGACACATACATCACCAGCTCCATAAACTCCATCAAGATTAGTTTTTTGATTTTGATCAACAACCAAATTATTTGTTTCATTTAATTTAACCTGATCTTTGAATAAAGCAGTTGCTGGTTCATAACCGGCAAAAACAAAGATTCCAAAAGTATCATCAGTTTCATAAGTCCATGTTTCATTAGTCTTATTATTTTTAAAAATAGCTTTTTTTAAACTAACATCACCACTAGCTTCAACAATTTCTGTATTGTAGTGGATATCAATGTTTGGATGATCCTTAGCTTTTTGGGCAACTCCTTTAGCACAAGTAAAATCATCTTCACGAACGATGATTGTTACTTTGCGACCATACTTAGTTAAAAAGACAGCTTCTTCAGCGGCAGCAAAACCACCACCGATTACAAAAATGTCTTTTCCGCTGAAAAATTCACCATCACAAGTTGCGCAGTATGCAACACCTCGGCCCTGGTATTCTTTTTCACCAGTAAAACCTAATTTACGAGGATGGCTACCCGTCGCTAGAATGACACCAACACTTTTAAAAGTTCCTTTATCACAAATAATTTCTTTAATATCATTTTCCAATTTAACTTGTTTGACATTTGCAATCATAAATTCAGCACCAAAACTTTGGGCCTGCTTTTTCATGTTATCTGTTAATTCTTGACCACTGGTTTTAAATACACCAGGATAATTTACTACTTCTGAAGTAATTGTAATTTGTCCACCAATTTTTTCTTTTTCAATGACTAAAACTGAAAATTTTGCTCTAGCTAGATATATTGCTGCTGACAGTCCCGCAGGACCGCCACCAACAATAATAGCATCATAAAAATTATTCATTAAATTAATCCTACTAAATCTAATGATGGTTTAAGTGTAGCTTCACCAGGTTTCCATTTAGCTGGACAAACTTCATCACCATGTTCATAAACAAATTGAGAAGCTTGAACGCGTCTAAATAACTCTTCTGCATTTCTACCTACATTACCAGCAATCACTTCATACATAACAATTTTACCTTCAGGATTGATAATGAAACTTCCACGTTCTGCTAAACCATCAGCTTCGATATATACATCTAGATCTTTAGCTAATTTAGCAGTTGGATCAGCTAACATTGGATAATTAATTTTTTTGATTGTTTTTGAAGTATCATGCCATGCTTTATGAACAAAGTGTGTATCACATGATACTGAATAAATTTCACAATTAATTTTTTTAAATTCTTCATATTTGTTTGCTAAATCCTCGAGTTCAGTAGGACAAACAAAAGTAAAATCTGCAGGATAGAAAAATAGAACATTCCATTTTCCTAATAAATCTTCTTTTTTAATTGTTTTAAATTCACCTTCATGAAAGGCTTGAGCTTCAAATTCTGTAATTTCTTTTCCGATTAATGACATATAATTTCTCCTTTTCTACATAAATATTTTTAACCTGTTATTAAATTATTATTACTTTTATTTAATAAATTTTTTAGTTAGTTACAACTAACTAATTGCATACTAACATAGAAAAAAAATAAAAACAAATAATATGCTCACAAGAAAATAAAAAAAGAATCACTGTAATGATTC
>BAHP02000150.1 GCA_000508865.1 Clostridiales bacterium VE202-01
ACACAATCGATAAACGAAGTAAATATGATAAATTAAATTTCCTGTTTAAAAATGTGAAGACTGTACACTAAGAAGCAGGTGTACAAAATCAAAATCAGGACGAACAATTAATCATAACTACCAGTTAGAAGAATATCAAAAAAGCCAGTAAAAATCTTCAAAGCGAAGAAATGAAACAGAAGGAACATTTGGTGATATAAAAACAAATCAAGGATATGAAAAATTACGACGAAAAGGAGAAAATGGTGTAAAAGAAGAGATACTGTTAGTCAAAATAGAACATAATCTAAGGAAATATCATAGATATAAACAAAAACTGTGAAGCTGAGCCGTACGCTCTCAACTTACACAGTTTATTTTACACTCTTCAACTATCCAAGTAATTAATTACTTGGATAGTTTTTGGCTTGAATGACAAGAAATTAAAAATGAGATATAAAAAAACTATTCATTCGTTACAGCCCCTTAAACTTTACTAATTACAACATTTTATTAATATAATTCTTCTATTCGCGCTTTAGCCGTTTTAACTGATTCATCATCAGGAACCATCATATATAAATCATCACCATAAATAGGTGAATAAAGCGTTGCCCCACTACCATCAACGCTAGTCTGTTGAATATCCCAAGTACTCATATCTTCTATTTGCATTCGAACTAAACTTATCATTTGGGTTTCTGAAATATTTGTTTGAAATGAGGAATTTAATGTTTCCAACAATGAATCATAACTATTTAAAATCGTTGGTGAAAGTACTTTATTGATGATTCCAGTAATTACACGCATCTGATTCCGACCTCGTTCTTTATCACCGTCTTCAAATGCATACCTTTCACGAGAGAAAGTTAAAGCCTCTTGACCATTTAAAGAAATAGTTCCAGCTTTAAAATTACCAAAGGCTTGTGGATTTTGAACTTCGATACCGCCTATTGTATCGACGATCTTGATAAGACTATCAAAATTGACTCTAACATAATAATCAATATTAATATTAAAATAGGCAGCAACATCAGCCATTGTCTCAGTGATTCCATATAATCCGCTATGAGTTAATTTATCTTTCTGACCATCAAGAATATTAAAAGGAATATAGTAATCACGCGGAATGCTTGTTAATAAAACTTTTTTAGTTGTCGGATTCACAGTTATGATGATATTAACATCACTACGTGATTTAGTAGTGATAGCGCCATATGTATCGATACCACTAACATAAACACTAAATGTGTCTTTAGTAACATCTTTATTTTCTGGGGCTTCCATTTCTGATATATATTGTTTTGAATAAATGACTTTTGTATCATCTGAAAAAGAAGGATAATTTTCTTCAATTACTGAACGGTAAGATTCATTGATAATAATACAGTCAACATCATTACAATATAGTGCATTCACCAACGTTACTATTCCTGAATATATTTTAGGCTTGATATTTTCTTTATTTTCTCTTTGAATTTTTTTTATAGTTTTATCAACTAAACCATCATCAGCTGCTAATACTGAATATACTTTTCCTTTTAGATCCTGCGTATACTGGTAAGAACTATTTTTTTTAACAATTACAGAAACAGTATCTGTTTCAATGCGATTTTCTGTTTGAACTAAAGCATTCATAGTTTTATCAAAAATATAATTTACCGGAATTACTAATACACATAATAAGATAATTACTGTTTTTCCAGCTATTTTTATTTTTTTACTTTTAGCTTTATATTGACTCAATGCTAATATTACTACAAGAGCTAAAAAAATGATAATCATAATGAGCATATATTTAAATGACAAAATAGGATATTTATTAAATAGATATAAAATCCAGCCTAAGATCCCTGCTAAAATAATCATAAAATATGTTCTTATATCTTTAAAAATCTGATTCATTTTTTCCCTCCTCTTTAATAAAAGGAATCATCTTATCTTCAATCACAGCTTTAGGATGAAGATAAAGTAATCTTCTAGCATAATCAATCCCATAATTCAATTCTAAATAATCTTGTATTTCGTCCATATTAGTTCGCCGATAAATACTGTTATGACCATCACTAGCAACTATACTCACCAAATTATATTTCAATAATTTTTTTACCGTCATTTTTACCGTTGTCCCAAAACTTCCTAGTATACTGCCTCTATTAATTTGAGATAAACATCCTAGTTTTAACCAGTCATAAACTAACCATGGTTCTTGGTGAATACAGATGTATCGTTCTGGATGAGCAATGATCGGAATTTTCCCTATTTTAAGAATTTCTTTTAAAATCGTTGTTATATACTGGGGATGTTCATCAAATGCAAATTCTATTAAATAATACTTTGTTTTATTTAAGCCAATAACTCTTTGATTTATTATTTTTTCTACAATATCATCAGAAGCAAAAATTTCCATTCCTAAATAAACCTTTAAATCAATTCTTTCTTTTTCAAGTTCTCTACTAAAATTATCAAAAGATTTAATTAAACTAGCATCATAGAAATTTTCAAACCGCTTTATTTGATTACTATGCGGGGTAACGACCATCGCCCTAACTCCACTTTCAACTGCAAGTTTAGCCATTGCTATCGATTCTGCCATTGAATCTGCCCCATCATCTAAATCCGGCAAGATATGAACATGGATATCGATCATAGATCATTACCCCTTATCTTTATATCCATACCCATAACCATAGCCATATTTACCATAACCATAACTACCATAATCATGAATATTATGAGTATAAAAATTAAAGACATAACCTTTAACACAGCTTTCATCTTTTAACATTGATAAACCATCTTGTATTTTTTGATGTGGTATGAAATCATATTTTACAACATATAATAACGCATCACCATAATCTTGAAGCTGCATAAAATCTTGAAATATCCCGCAAGGTGGTGTATCGATAATAATATAATCAAATTGTTCTTTTAATTTATTTACTATCTCTTTTAACTTTATTGTATCCATCAAACCAGCTGGTTCTTCTACTGCTTGATAAACAAACAATTCCCAAATATTAGTTCTTTTATTAAAATAAACATTGTCTTCTAAAGATATTTTTCCAGTTAAAATATCAACTAATGAATTATTTTGTGATTTTTCTTTATCAAATACTTTATATTGTGCTGGTTTTCTAAAATCACCATCAATAATCAATACTTTTTTATTCTTTTCAACTAGTGATAAAGCTATATTAGCAGTTACTGTCGATTTGCCTTCGTTTTCACTAATACTAGTGACTAAAATTATTTTTTGCTGATGTCTATTTAAATGATTCTCGATTCGTGATGCTATTTTACGATTTGATTCCACAAAACTCATACTAACGATAGGTGAACTAATGAGTAATGCCTGATTAGATTTTTTTGTTTTCCCTTTCTTCTTTTCAAAAGGAACAACTCCTAATATCTTACCATCTAATAGTTTAGAAGCATTTTTACTTGTTTTAAGTGTATGTCTAAATAAATATAAACAAACAATAATTCCCGCCATTACAGCAGCTGCTAATAAGGCTAATTCATTACGACGATTCATTAATATCGGACTATTAGATGGTGATGTTGGTATCGTCGGCTCTTGTAAAATTTGTAAAGATGCGTTAGTAAATACATAATCTGATACTTCGTCATAGTGTTTTAAAGCTGAATTCATAAAAAGGTAACTGTTTTGCGGATTATTGGTTGTTACTTTCAACACCAAAAGATTTGTTTCTTGAACCTGCTCACAGCTGATCACACCATCAATCGTCTTACCTGTTTCTTTTTCTACAAGTTCTTTCATTACATCACTTTGAAAAACTTCTTTGATTACATCGGCCATTTGTGTAGCCATTGCAAGTGAGGTATAAGTATTACTATCACCTTTGGCACTTACTACTAAAGTCGATGAAACAGTGTATTGAGGCACATAAATTAATTCTCCAACTCCGGTAACTGCTAACCATAAAGAAGCACCTGCAAGAATGATCATCCACCAGTTTTTTAATAAATCCTTGATAACCCCTCGATAATTAATCGAATCTAAATCAATCTCATCCTGATTCATTTCTTCTTCTCCTTTACAATTTATTCAACAACTGCAGTTAACCAGGTTTCACCTTTATCTCCAGACGAAACCGCACTATAATGAATTTCATATATTCCTAGTGTATTGGTATCAACTTGAGAATCAATTGTGACATTCTTTTTGTTAACCTTCTTTTTAGAAATAGTTTCAACACTTCCAATATATTGATATGGATCGATCGTTTCTCCAGCGTTAATATAAACAATTCCTTCGGTTAGTTCAATATTAATACTTTGATTTTCACTTTTTACTATATGTATAGGGATTTCCATTGTACTAACATCACCATAACTATTGCTTACTTCTAAAGTTAAATGATAACTGCCCGCCGTAGTATAGTTTACATCGCTAGTGCCTTGAATTATTGATTCTGTTAAATCACCATCAAGCATATCTTCAGCCGTTATTTGCGATATCATTTTTTGATAATTCCCCTCTTTTTCTATATACACTAAAGGTTTAGCCGTTATAAATCTTGGTGAATGATAATCTGTGAAACGAACATTTCTAGTAAGACTTGTTGATTGATTAGAGGAATCAAAAACAACATAAGTAACACTACAAAGACCTTTATCAATAAATCTTGTCATATTTCCTACTAATATTTTATTAGTTAGATCACCATCTTCTTTATCAAAAGCACTTAATCCATCTAATAATTGTTCTTGAGTATATTCACAAGGAATCTCTAAAACATCACGATCACTTGTGATAGTTGGTAAAGTAGGATCCTTACTAATTAATTCCTTGCTCTTAGCTATTAAAAAAACACCTAAGGACAAACAGAAAACTATGATAACAGTATATCTTATTAATTTCATCTATCTTCCTCCATTAAACCTCATTTAAAAAAGCCTCTATTTCTTCTTCATTCACTTCATCAATTCGTCCCTCTTGAATTTTATAAACACGATCACATATAGATAAAACACTAGGGCGATGGGCAGTTACAATAATCGTTTGTAAAGGATCACGACGTAAAATATTTTTTAAAACCTTTCTTTCACTAACCATATCTAAAGCACTTGTAGCTTCATCAAGCAATAATACTGGCGCTTTAGCCATCAATGCTCGAGCAATACTCAATCTTTGTTTCTGACCTTCCGAAAAGCGATTTCCTCCTTCACTTACTTCTGTATGGATCCCCTTTTCTAATTGGGTAACAAACTCCCAGGCACAAGCTGTTTTTAAAACTTCGATGATCTCTTCATCGCTAGCATCAGGTCTAAGCATTTTCATATTGTCAGCTATTGTTCCCGAAAACAAAGTATTACCTTGAGGAATATAACTAAATAAACATCTCGTTCCTGAACTAATAGGAATAGTTTCATACCCAGGATTACTCACAGTTACTGCACCTGCTTTAGGATGATATAATCCTAACAAGATCCTTAACGTCGTTGTCTTACCTTGACCTGAAGGTCCAATCAAACCAATGATTTCACCTGGTGAAGCAATCATATTAGCATTTTGATATACATAAGGATTATCACCATATCGAAAACTAACATCTTTCATTTCTACTGTAATTCCTACATCTTTAGCTTTAGCTAAAAGCTTTTTTGCTTCCTGCTCATCTTCTAGAGACTCCCTAGGTAATTGAATAATTTCCATGATTCTGCCAGCACTAATACCAGCTCGCATCGCTGTTGGCAATAAATTTAAAACCGATGAAAACGATCCTCTTAAAGATGAAGACATTGACACATATAATGTCATCGTTCCATAACTAATATCTCCCTGCCATAGTCTATATGCTGCAAAACCATAACAAGCATAACCAATCAGCTGACCAATAAATCCTGTCAAGATCGTCATTTTAGATTGAAACTTATTTTGGAGCATCGATAATCAATCGATTGGTCTTGTACATCTTTATATTGTTTAATAAAATAATCAACCAAGCCAAAGGCTTTGATCATTTGCATATTTTGTAATGTTTCTTGATTAAATGATGTCTTATGACTTTGCAGTTCCATTTGTTTACGCTGAAAATCACGCATTTTTCTCATAGAAAAACGGGTGCTCATAAACGAAATTGGAGCACCTGCTAAAGCAATTAATGCCATAATAATATCATTTTGTACCATCACAATAAAAGCACCGCCAAATGAAATCAAGATTGAAACCACATTAGGTAAATACGTTAAAATATTGTTAGAAACCATTGCAGCATCACCGTTGATTCGATACATTAGATCCCCGTTCTATACTTAGACAATTCTTCCCAATCAGTCTGTAAGATCTGAGAAAAAATATCAATTCGGATCTCATTATTCACTTTCATACTAATGCGTAATGATAAACGCGTTTTAAAAGCATTAATAAACAACTGTGACACCCCTACACCAACATATAAAGCAACAACTCTTACGATTCCTAAAGAATTCTGACCAGTAATTGCATCTACCAAATCTCTAGAAACCATCGATGTCCCTAACGTTAAAAAAGAACCCGAAGCCCCTAAAAGAGTATATGTTCCAATTAAAAACCAATAGCGTTTCATATAGCTTCCCATCCATAACCATTGAGAAACCAGCTCTTTTAGGCGCCCCTTTTTTATTCTTTTTATGTAGTGTTTAATCTTTTTAGTCATTCAATATAGCCCTTTCAACTAACTCAACTGATTCTTCATCAGGTCTACACTTCAACAAATAAACAGGCACCCAAGATAATAAACCATCAAGCGTTGCCATTACTGCTTCAACCCCTATTTCATACCAGTGTGGTAAAAAGACATTTGCCAGCACTCTTTCAACCATTCTAATACCATCAAGTTTTTCTATCGTATTTTCTAAATCCTGCTGCAATACTACAATTCCCGATAGTGCAACTTGTCTATTTTCACAATATGGTGATGATCCATGCCATGGACAGCCACATCCCCAATACGTTTGACCATCATCATGAACTAACGCCATATCACCATTAATAATTACTGCATCACGATACTTATACCATAACTCTGCCTGTGTTGTCTTACCAATACCTGAAGGTCCAATAAACATGATTCCTTTACCACCCACATCAACAAGGCTGCTATGCATCATCATTCCATGACGAGTCGATAGATGTGTCATAATCGCTGCAATCAACGCTCCCTCTAAGCCATCACTTTGACCATCAAGCAACGTGATACTCGCTTTACTCCAATCATCATTAGCACTTAACAAAGCATTTTGACACTTCAATACAGCACATCCAGGTTGCGGTTCAAACACTTCAACACCATATTTATGCACAAGTTGAGAACAAACATTAATTTCTAGATCTGCTGTCTTAACGTTACTTTTAAACAACTCCCACGAAGGATAATCAAATGAGTATTTACATAGCTTTATGACTTTTTTACATATTTCAAACATTAATGAACTGTCCAACATCCAAAAAAATAACTATTAAATTCATCTATTTCTGCCTTTCCTTCATCGCCGCTTAGAGCAAGTCGTATTATTCTTGAAGCATAATTTGCCATTTGCGTATTGATTGCAAGAACAACAGCAGGATCTCCAGAATCAATTTGCTCTTGACTATAACCCCGCTCTATCAGCCACTCTTTAATGTTTTCATCTGTAGCAGTAACGTTTCCAGCTGCTTTAGGACCTAAGAAATATCCCCATCGCCCCGTACCATCATATTGAGAACCTGTAATACCTCCAGGTAACTTCCATGATATTGTCAATGTTCCTGACTGATTACCTGAAAAATCCCCTGAAGATCCACCAATATCAGCTGGCATAATTCCTGAATCCATATTTTGACCACCTATACCTGTATAGGGTACTGTTACTTCTCCGTACATAAATTTTCCTCCTTAACTCTTCTACTTATATCTATCATTTCTTTTATCTTTTTACAATATTCTTTATCTAATTTGTTTAGACCACCACTGAAACATGCTAGATGAGCCAAACATTTTTTACACTGTTTTTTATACTCACATGTATAGCATTCATCTGGCCATCTTAGTTTTTCTTGATAATCTAAAAGTTCTTTCCAACATTTTTCAAGTGATTGGTTAACAACAGATATATGCGGCTCATCTAAAAACAAACAGAATCTCATATTACCATCCCAAGTAATATTAAATTCTTTATGATAACCTGAGCATCTTTTAGCCGGTATATCATCATTGGATGGCGGTAATTCATTCCATAGTTTTGAAGTTTGTTCAATACCTTCTGGATCCCATATTTCTATTGCACATTTTTTTTGCTTCACTTTGAGCACCTCTCAATGATGGATAACAAGATGCACTATAATACCATGGTAAGTTATTTTCTTTTGCATATTGCATAATATTTTGAATATCTTTTTTATTGTTTTTGATAAATGTTGTTACAAGCTGAATATTCATGTTTCTATCTTTTAAAGCTTGAATTCCAGCATTTGTTTTAGTAAAACCATTTTCAATACAACAAACATCTTGATAAACTTCATCATTTGAACCATATAAAGTTATTTTAACTGTTTCAGGCGGATATTCTTCTAATACATCCAGGATATCACCACTAAGCTGTGAAGCATTTGTTTGCAGTGTAAGTAAAAATCCCATTTGTGATAAGCCAATCCATATTTTTTTTAAAATCTGGATGGCACACTGGGTCCCCCCCAGTTATACAAATGGAAAAAACGCCCATTTCAACGGCTTGTCGACCTATTTCTAACCATTCATCACCAGTTAACTCTCTACCATCTCCAACTTTAGATATTCTGTCTACAGGTAGATGTACATAGCACATCCGACAATTAAAACCACATCGAGGCGTTATTTCAAATGTTGCATGAATGGGAATTGCATTTTCATATGCTTTTTGCTGCATCTTTGCTAATTTGAGCATACCATACAAATTCTTCTGCATTATTCTTTAGAACCCTTTTCTAACTTTTTGATTTCTTCTTGCGAAAGTTCAATTTTAACCGAGCCAGTAGCTGGTAATGGTCGACCATTGTCCAACATGTAATTGTTATCTAATAGTTTTAAAAAAGCTTGGATATCTTTTCTTGCCATTTCTTCGCTCACTCCAGAAAAATGTCCCATCACTGCTTCTACTAATGAATCTTCTGTGAATTCATCATTTTTCATAATATTCCATAACCAGGCTGTTGAATCTGTAATTTCCATCATTGGCGATACTTGTGATAATCGTCCGATTGGAACAACAATGTTCTCTCCAGCCACTTTACGTAAAACAAGATCTTTTTTTAATTTCATTACAATAATCTCCATTTTTAATAATGTTTTATTAATAAAAATGCAATATATAAACAGATAATTTCTCTTATAATATCATCTAACATCAAATTTTATTAATCAGTTTGATTATATCATAATTTGTTTGATTTACAACTTTCTATTACCCAAAGGCAAGTTTTATGTTTAAAGCGCATAAAATAATAATATTAAAATTTATTTTTGTTTTTTTCATAAAATTAATTTAGTTATAAAGCATCAATGAGTATTGTTTTATATTATATAGTTTTTTAATATTTTATAGATATTTTTAAAGTTTGTGATATTATATAAGAAAAATATGAATTAGGTGAGATTATGAATATTATTAATGAATTATTTATGAAGATGATATCGTGTTATATGCATGATAATGAATTTGAGGAATCTATATCTTTTTTAACTGATAAACAGTGGCAAAAGCTGCATGATTTTTCTAAAATGCATTATTTATCGCCAATTGTATATGAAGTCGTTAAGAATAATGATTCTTTTAAACAATTACCGGATTTGTTTAAAAATCAATGGAAACAGGAAACTATTTCTTTAGTTATTAAACAGATTCAATTAAGTGAAGCTTTTTTGAAAATATATCAGGAAATAAGAAGAACAGGTATTAATTGTATTGTTACTAAAGGTATTGTTTTAAGAGAATTATATTCAAAAAGAGAATGGCGCGTATCTGGTGATGAGGATATTTTTATTAAAAAAGAGGATTTTAAAAAGGTGCATCAGATATTTATTGATAATAATTATCATGTTATAAATGATGTTGCCAATGAGAATATTCCAGTTATTACTTATGTTGATCCAATAACAGATTTAAATATTGAACTTCATTTACAATTATTTGGTAAAGATACTTATTTGGGTTTTCTTAATGATTATTTTAAGGATATTTTTGATCATTGCATGGAAATAGAAATTAATAGTGTTTTGATACAAGTGATGAATGAAAATGATCAATTGTTTTATTTGATTTGTCATTGCTTTAAACATTTTATTAATAATGGTGTTGGTTTAAGACAGTTGATGGATATTGGAATGTATAGTCAAAAATATTATAGTACGATTGACTGGTCGGCACTATTACATAAAACAAATGATTTTAAAGGTAATTTGTTTGTTCATTGTATTTATAGTATTCTTGAAGATTTTTTTGATATTTCAATGATTAGTATAAACTATCCTATACAACTAATTGATAATTTAGATTATCATGATATTTTAGAAGATATCTTTGATAGCGGAGTGTTTGGACTTTCAAGTGAAGAAAGAATTTATAGTAATTTAGTCACCAGACGGGTTATTAATAAAGAACATAAAAAAATTCCTTTACGGGAACTTATTTTTCCATCAGCTAAAAAACTACGCGCTGGTTATGCCGTTTTATATGATCATCCATATTTATTACCATATATATGGATAAAACGAATTTTAAGATTTCTTATTCGTTATAACAGTAGTCGAAAAAATAGTAATCTCGATATAACAAAATCTGTAGTTTTAGGTAATGAAAGAATTGCTTTGTTGAAAAAATATCATATTATTGATTAAAATAGCTGTTTAAAAACTATTAAAATATTTTTACATGCTTTGTAGATAAGGAGGTTAACATTATGTTAACTAGTAAACAAATTATGAATGAAATTTGTAAACGCATTATTATATTATCACCTCAGGAAAGGGTTATTTTTTTAAAAGAGTTAGGAATTGAAATTTCAATAGAACAATGTTCATCACTGACATTTGAAACAGATATTATTGATTTAATTGAGCATTTATCAAATAGTAGTGATAATAAAACTATTTAATCCTACTAATATTAAAACAACTAAAATATAAACAACTCTCTCAAAAATGTCAAAATTCACAACATGTATAAACGGGCCAAAGATAGTGTTGAATATTATCTTCTTAAGTACCAGAGCTATCTATTACTAAAAAAGTGATATTGAAGACAACCCACCTTGATACAATAAAAAATAAGTTATCTTTTAAATAAATCACAAATATTAGAATTGATACTTAAAATCGATACAATATTAAAACAGGTATATAAACAGAAAGAAAACTATCTTGTCTTCATTGAAGATTACATATACGAAAACACATCAAAAAATATGATGGGTTTTATAATTAGTTGATGGCATTAAACATCAATGAGTTTAAAGGTGTTGTGAATATAAAACAATAAGAGCTCTTTACCAACATTTAAAATCAAAAAAACAAATAAATAACCAGGTAACCCAAGAGATCTATATAAGAAAACAGATAATAATTAAATAAAATAGTTGTTTGAACATATTATATTAAAAGTACCATTCTTGACCCTAGGGTATTGAATGGTACTTTTTCAAGTATAAACAGAAGCAGCGTCATCAAAACCTATATTATTTTAAGAGTCTCATTTTTTATTAAATATATCTTAATGTAACAGCTGCTTTACCAATTTAAATATAAACTTTTGTTAATGTATAATAGTTTAAATGTTATATCTCTAATTTACTTCTTCTATTCTACAACTATGTTTTTTTGTCTTTTTATCATAACTGATTCC
>BAHP02000149.1 GCA_000508865.1 Clostridiales bacterium VE202-01
ATTATCTATCAACCTTGTTTATCCGTGGTTGATTACGGTTAAATTAATTTGTAAAATTGAAATATATGAATGTTGATTTGTATTTCTCATTGTGTCTTGACTACTTCTGAAAGGATATTACCACACCTTATTCCTAAACAATGATTAGTTAGATGAGTCTTGAATTCGTATTTTGCACCAGATTTTGTGGTCTAAGTGTTGTGGATACCATTTCACATAATTTAAACAAAAAGGATGTTTTATCATATGAAATTAGTTGGCATCGACATTGGAAAATATAATCATTTCTTTTCTATCATGGATAAGGACAGTGGCGAAGTTTTACTTCAGCCTGTTTCTTTTACTAATAATAAAGAAGGGGTTGATTTCCTAATCCAAAAACTTAAACCCTATTCTAAGGATTCTGTTTTGATTGGTATGGAAGATCCCGATCATTATCATTTCGCCTTATTAAAGTATCTTCTCAATAAAAAATTTACTATTACCTTGATCAATCCTAAAACGACTGATTTTACTCGTAAAATAAAAGGTGGTATTACTAAGAACGATAAACTCGATACATTGACTATATGTGATATTTTATATACCCCTGAACGTAGAAAACAGTATCGTATCACTATAGTTAATAGTTTTGATCTTTTTGAAAAGAAACAATTAACCAGACAGTTTTTCTAAGACAGATCCAGATACAACCTTTATGCATATGAAATATGATTATTATAATCATACAAATGTATTTAAACCAGGATATAACATTCAAACAGGTGTGAGCGATGGAATAATTAAAAATATTTATATCAGCAGTGACGGTAATGATGTAAATACGTATATTCCATTTATAAAAAAATATTATGAGGCATATGGAAGCTATTCTAAGAAAACACCAGCCGATGCAGGATATGGAAGTTATGAAAATTATGCATATTGTAAAGAATATAATATCGAGTTGTGTATGAAATATAGTGGATATTACAAAGAGAAAGAAAAAACAAATGATAAAAACAGATTTAAGAAAGCGCATATGAAAAGGGCAGAAGAAGGTGGATTTAAATGCTTGGCAGGTCATGAATTTGAATTAGAAAGAGTCACT
>BAHP02000148.1 GCA_000508865.1 Clostridiales bacterium VE202-01
TTGTTTTTCAATGTTTGCTCTTACATGTTTTGCTGGCTTAAAGAATTTTAAAATTTATACTGAAATTAAGTTCATGAAAAATATGAAAAAGGGAAAATAATGAATTTAAAGAAAAGGATTAAAGGCCAGTGTCATTAAGTTAAGCATCAAAATACAAAAAAGTTCTTTAATGAAAATAAACTGGTTCCAATGTCAAGGCCAATATACTGACAGTTATGAATAAGTTATGGAATGTGATGAGAATGGAGCTATGTTTTAAGCCATAGCTTCATTTTTCACACTTTGGTGGTATTTTGTTGTAGCTAAAAAAGTGCACTTTTTAAAGTACATTGTTATACTACTCTAATTTTTGTTGTTTACAATATCGTATATAACCAGTCATTAATACAAGTAAATTTGTGAGTTTATTAGAATACTAAATATATATTGACGATACAGTTGGCTATATCACAGATGCAAAATGATTTATGGATATTTATTAAACCTCTTTTTAGTTTCTGTATAAAACAGCTAATCATGTTAATATAAATCTGCCATATCATTGACAAATTTTAGTAATGATACATATGAATATATTTTAGCTGTTGAAGAAGATACAAAAGCAATAAAAGTGGCAGTAGATTATGATGGTAAGACAAAATTAATGTTAACAATGATACATTAGTAGGAAATATAATTTCATAGAATGATTTAAGGGGTAGAATTAATGATGGATATGTTATGGCGGCAGCTAATGATGGTATTACAAAAAGGGTTTATCATATTCAAGTGATTAAACCATATAATCAAAACACAGAAGTATTAAAAATAGAATTAGATAATCATGAAATTACGGATAAATTTAATGAGCAGGGAAATCTTAAAACTATTGTTTATAATGATCAAGTGGTTATAGATATAGTATGTCAAGACAACCAAGCTCTAATAGAAATTAGTAGTGGTAAAGAAAGATTTGAAAAGATGGGAGAAATTATTCAATCAATAAATATTTATAAGGAATCACCAGTAATTGATATTGTAATTACTTTACCTGATGGTAATTATAAGGAAAAGTGTCATCTTGATTTACAAAAAGCTTCTTATCTGTCAGATTTAATATGGAATGATAGTGCAACAGCAGGTTATGGTGAGATTCAAAAAGATAAAGTATCAAGCGGCTTAGCAATTCGTTTACCAGATGAAAATGGTAATCCAGTTAGATTTGATAAGGGAATTGGAACTCATGCTCAATCAATTATTTCATATGATGTAGAGGGTAAAGGATATTAGCGTTTATAAGGATATGTAGGAATAGATTATGCTAAGTTTAATGATGGTTATGATGGGGTACAGTTTGAGATATATGGTAATGACACTAAATGATTTGATAGTGGCATAATGTTAAGTAAAACGCCAATGAAATATTTTGATGTTGCTGTTGCAAAAGTAATAACTTTAAAAGCCTTACAAGGGGATAATAATTGGAATGATCATTCAGATTAGGTAGATATTAAATTTACTTCAGAATTTATGACAACATCAATTAAATATTATAATCAAACTATATTGCCTAGTGAAAATGGTATAATTACTTCAAGCATTCAAGATGATTTAATTGAGGAAAATACATTTGTAACATATACGTTTACATCAAATGATGGTTGTTCTTTAAAAGAGGTCAAAATTAATGGTAATACTGTATCATTAGATAATAATCAATATACAATCAGTGATGTTCAGGAAAATATTGATGTTGAAGCAGTTTTTGAAAAAAACAGTTTTGAAATTAATAAAGATGCTTTATCAATTGTCATCGAAATGGCTAAAAATGCTGATTTAGAAAAAGTCGTACCAGCTGTAGTTAAAGAATTCAATGAAGCTTTAACAAATGCTAAAGACGTATATGACAATACTAAGGCAACACAGGAATATTTTAGCTAATGAAAATGCAATGCAGGAAGAAGTAAATGAAACATATACAAAATTAATTAAAGCATTTTTAGAACTAAGATTTAAACCAAATAAGGATTTATTAAATGAATTAATCAATAAAGCAAATGGATTAAGTGAAGCAAATTATACAGCATCATCATGGAAAGTGATGAATGAAGTATTGAATGATGCAATAGTAGTATTAAATGATGCAGAAGCTAATCAAGTAGAAGTAAATAAAGTAAAAGATGTATTAGTAAAACGATTAGCAGGATTAGTGGCGGATTCAGCAGTGGAAACAGTAAAACCGGAAGATAAAACAGCAAGTGTAAAGACTGGTGACGACAGTGTGATTGCTACAACAATTACATTAATGCCATTAAGTTTAGCTGGATATTATATTTTTAAAAAGAAAAAATTTTAGATTAGTTCTTATAAAATTTTATAGAAAATAAAATAATTCAGGTAAGAAGTGTGAGTGTTTTGCACTTCTTATTATTTAAAATGTCGAGTATGATGAATTTAGCAAAGTATGAATAATATTGTAAGTAGTAGTTGTTAGGGCTGGTGTAATTAGTTAGACAGACATCAGTAACTAGTTTAGTGATAAGCAACTATAAAAGTTTTTGGGAATGTCAAGAAATTTGTGTAAGTAATTTTATTAAATTGTTAAAGTTCTATAGAAATGACTTATATCGAGTATATATAGGTCATTTTATTTTTCTAAATATTTTTGAATTCTTGTTGAGAATCTATCATCCATCATTAATTGATTCATAATCATTGACCAATTTGATACACGCCCTCCTGACCATTTGAAGTAGATAACATATAAAAAGAACGTTTTATGTGCTTCTAATTAGCACTTCTTGAAACGCTTTTTTGTATTTTTTTGTTAAGTTCAACCTTGAATTGTTTGTCGATATCATCAATTACCTCATTTCTATAGATGAAATAAGCTATATATCTTATCAATATTGACTATATCTATATAGCTTTTTATATGTTTGCTGTTGATTATATACTTTATAAAAAGTAGTATTGGTTAAATTATTGTGTACATACAGAGTCTAAAAATAGTTTATAAACTGCTAACACTTAGTACAGAGGATAATAATCCTCCTGATAAAATCATGGCGCATACAGATATAATAAAAAACATAATCATTAACTATATTATGGTGTTGACCTTCCACAATTATCATAATCTTTGATATAATTCTTTATACAATTACAAATATTTTGCTTGTGACTTCTATTGACCACAAGCTTTTTTGCTACATAAAAACAGCCTCAAAGTACATCTTGGTCATTATTACAACAAAAAAGCAGATATGTACAGAAAAAATTATTTATTCAAAGATGTATGTGTTTATTTTAATCATGTTTCTAATGAATTAAATTCTTATTTTTCAAAACTCTATGAACTTGATTTCAATGAACAATTAATACGTTATATATCATATATTTAGACATGATTATTTAGTGGTGATTAGACTATATTTATTATTGATGTGAAAGAATTGTTATGATAATGATTCGTTATTGACAGGTTATAGTGGATTAATAAAATTACAAAACTTTAACAAAGATGTTTATTTATTTTTAAATAATCACGATACTAATTTTTAAAGACGAATTTATAAAAATAAGTACCAAAAAATCTAATGAAAATAGTATACAAGTGTACAGTAATGTTTTTTGTGTAAAGGTTACTAAATTCTTACATATTGTGTGAGATTTTTCTTGAAATTTATATTTATGTTATTGTATATTATAGGTGTGGCCTATTGACATATTTTCATATAAATATATTGGTATTTTTAGTAGCAGAAAATATGATATATGTATTTGTAAAATTTGATGATTAGGTACATAATTTTGGAAGAGGAAGGAGTATGATTAATTGAAACGGAAAGTATTTGCATTACTATTAACTTTTTGTATGATGTTTCAAACTGTTGTAGGTGTAAATGCCTTTGAAACTAATAGTGATGAAACAGAAGATCCTATTTCTGAAATAAGAACAATTGATAATTCAACAGGAATTAGTGAAGCTTCTGATGAAAGTGCAGGTAACGAAACAACAGACGTTACAAATTTTGAATTACAATTAAAATTAGATTTTAAAATATCGGTAGAACGATTAGAAGATTTAATGGGAATGTTTAGAGTTTGTTTGCAATCTGCAGACAGCATAAATAATGGAGAAGATGAATCAGCTAATGATCCACTTAATCATCCAGAATTTAGTGCTAAACATGTTCATGCTCACATTGATAACTACAATGAAAGTATGATTGTTTTTAAAGCTGAAAATGTGGAGCCTGGAGAATACAGATTGACATTGGAAACTGAATATTTTTTCCAAGATTTTTCACAAAATATAACTATAAAACCAAATACAAAAACTACTTTAGTATTTAGTAATAACTATGATGCTGTATTAGGTGGTATGGGTGTATTTGGAATTGGTGATTTAAATACAGATGGATTGATTGATGAAAAAGATGCTAATATTTTAATTGAGCATAATGGACACAAAGTACCTGATCCTATTCAAACACCACCTGAAGCAGGAGATAATGAGGGAACAGGAGAACTTCCTCCAGAAACTAATCCAGATCATGCATTTGAATATGTATATGATTTAAATCAAGATAAAGTTATTGATATTGCTGATTTAGCAATTCTTGTTCATAATCTTGATCAGGAAACAAAACCAGCAGTTGCAATTGAAACTTTATTGCCAACAGCAGTAAAAGTAGAAGCTAAACAAGAAGCAGCAATTCCACAAGGAGAACGTACTTTGAGTTCAATTATGGAAGATGCTGAAGAACCAATTCGGTTGGCTCCTAAAGAAGATGCTGATATTTCTGAAGAAAATCCAGTTAAAATAGAAATGGATTTTGATGCTCAAGATGCTAAAACTGATGGAATTGTTATTTCAGCTCCTGCTGAAACAGGACCAACTGGTGGAACTATTGAAGTAGAACAAATCACTGGTGTAACTGAAGATGGAGTGGAAGAAACAGAAACTATTAAAATACCTATCGTAGATGAAAATGCTTCAACTCCAGCTAGAAAAGCTAAAGTTAGAGCTGTTGCTCGTGCTGGGGCACAAGCAATTAGAAAAGCTGATGGTAGTATTGTTATTGATTTAGGTCAACAAATTGCAATTAAGAAAGTTACAATTGTAGTAACTGCTACTGCTACAAGTACTAAATTAACTGAAATTGCAAAAGTTGAATTCTTAAATGATATGGAAACAAGAATTCCAGAACCTGAATTAAATGTACCTAAAAATGTTACTGTTTCAGGAAAAGGAAATCAACTTACTGTTACTTGGGATCAAGAACAAAATGTAACAGGTTATGAAGTATCAATTTATGCAACTGATCCTGAAAATAATAATAAAAGGGTTCCTGATAGTGGATTTAATACATACAGAGCTGGAATAAATCAAATTGAAATTCAGGAATTCAAAGGTGGAAGAAAAGATAAAGTTACTTCATTATGGGATTACCATGTCTCAGTAAAATCAGTAAATGGTGACTGGTCAAGTCCATATTCTGAAACAGTAACTCATCATCAATTAGCCGGAGGACCACCACCAGCTCCAGATATGTTAAAGATTAACAGTAAATACAGACAATTAGATGTTTCATGGAAAGACATGGAAGATACAGAGTATTATACTTTAGAATATCGTGAATTGGGAAGTAATAGTGAATTTATTGTAGTTAATGATATCAATATAAACGCTTATACAATTACAGGTTTAAAAGACGATACTTCATATGAAGTATATGTTTCAGGATGGAATACAGATGATAATGGTAATCCAAGACACGGACCACGTTCATTACCAGCTGTAGGAAAAACAATTAATGAAATTCCTAAGTTCCAGAAATATAAAATGATTAATAACGATATTAAGGATATAAAATTAATTTATGGTCTTGGAGGAACTAGTGACTTTAATCCTAGAGATCTTGTAGATGGTGATTATTCAACATATTTCTTCAGAGAATTAGGTTCAACTTTTGGGGCTGATGTAACATTTAATGAGCCACACAAAGTTAAAGAAATTATTATGAGTAATCGTTTGGAAGATCAATATCGTGATGCTGCTAACTGGGATTATTCAGGTTTATCAATTATTCTGTATAATGAAAATACTGTAGTTGATAAATTTAGTTTAGGTCAAGTAGCTCAACAAAGTTTGCATCCAACAGCAAAAAATACGATTAAATTCATTTTACCTCGTGCGGTGGAAGCAACAAGAGTAGAGTTTAAACTAATAAAATATGGTTTTGCTTGTACGACTAAAGGAAATTCAATTTCTGAAATTAATTTCTTTGAATATGATAGTTTAGAAGATGATGTTTATAATTTATATGCAGACGATATGCATGTAACACTTAAAGATGAAAGTATTGCTAACGAAGCAAGAATTGCTGAACTTGAAGAAAGAGCAAATACAATAGATGAAATTAACAATGAATATCATCCAAAGAAAGATTTATTATTAAGTGAGTTAGATAACGCTAGAAAATTATTAACTGATGGAAAAGTTGGCGGTACAGTAAGTGTTAGTCCAGATGTAACATTAGAAGGTACAAGTAGATTAGGATTTGCTGGTGGTCTAAGTGGATTACAGCCATTAGGATACGTAGCAAAATCAGGAGATACAGTTAATGTTTATGTAGGACAAAAAGGAAAACAAATTGGTGCGACAGTACCAGTGCGTTTAGTATTTACACAATATCACCCAGAAGCATCTGCATGGAGATCTGGTGAAATTACTTTAAAACAAGGTTTAAATGAAATTGAAATACCAGAAGTATCTAACTTGGGATATGAAAAGGGTGGATCTTTATATATTGTTCAAACTAATAGTGCAGATATAAGAAATAACCCAGTTCAGGTACGTGTAAGTGGTGCAACGAAGATTCCACTTCTTGATTTACATAGACCAGTTGGGGATAGTCGAAGAAGTGAAACTGGTTGGCAAGAAAAAATTAAAGCTTATACAGATGAACTAGAAGAATATGTAAATAATCTAGAATCTAAACATAATGAGTTACATTCAGATATTCAAACTTTAGATGATGGATATAACGAAACAAACTGTTTCTTAAACAGTACAGAAATAGGTGTGGACAACGTTTTAATTTCACTTCCAGCAAAAACAATTTTAGCTGGATTAAGGGAACAACTAGCAAATGGTAAAGCTAAGACACTTGATGAAGCAATGCTTAATTTTGCTAGAGCAATGAATCAAATGTTAGAGTTGTTATATAAGGAAAGAGGATTAGCACCTCATCAGGCAAATGGTACACATGGTACTCCTACTGCACGTTTTAACATTCGCTACCATAGAATGTTTGCAGGAGCATTTATGTATGCTGGTGGAAGCCATTTAGGAATCGAATATGGTTCTTCTCGTTTGACTTCAAATAATGGTCTTCAGGTAGACGAAAATGGTAAACCTGGAGAAGGTAGTATGTTTGGTTGGGGTATTGCTCATGAAATGGGTCACTGTGCTGATCAAGGTGGTGTAACTATTGCGGAAGTTACCAACAATATTTGGTCTCAATTCGTAAAAACTAGAGATACTGCTGATACATCACGTATCCCTTATCCATCAGTTTATAAACATGTAACTTCATCAGCTGTTGGAAAACCTACTCAAGTCTTTGCTCAATTAGGTATGTATTGGCAATTACATCTTGCTTATGATAAGAATTACTCTCATTATGATTATTATAAGGATGGTTATAACCAAGCTAACTATGAAAATATGTGGAGAAGCGAATTCTTTGCTCGTTATTACATATATAGAAGACAAATGGATCTTGCACCTAAACCAGGTGGTGTAGCTCTTACAAATTCTGGAAGTGTAGATCAAAATATTATGCGTACAGCAATTGCTGCTGCTGAAAGAGATCTAACTGATTTCTTTACTGCTTGGGGATATCAGATGGATGCTGGAACTCAAGCTTATGCAAAACAATTCCCTAAAGAAGAACGTAAGATTCAATATATAAATGATGCTGCTCATGTACATCAATTGAGAAAAGGTTTCAAAATGACTTCAACTGAAGTAAATGCTGAATTAATTCAAGGAACCGGAGCAGATGCAAAGAAAGTAACATTTAAATTAAGTTTACCTAATGAAGCTCATAGAGAAGCAATTTTAGGTTATGAAATTATTAGAAACGGTAAACCAGTTGCTTTTGTAGAACCAGATCTAACAGCAGAAGATGGTGTTACTGTATACACAGATGTAATTGGTTCTGAAAATAACCGAGTTATGGATTACCAAGTAGTAGCTTATGATAAGTATTTAAATGCTACAAATTCTAAAGTTTTTGATTCAATTAAGATTCGTCATGAGGGTGAATTACCAAGTGATGATTGGACAGTATCTACTAATGCAATTTCTGATGCCGGTGTATTAACAGTATATGATAATACAAAAGTTGTAGAAGGTGGAGTATATAAGGATGCAATTTCTGGTGAAAGTGTCACATATAAGAAAAATATGGGTATAAAATACCTAGAAGAAGAAACTGGAGAAGCATTAGAAACTGTAAGTGCTTCTAGATTAATTATAGATGGTGATACAAATACTTCATTTGTTGGTTCTACTCCAAATAATTCAACAGCATGGTTTGCTATTAATTTAAATAAAAAACAAAATGTTGTAGGAATTAAGATTAAATTTGAAAATGATTCAGAAGAAATGTCTTATAAAACTAGAGATTGGGCATTCTCACTTGAGTATAGTACTAATAATGGAGCTTCATATACAAGATTAGGTGCATTTGAATTTAGTAACAGTAGTAATAATGTTGCTCATCAAGATGAAGCAGGTTATAAGATTGCTTACTTTAAAAAGGCAGGAAATGATAAAAATATTTATGGATTAGATGTTACTAATATCCGTTTAACAATGGGTAATGCAAGACCAGGAGATAATCCAAACAAAATTGGAATTACAGATATTAAATTATTAGGTCAAACTGGAGACAATGTTGATATTGGTATTTCTCATATTAATGATCAAGGTAGAGAAGAATGGAATACTAACGATACTATTGGTATCTTAGCTAATGATTATATTTTAGATGAAGCTAAGGGTACAAAGATTCCTGCTGGATCATTTATTGTTACTGGACAATATACAGGAAATGCTGCATATAATGTTGTTAAATTATATAACGAAAAACATGTAATGCATGATGATAGTGTTGAAAATAAAGTTAATAGTATTATCAGTGGATATCAAGCATTCTTTGCTGAAGTGCCAGAAACTGGAAGCATTATAAATGTTAGAAATGGTACATGGATTTACTGGTTAGAACCATTAACTGGTGAAAATGAAGGTAAATTTGGTTTACCAGGTGCTGGTGAAAACGGTAGTGATTTTGTTGTGGAATTACCAACAAAAGTATATGCTGAATTATATCGTGTAGATAACGCTACGACATTAGCTGGTGAACGTATGGTAAGTGATAGTTTCACAATTGATGTACCAGCTACATTACCTACAATCACTTTAACTAGTGGTGGACAAGTTGAAAAACCTGTTGCTGATCCAATTATTGCTGATGTTGGAGAAAAGGAAGATTAAGAAAAAATATAATAACTTAGAAAGAAGAAATTCTTCTTTCTAGGTTGTTTAGTAAAAATAGGAGGAATACATGAAAAAATTAAAATTAATGGCACTATTTCTTTCCGCTACTTTAGCTTTTTCAGCGATTATTCCTGTACCTGTATTCGCTGCAGATAAAACAGAAACAGGAGAAACAGAAGAAACTGAAAACACCCCAGTTCCATATATTTTAAGAACTGAAGTAGCTGGGGAATATGTCAATAACCAGGCAAATGTTTGGTTAGAGTTAAATAAGAAAAATTCTGAAAATATTGCCGCATATCAAATTAATTTAAGATTAACTTGTGATGATGGACAAATGTTGGAAGGTTATAAATTAGATTTAGAGTTTGATGAAGCATTAAAAGATGCTAGAATAAAAGATGCTGAATTTGATGGTGCAACAGGAGTTATAAAAATCATGGTTGCAGCAACTAAAAACTTAGTAAAGATTGACGGTGACAGTCATAAATTACCAATTGGTAAAATTACTTTAGTTCGCCCTGATGATGAGACTATTTTACAAAGACAATTTAAAATTACTGTCGATGGAAATACTGGTAATTTTGTAACAGTAGGAACTGATAATAAAAGAACTGCTGCTAGCGAAAAATATGGTGAAGATTTCCAAATAGTATCTGATGGTACAATGTTAGGTGAAAAAATCACTTATCCATTAACAGTAAAAGCTTCAAATGGTGGTACTGTAAGAATTGTGACTTCTGATGAAAATGGAAATGAAGTTGAAGTAAAAGATTTAACAAAGATTGAAAGAGGAACAACTTTAAAAGTAATCCAAACGGCAAATACAGGTTACAGATTTGCTGGAATTGAAGCAGTTGACACTTCAACTAATACGCCTATGACAGTATCTGGAAGTTTTACATTTACTATGATGAATCCTGTTGATTTAACTGTCACTTTTGAAGAGATGAATGAAAAATTTAATGTTACAGTAGATAATGGTGATGGTGAAGCTATAGTTAGTGAATATTCAAATAGAGAAGTAGCTAGTGTTACTGCAGGAAATGTTGAAGGGAAAAAATTCTCTCATTGGATAAACACAGAAACTGAAGCTATTGTTTCTTATGATAAAACATATAAGTTTATTGTTTTGAATAATATTAGTTTAAAGGCTGTATTTGTTGAAAATACAGAAACTATTGAAAAAGAACCATTTGTTACTATGGATAGTAATGTTACTACACAAGCTGTGGGTGAGAAATATCGTATTAGTTTTAGTGGACAATTCTATTTACCAAATGATTGTACATTAAAAGAGTATGGAATGGTACTTACTTCTAATGAAATTACAAATGCTGAAGAAATTACTAAGGATAATCCAGAAATAAAAAAACAAATAGTTATTGCTACTAATAAAAATAGTGTGAATCAATTTGTAATGAATATTAATGGTGTAAAACCTGGTGCAACTAGAAATGGCCGTATGTACGTAATTTATACAAAAGATGGTGTGGATGTGATTAAGTATAGTGATACATTTGCACATATTAAACTACCTACAAATTAAAATGAAATATGGAGGATAAGATAATATGAAAGAAATTTATGAAGTACCTTCAATTGAAGTTATTAAATTTGGAAATGGTGATTCAGTAATAATGGAGACTCTTAGTGGAGTTGTAGATAATGAGGCAGGGGATGAATTAGATTAATTTATTATATATACGAAAAGGCTACTGCAAATTTGTGGTAGTCTTTTCTCTAAAAAATGTATAAGCAAAATTATTAGTACTATGAAAATGTTTCACAGGTAAGTTGAAGGATTGTTGAAGTATGATTTTGTACAATATCTTTGTGTAATTTATTATATTATAATTTAAAATTTTTTGAATATACTTTATAACAGTTAATAACTGGTTGACTATATGAGTATTAATACTGTAATGGAGGAAAAGATGAAAAAGAAAATTTTAGTATGTCTAGCAATATTGCTTGTTTGTTTTGGAATAACAGGTTGTCAAAAGAAAGACGATAGTAATAAGTTAGATAATGATATGGGTGAGGTGGATAATGAAGCTGCTGATCCATTTGACGAATAATTGGCTTTGGGTGTTTAGCATCCTGGCCTTTTTTGTAAATAAAAATACCCTTTATAGGGTATCGAAAAATATTTTTCCATTTTCAACTTTAATTATTTGGTCACAGCAGTGAATTGCAGCTAGGCGATGAGATATACATAAAACTGTTTTTTGATGAAAGTTTTTAAGATTAAAGAGCAGTTTTTTTTCTGTTTCTATATCTAGTGCTGATGTACATTCATCAAGTAATAAGATGGGAGCATCATTTACAATTGCTCTAGCAATAGCAATACGCTGTTTTTGCCCTTCAGAAAGTCCTATTCCATGTTCTTTTAAACTTGTCTCTATACCGTTTGGTAATTCGTCAATAACTGTATCTAAACAAGCAATTTGTATAGCTGATTTAATTTGTTCTTCTGAAGCGTTTTGATTTCCAAAGAGAATATTTTCACGGATCGTACCAGAGAGAATCATATTTCCCTGAGGAACGTAAGAAAATAGATTTCTTGTACCAGCATCAATTTTAATATTTTCATTTTTAGTTTGATTGATAATTCACCGGTATTTAATTTAATTAAACCTAATAGTAAATGGAATAATGTGGTTTTACCATTTCCTGATGATCCTATTATAGCAGTTACTTTACCTTTTGGAATAAAAATAGATACATCTTTTAAAACGCTTTTTTCATCATAAGAGAAGTTACCATGTTTTAAACTAATGCCTTCCATATTTTGATAAAATGTTTCAAGATCAATAATTTTATAATTAACACTTTCATCTCTTAGAAATTCGATTTCCATCAATCGCTGGGCTGATGCAATCATACTATCATATTGAGGAATTAATCCTGAAACATTGCGAAATGGGGCCTTGATTTGATCTAGGATTTGTAAAAAAGCCATTAAAGTACCAAAAGTTAAATTACCTTTAGAAATTTGAATGGCACCCCAGCCAAGAGCAGTATAATAACCAGCAGCCATCATTACATATATTGATGTATGAGCAATATTACTAATTGCATTTTGTTTAACTCTAATTTTATAGTTAACGTTTTGTTTTTCAGATAATTGTTCTTTTATTGAATATTCATTTGTAAAAGATTTTATAACAATAATGTTTTCAATACATTCCTGCATAAATGAACGTACAGAGCCTTGTGTTTTTTGGATTTCTTTATGAAGATAGCGAAATTTTTTACTATAAAGACGAGTACATATTACAGTGATCATTCCAATTACTAATATTAATAAAGTAAATTTTAGATCAATTGTCAACATTACAGCAATTCCGGCAATAATCTTAGTAAATAATGAAAATATTTGAGGAATGAAGTTAACTATTCCATTGGATACAATTTCAACATCACTAGTAAAGCGATTCATTAATTCACCAGAATGAAAAGTAATAATATCTTGATATTCTTTGTTTATTAAAACAAGTAATAATCTTTCTTTTAAAGTATTTTCTATTTTTGCTTTACTACGAACTTTACAGTTACTAGAAGCAATATTTGCTAGTGCTTGAAAAGCAATTACCCCTAATAAAAATAAACACGTATTAATTATTGATCCAGAAGTATTATTTGTTGCAATATCTAATATTTTTTTAGAAATAACAGCAATTAAAATAAAACTTCCTGAAATAGCCATACTAATCAATGACAACAATATTACTAACCAAAGATACTTTTTACTACATTGATAAATCCATTTAACAGTACTATTTTTTAACATTTTTTAAATACCTGAATCTATGCAGTATATATAAAATAATTCTTCTAAATGATAAAGAAAAACACCATAAATATACATACAATCGATATAAAAATGAAGATGTATCAATATATTTATTATCACGATAAAAGCCATCCATTATTCCTAAGATCTGCTCTTCTTTAACACCATACTCTTTTATAAATTGGTTATCACCACAGATAATATAGCCATCAGGAGTAATTTTTAAAATACGATGTAAAATATAACTTCCGCTATTACGCTTATATAACACTACATCATATTTTTTAGGTGGCAGTGTTTTCTTTTTTAAAACGGTAACATCTCGATTAGGGCGTATTAAAGGCAGCATGCTAGTACCAATTGGAGCTATGATTAGATAACCTTTATCTAATAGTGTTTCTTCCATTTTTTTATTCATCTAACAAATTATCTTTTCTTAATTTATCAATAAATAAGTCAATATCTTTTCTAGCCTGCTGTTCACTTAATTCATATTTATCCAGCATTGATTTCAGTAATTCTTCTTTTGTTTTATCAGTTTGTAACTGTTCCCAAATAAATGCACCAGTTGAATTCAATTGAATCATACCATTAAAATCATTATTTTTTCTATTTATTGATACTACTACAAAACTAT
>BAHP02000147.1 GCA_000508865.1 Clostridiales bacterium VE202-01
CTAATGTATAAGTCATAATAGTATCTATAGATATCTTATTTATAGATACTATTTTTATTTATCTTTACAATGATAATAAAGATATTTGTATATTGTTTTTGATATAAAACGAAAAATGATTTTTAAATAAAAATGAAGCTGTCTATTCGACAACTTCATATAAAGTAATTTTGACTATTACTTGTTTATTTGATAAAAGTGATTCATTATTTGAAATCTCTTACTTTTAGTTGTTTATTACTAATCATAAAAATATTAGTAATAAATTTAAAATTCCATAACCTTATTTTTAATATAATCATCTACTTTATCAATTGGCATATTTAATACAATTGCAACTTCTTCATGAAAAAGAGTTTTGGTTTGTTTTAAATAATCTAATTCGTATGACTGAGCTTTATGAAAACGATGGCGCAAATAAATTGTTTTTATTAGTTTGATCCATTCTATTTCTAAGTAGCTATCAAATGTTTTTCTATATAGTTCTTGACGAAAGCGCTCGCTTGTTATTTCTAAAGTGCGGATATAGGGAATTCGCTCAATAATTTCTTCAAGTTCCTTTTTAGTTGTGACTTTTCGAATAATATCCTTAGAATCAGCTAAAATAGAGTTGTTGTTTAAAGGAGACTTTAAGGTGAGTTGATTATTTATTGCAATGATTTGATAAATATGATTATTTTGATGAATTACGTAATCATTGATATTATACATTGTTGTTACCTTTTTCGTTTAATTTAATGTTTTTTAAAATAAAAGGAAGTACCTCGTCAGGTTGAATGTCTAAAGTATAAGAAAATTCTTCATAGAGCATTTTTTCAGCTGCATCAAGTAGATACATATCTTGAACATGAAATTTTTTTCCTTTTTTTATTTGCTCTTGTTTGTTTAAATACAAAGTTTTGATCAGTTTGACGATTTGTTCATGGTCACCTTTTACAATAATTTCATTATACTTTTTTTTGCGAACATTTTTATCATTTATCCAAATAGTTTCATTATCAGGCATAGCTTCAATAAGTTTGTATATTTCTTCTTTTGATAAAATTTTACGCATTTTTGCTAAAGAAAGTTCATTATCTAAAGGAACAAGAATATTCATTTTATTGCTGGAAGAAGTCAAGAGATAAAACTTTTTTTCTTGATTATTGATTACTCTTGAAACAATATCAGTTATTTTGCATACACCTTCACTACCATATAAAACATTTTCACCAATTTTATACATTTATTATCCTCCTTCTATAATTAAAAAAGTGTAGTTGCAACCGGATTTACGTTCTGCAAACTACACGTTGATATACCTATATTATAACATTTTTAAATCAATATTTCATATTAAAATTTTAGATTCTATAACATAAATTCATTATTTTTTCAAGATTAAATTTTATAAATATAGTATCAATTTTTGGGACTAAATGTATAAATATATAAATACAGCTAAAAGTAAGCAATGCTATAATATGTGTAGGAGGTATAAGGAAATGAAAAAATTTAGAAAAATTTTTGCAGCTGCTGCCAGTATGGCATTAGCAGTAACTGCTTTTAGTGCACCGGTATTAGCACAAACTGTAGATACTACTTATAACTGTAGTCTGTCTGCAAGAGTTACCGATGCTGGTGAAGTAGTAAACAAAATGACAATTGATTTTGGAGCTGGAAATAGGGTTTCAAATGTAGATGTTGATACTTTTACAGTTACTGCAAAATCTACTATTAAAATTGAAGATGAGGATTATAAAGGAAAAGTACAATACGATGGTGAACGTAAAATTGTAAAAGTAGAGACGGATGGTCAATATGTTAATGTTTATTTTGATGAAAATGATGGGTATGGATCAACATTGACATACATAAGTGATGCAGAAAAAGGATATGCAAGAAATTATCCTGGTGAATTAGAGTATACGATCGTTCAAAATAAAGGTGTAACATTGACTGCTGCAGATGGTCGAGAAATCGATAATGATTATATTGCAAAATATACTACAGATAATACTGTAACTAATGATGAAACAGCTAAATTTGAATCTGTAATAGTAGAAAATGGTATTAACTATCAATATTATGATGCTGGGGATGCAGATTCACTTATTGTTTGGTTCCATGGAAATGGTGAAGGAGATCTTTTAAATTCTGGTAATAATGTAGCTCAAATGCTTGCAAACAGAGGAACTGTAGCTTGGGCTAGTGATGAAGCACAAGAAATTTTTGGTGGGGCTCATGTTATGTCATTCCAGGCACCTGATACTTGGTATTATGCTCAAAGAGATGGTTTATTAGAAATAGCATATAATGAAATCAATGATTTAATTAAAGCTAAAAATATTGATCCTGAAAAAGTATATGTATCAGGTTGTTCAGCTGGTGGTTATATGACTACAAGAATGTTGATTGCATATCCTGATTTATTTAAAGCTGCTATGATCAACTGCCCAGCTTTAGATGTAGCAACTATTCGTGGTGGACAAACACCAACTGATGAAGAATTAGCTTCATTAACAAAATCTGATACTGCAATTTGGTTAGTTCAAGGGGTAACAGATTCAAGTGTTGCAACAGATGAATGTTCAAAGAGAATGTTTAAGATTTTAACTGAAGGTCAAGAAACTACAGAAATAAGATATTTGCAAAATATCAATTCTGATTTCACAACTTATGAAACTAAAGATAATAAATATAAATTAACTTTATATGATACAGTAAATGTTGATGGTGCCAATAAAATAAATCTTGAAGAAGATTATGATATGGATGGTATTCCTACATTAGTTCATTATAATGATCACTGGACATGGATTTTTACATTAAATAATAATCCAAAAGATGCTAGTGGGACATCAATTATGGAATGGGCAGCTAATTATAATGTTGATGCAGAACAACCAGCAACACCAGTTGCACCTAGTCCAGATAGTCCTGAAAAAGCTGTTCCAACTGGTGATAATGTTTTAACTAGTTTGTATGCAACAGCAGCATTATTAAGTGTTTGTGGATTGGCATTTGTAAAAAGAAAATTCAATTAATATTTAAAGGGTTCGTGAATCTATCATGAATCCTTTTTTTATGACCGGATGTTAAAAAAGACTAACATTTATATTGAAAATATCTTTTGATAATGTTAAAGTAAATCTGATATTTATAAT
>BAHP02000146.1 GCA_000508865.1 Clostridiales bacterium VE202-01
TAAAGACAAGTTACTTTTAGGTAACTTGTCTTCGTTTTCTATGATTAAAGGGAGGGGTAGTTTTCTTACTACACCTATATAATAAAATGATTAGGTGAACTCAATGTGAACTATAATTAATATAGTATAATTTTTTTTACTAAAATTATACTATAAGTAAGATTAAAACAAATAAAATATATTTTGCTTATTTTCTATGTTTATTATATAATATGGTAGGTTTGGAGGTATAAATCATGAATGAAAGTATGTTAGATCGTTTAAAAACAATGGAAAACAGGTATGAAGAATTAGGACATATGCTGATGGATCCGGATATTGGCAGTGATATTAAAAAAATGACCGAAGTTACTAAAGAACAGGCGTCATTACAAACAGCATATGATTTATATCAAGAGTATAAAGAAATTGAAGCCGGGATAGAAGATGCTAAAGAATTAACAAAAGAATCAGATCCTGAGATCAAAGAAATGGCTAAAATGGAATTAGCTGAATTGGAAGAAAAATTACCAGAAATCATTAAAAAGTTAGAAATCGAATTAATTCCAAAAGATCCAAATGATAATAAAGATGTAATTATGGAAATTCGTGGTGCTGCTGGTGGTGATGAAGGAAACATCTTTGCTGGTGATTTGTATCGGATGTATGTAAAATATGCAGAATCTCAAGGTTGGAAAATTGAAGTAATGGAAGCAGTTGATGCTGAAGCTGGTGGTTATTCATTGATTTCTTTTATGGTTAAAGGCGAAGGTGTATATGGAAAATTAAAATTTGAATCTGGTTCTCATCGTGTTCAACGTGTTCCAAAAACAGAAACTCAAGGCCGCGTGCATACTTCTACTGCTACTGTTTTAGTTATGCCGGAAGTTGAAGAAGTAGATGTTGAAATTAATAAAAGTGATTTAAGAATTGATACTTATCGTGCTAGTGGGGCTGGGGGTCAACATATCAATAAGACAGATTCAGCAGTAAGAATTACTCACCTTCCAACGGGAATCGTTGCAGCCAGTCAAGATGGCCGTTCACAACATGATAACAAAGATAAAGCAATGAGAGCTTTAATTGCTAGAATCTATGATTATTATCAACAACAGCAAGATGAACAAGTTGGAAATGAAAGAAAAAGTAAAGTTGGTTCAGGTGATCGAGCAGAGAAAATTAGAACTTATAATTACCCTCAAAATCGGGTAACTGATCATCGTATTGGGTTGACGATTCAACAGTTAGATCGAATTATTGAAGGTAAATTAGATGATATCATTACAGCTTTAATCAATGAAGATCAACGTTTAAAAATGGAAGGACAGCATTAATGGCAACTGTAAAGGAACTAATTAAACAAGCAGAAAGTCGTTTAGATGATGATAATAAAGATGTTAATGTTGCAAAAGTATTGTTTTATCATTTAGCTAAAAAAGAGCCACATGAATTATACTTAATGTATGATCAAGAGGTTGATGATACATTAAAAGATCAATTTTTAGCGGGAATGGAAGAGTATTATAATGGTAGACCAATTCAATATATCAAGGGAGTGGAAACGTTTTTTGGTCGTGATTTTAAAGTAAATGAAGATGTTTTGATTCCTCGTTATGAAACGGAAGAATTGGTTGAAAATATTTTATATCGTATAGATGATTATTTTGCAGATTATCAGACAATTAATTTATGTGATGTTGGTACTGGTAGTGGGGCTATTGCTACAAGTTTAGCGTTAGAAGAGCCAAGATTAAAGGTATATGCAACAGATATTTCTATAAATGCTGTTAATGTGGCTAAAGAAAATGCTAAAAATTTAAATGCAGATGTTGAATTTATGGTCGGTGATATGCTGGAACCATTGATTGATCGTAATATAAAGGTAGATATTTTTGTTTCTAATCCTCCTTATATTCCTCAAGAACAGGAGATAGAAGCTATCGTTAAAGATAATGAACCACATGTTGCTCTTTTTGGTGGTGCTGATGGTTTGTATTTTTATCGTAAGATCTTCAAAGGCGTGAGAAGTTTATTGAATGATCGTGCACTGCTTGCATTTGAAATGGGTTTTGATCAACGGGAACTAATGGAAGAAGCATTACAAAAATATTTTCCTGATGATTGTTATGAAATTATTAAGGATATTAATGGTAAGGATAGAATGTTATTTATTTATCATAATTTGAAATAATAAAAAATACAAAGATAAAGTGTGTAAATAAGGAATGAACTATGGTAGTTCATCCTATTACACACTTTTTATTTTTAGAATATTATGACTATATAATTCTTTGTTAAAAAAGTATTTTTTTCATCAAGGATGTAAATATCGGAAAAAATAATTACAAAAATTAGCGATTGTAAGTGCATTCAGCAATTGATATCATATAATCAGATTGGTATATGTTGTATTTTAGCGGGGTAAAGAAGTGACATGATATCAACGTGAAAGGAGAAGGGAAATGATTAGGAAAATCAAAAAAAGTACATGTTTATTATTAGTAGTAATGATTTGTATTTCAACACTTTTAGGTTTAAGAGTTGATACCAAAGTATTAGCTGCTACGGAAAGCGTAATCGGCAGTTATACAGATCATAATAATGAAGAAGATGGAAATGTGCTTATTTTCAACGATGAAAATGCACAAGTAAAAATTGAATTATGTACTGCTAGAACAATAAGGGTACAATTATCACTTGATGGAGGGGAAGGATATCGGCCAGAAGATCCACAATATTATATGGTTCAAAAAAATGACTGGCCATTAGTTGATAAAACGGTTAATGATCAAGGTGATTATATTCAAATCTTGACAGAAGCAATTGAAGTCAGAGTACAAAAAGATCCATTTCGGATTGGAATGTATGATTTAGAAGGAAATTTAATTAGTAAAGATGCTGATGATCAAGGAATGTATTGGAATGATTCAGGTGTTCGGGGAGTAAAAAAAGTAGAAGGTCAAATAAATACTGGTGGTATTTTTGGATTTGGCTCAGGTGATCATGGTCGAAGAAGTAATCTAAATCGATATGATCAAGATTTTTCAGAATTTTCAATGTCTCACGGTAGAGTAGTAGCACCGTTTTTTATGAGTACTGTGGGATATGGGATGTTTTTAAACACGATAGAAAAAGAAACGACATTCTTTAAACATGGTGGTGGATTTCAGACTAAGAATTATTTAGATTATTATTTTATGTATGGTCCTGATTTTAAGACAATATTGAATGAATATGCAGAAATTACTGGAAGAATGGAAATGTATGGCAAATGGGCCCATGGATTTATGTTGTCTAAATATGGAAATGATAATGCCACTCAAGAAGAATTTTTGGAATGGATTCATCGTTTAAGAGATGAAGATTACCCAAGTGACTGTTATGTTTTCGATTTTGGCTGGCGTGGCGATGTTGCTGATAACGGTGGAAACCAAAGCGGTGCTGGTGAAAAGTGGGGAAAACAAATGTGGAGTAATGATACTACTAAATTCCCTGATATTGCAGCTATGTTTGAAGAAGCTGATGAATTAGGTTTTAGAGTAGGTCTTCATAACAACGCAGGAACTCCAGAAGCTTCTGGTGGAGCAGAGTTATATAAACCAGAAAATGAAAAAATATGGGTAAAATCATATATGGACAGTGTCATTACAACTGGTTATGGAGATTGGTTCTGGCCTGATGAATTTGATGTTTTGGGAAGTAATACAGCACCAACTTTTTCATCAAAGGGGGCATATGAGGCTTGGCAGGAATACACAGATCAAAGTCGTCCGATGTTTATAACTCGTGGAAGTTATGCAGGGCAGCATTATGCAACTGCCTGGTCAGGTGATATTAATCCAACTTCACAAGAGTTAATTAATCAAATCGGTTATAGTATTGATACTGGGCTAATTGGTTATTGGGCAACATCACATGATCTTGGCGGATTCATGAAAAGACCAACTGATGAATTGTATACTCGCTGGGTTGGAGAATTTGGAGCTTGGAATGGGATTATGCGGACTCATGGTCATGATGGTCGTGAACCTTGGGATTATAACGAAACAGCACAAGAAACATTAAGAGATAATTTAAAAATCCGTTATTCTTTATACCCATATACATATTCACTTGCTTGGCAAGGATATAGTCAAGGTGTTCCAATCATGAGAGCAATGCTTTTGGAAGATGATAGTCAATATAATCCTGATGCTTGGGATTTAAATGAACAATATTATTATGGGGATTATTTTTTAGTAGCACCTGCTGCAGATACTAAAGATACAGTGGTATCAGTTTGGTTACCACCAAAAACAACATGGTATAATTATTATAGTGGTGAGCGCTATGAAGGTGGCGAAAATGGAAAAACTATTAGAGTAGCAGCTCCATTAGATGAAATACCAGTATTTATAAAAGCAGGGGCAATTGTACCAATGGGGCCTGATGTAAATTATGCTGATGAAAAACCATTGGATCCATTAACTTTAGATATTTATCCAAAAGGTGAAAGCACATTTACATTATATGAAGATGATGGGCAGACACGTGAATATATCACTAAAAATGCTTATACTACAACTAAATTTGATTGTGCAGTAAATGGAACAGAAATTAATTTTAAAATTAATGAAAGAGTAAATGGGAATGCTGATGTATATACGCCAGTAGATCGTAATTACAATTTGAAATTTAACCATATTGAAGCATTAGCTGGTGTTTATATTGATGGTTTAGAGATTACTGAAGTGAAAACTTTAGATGATTATAACAATGCTAAACAAGCATATTGGTTAGATACAGAAAATGATCTTGTTTATGTAAAAACTAAAGATACAGGAACAGAAATTAATATCAAACTACTTGATGTTGTTGAAAAAGAAGTAGAATTGGGTGAAGAAGAACAAAGTGTTCCACCACAAAAAATCAATGATGGTGATGTTTTTGAATTAGAAGAAGCTAAAATGTATGGTAGTGTCTCTGTTGATACAGAATGGAAAGGATATACCGGAACAGGATTTGCTAAAGGGTTTAAAACAGTTGGAGATGCAGTAGAATTTAGTGTTGATATTCAAAGAGCTGGAGATTATAACTTAGTATTAAATGTTAATAATGGAATTAAAAATGATTCAAGATATGATAATAGTCCACGACAGGGAACAATGTATCTAAATGGTCAAAAGCTTCAGGATATGGAATTTGCGATAACTGATAAGTGGGGTGAAACGGTTAATGGAGTAAAACAAGGTGTATGGGTCAAATATACAATTGAAAATGTTCCTTTAGAAGCTGGTGTAAATACATTTAAATTTGTCGCCGAAGGGAATACAAATCCAGGAAATTATAACTTGGATTCATTGACATTTAATCGAATTGATCGTTCTATTGACGCATTTAGTCAAATAGAGGCAGAAAATGCTACTGCTTCAAAAGGATTTACAATTATTGACGATGATGCAGCAGGTAATCGCAAAATCATGTCAACAAATACAAGTGGTTCTTGGCTAGAGTTTAATGAAGTTAAAGGTGAAGACAAAGGTGGTATTGTAATTAGATTAAAGAGTAGTACTGGTGGGAAGATTACAGTATATGAAAATGGTATAGGTGATAAGATTCTAACCACTTTAGATATACCAAAAGATGATCAGTGGACAACATTAGAAGTAATGTGTAAAGATACAGATGCTATTGAAAGTAATATCTTTTTAGAATTTAATGGTATAGATGATACTGACTTTCAGTGTGATGTTGACTGGTTCTATTTTGAGCCTAAATTACCAGAAATTAATCCTGGTGATATTTTCGAGTTAGAAAATGGTGAAGGAGTAACTGATTCATCAAAAAATCAATTAAGAATTGATACAGAATGGAAAGGATATTCAGGAACTGGTTATTTGGCAGGATGGAAAAATGTCGGAAACTATGTACAATTCACAGTTGATTTAAAAGAATCTGGCATTTATAATTTAGTATTAAATGCTGGATGTGGTAAAAAAGGATCAGCAGTTTATGATGACACACCACGAACGGGAGCATTATATATTAATGATGAAAAAAGAGCTGATTTTGAAATTGAAGTAACACCAACATGGGGTGATAGTCAGAAAAATGGTGTATGGAATGAAGTTGCAATCAGTAATATAGCATTAAAAGCTGGTAAAAATACCATCATGATTCGCTCAGAAGGCGATATTAATCCAGGAAACTTTAATCTTGATTATATGCGCTTTGACAAAGTTGAAATCAATAAAGATGAATTACAGACATTATATGATGAATGTTTAGCTCTTAAAGAAGAAAACTATACATCCCAAACTTGGGTATCATTTATTGAGACAATGACAAAAACTAAGAATATATTAGATAGTGAAGAGGTAACTCAAGAAGAAGTAAATAATGCAGTAGTATTGTTACAAGCTGCAAAAGATGCTTTAGTTGAACAAGTAATCGAAAGCGATAAAACAGCTTTACAAATTGCCATTGAAATGGCAGAAAAAGCCGACTTAGAAAATGTCGTACCAGTTGTAGTAACTGAATTCAATGAAGCTTTAACAAAC
>BAHP02000145.1 GCA_000508865.1 Clostridiales bacterium VE202-01
AAGTGTAAAAACAGGAGATGATGTATCACTAGGAATGTTAATGAGTATAGCTGGATTAAGTGTATTAGGTTTAATCTATAGTAAAAAGAAAAGAACTAATTAATATTAAATATATCTATTTGAAAAGTATTCCTTGAGGGAAGGGGTATAATACTTATTTAGGTTTTGAATGTCAAGGAATGCAATGTTTTTGATAGTTAAAGGAAAAAGTGAGAAGACCTTTGCTATAAAAGGGTTTCTCACTTTTAAACTATCTTTGAATAATGGATAAATGTTATTTTATAGTAATATATTTTTTAATTAAGAGATATTTTACTATTTAATTTATGCGATATTTAAAAACATTACTATCTATTGCAGAATTAGTAGCTATAGAAAATTTAATTGATTTAGATGTAAATGAAGTGTTTGAAAATTTTAGTAATATGATAACAAGTATAAATATTGATGATACTATAAGTTTAGTTGTCTAGGTGTATTTATAATATTTGGATATTTAGTAATTAAGAAGAAAGAAGTTTAAAACTAGAATAACAGAAGAGAATTTCAAGCAGATAATAACTAAAATCTTTTTTGATTTTGGATAAATGGTAAAGGGATAATTTATTTTCAATTATTTTTAATTTAAGAATTAATATTATATTTTAGAGCAGAAGAAATATAATTAGTAATCATTTTTACTACTTATTAACAAATGAAAGGTAGTGGGTTTGTGTCATTTATATTGATTTTTGACACTACCAAGTAAAATTGGAGGGAAAACGGATGAAATTATCAAAGATTTTTTTATGTTTAGCAATCACTTTGAATACATTTGCGTCAGTTAATGTATTAGCGATTGATTCACAAATTGGTGATGCTAGTACTAATTTAGCGTTAAATAAAAATGGTGTTGCTTCAAGCATTCAGGATTCTGGAACCCCAGAAAGTGAAGCGTTTGATGGAATTGTCAATGTAAGTAGCAATCGTTGGGCGACATTAGCGGGGAAAGATGCATCTAATATTGATGGATCTTGGATTTATGTTGATTTAGGGACAGCAAAAGAAGTAAATAAGTTTGTATTGAGTTGGGAATCACGTCCAAACAAATTTAAAATGCAGGTATCTAATGATTTAAATGATTGGCAGGATGTGGGTGAAGTTATTGATAACGGTTTTTATCTTGACGAAGAGGCTCTGTTTCCTGATAAAACAGCTGTAAACGTGATAGAATTAAGTGAAGCAGTTACAGCTCGATATGTCAGAATGCAAGGGATACAAAGAAGAAGAGAAAAAAATAATGATAATAATACAGGATATTCACTTTATGAATTTGAAGTTTATGGACCAGAATGGTCTGATGAAGCATATGTAAATGAATATTTAAACAAATTAACAGTTAAAGAAAGGGTTAACAAAGATTTTAATTTACCAGTTTTAGATACTGAATATGGTGTTACGGTTAACTGGAAATCTGATAATAAAGCAGTTACAATTGATGAAAATGGTAAAGCTAAAATTATTAGAACAGAAAATGAACAAAAAGTTAAATTAACAGCTATAGTTACTCGGTTTGATGTTACTAAAGAAAAAACTTTTGATATTATAGTTGTTAGTAAGATTGGAAAAGAGTATGAACTTTATCCAACTCCTCAAAGTATCTTGTATGATGAAGGGGAATTGGAAATAAGTCAGGAAGTTAATCTTATTTTTGAAGATACTGTAAGTGAGATTACAAAAGATAATTATACTGATGTTTTGAATAAATTAGAAATCAAGTATGTTTTAGGTAATAATATTGATGAAAATAAGACAAATATTTTAGTTGGGGTCAAGGATGATTACGGGATTGTTGATGAATACTATTATGGCATTGAATATAATACTGAAATTTCTACTGATAAAGATGAAGGTTATGTTTTAAATGTTGATGAAGAAAAGAATACGATTGCAATTCTTGGTAATGATGATGCTGGAGTTAAGTATGGTTCTTATACACTAGAAAGTTTAATTGAACAAGGTGAAGGAGTAGTTCAAGATTTAACAATTGAAGATGCTCCAGATGTTGAATATCGCGGTTTCATTGAAGGTTTTTATGGGGCTTGGTCTCATGAAAATAGAATGAGTTTAATTGAATTTGGGGGACGTTATAAGATGAATACTTATATATATGGTCCTAAGAATGATTCATACCATTATGGACAGTGGCGAGATTTATATCCAGATAATAAATTAGCTGAATTAAAAGAATTAGTTGATGCTGGAAAGAAATCGGGTGTTGAATTTGTTTGGGCTGCTCACGTTGGGGGACATACAGATTTATCTGATGCTGATATTGCATCTTTAGAAATCAAATTTGATCAGTTATATGATATTGGTGTTCGTCAATTTGCAATATTTTTTGATGATTCTTCAACTAATAATACACGCCTGGTTGAGTATATGAATAAAATTCAAACCGAATATGTTGATAAAAAAGGTGATTGTAAACCACTTATTTTCTGCCCACAGTATTATCGAAAAGATGGGGCAAGTGAGAGTTACCTTCGCAATATTAGTAATTTTGATAAACGAATTCAAGTTATGTGGACAGGAGATCATGTTGTTTCGGAAATTACGCAAGCTTCAATCGATTGGATAACTAATCTGATTCAAAGACCAGTATATATTTGGTGGAACTGGCCAGTTAATGATTTGGGAAGATCTCATTTAATGCATCTAGGCCCATCTGAAGGATTAGAAAATAATCTTGAAAATATGAGTGGACTAACATCAAATCCAATGAATCAGGCTCAAGCAAGTAAAGTTAGTTTATATAGTGTGGCCGATTATACTTGGAACAGTAATGCTTATAATAGTAATGACAGTTGGAAAAGTGCTTTAAAACATATTATTACAGATGATGAAGATGCATCTAAGGCTTTTGAAATTTTTGCGCAGAACTGTGCAGCTGCGCCGATGTCATTCGCTCAAACCGATGAATCAGTTTATATGCAGGAAGATTTAAATGCTTTAAGGGAAAAATATGCTAAAGGTGAAGATTATGGCAAAGAGGTTGAAGTAGTAAAAGATCATTTCAAGGAACTCAAGGATGCTATTACAACATTGAAAGCCTATAAAGGCACTAATAATATTAGTAGCGAAATAAATCAATGGATGGATGTTGTTTATGATATTGCTGATGCTGGAATTTATGTTGTTGATTCTTTAACAACATATGACCAGGTTGATCAAAATAATAGCGATTCAATTAAAGCGGCAATGGATATTGTAACAACCGGAAAGGTAAAATTGGATAAATCAAATCAAGGTCATGGTGGTAAAAAGGCGGCGCAAAAAGTTCTTTATCCGTTTGTTGAAGATTTATTAACCAAAATGGAAGAAGATTTATATACAAAATTAAATATTCCTTCTACTATGAAAGGCTTTGGTACTGCAAAAAAAGATTATTCAAAAGCATTTGATGGTCAAATAAATACAAGCGTTGAAATAGGACAATATATTAATGGAGATTATTTTGGTGTAAATCTAGGCAAAGAAATGAATATTTCAAAAATCAAGATTATTATGCAAGAAAAAAAAAGACAATAAACCTGCTTATTATAAGGAAGGTACGCTAGAATATTCATTGGATAATCAAAATTGGATTAAAATAAATGATTTTAATTCAGCTACAGTAGAAGCTGAAACAGATATAACAGCTCGTTATCTTCGTTATCGTGCTATAGCTGAACATGAAGATAGTGTAACAGGGGCTAATAATTCTAATGTTATTTTAAATGAAATCTTGATCAATCAAGATAAAGTTGTTACTTTATGTACTAATGATAATTATCTATCAGATTTAAATGTAATTAAAGATGAGAATATTATTAAAATCGATAGTGATACAAATAT
The DNA here is from genome assembly GCA_000508865.1 of Clostridiales bacterium VE202-01. GTDB lineage: Bacteria > Bacillota_I > Bacilli_A > Erysipelotrichales > Coprobacillaceae > Thomasclavelia. The sequence continues at coordinate 3,877 of BAHP02000145.1, forward strand.
TGTTTTACAATCACAAAAATATATCAGAGCAACATTTGATCAATTAAAGAATTTAACTATGATTAGTTTGGATAATTCAGAGGTAACTGTAAAAGTATCAGATGATGGTTTAATTTGGAAGGAACAACCAATTAATGAATTAAAGAATATAACTGCTAAATATATAGAAATTTCTAATCATACTGATCATTCTCTTACAATTAGTAATATTGAAATCCGTTTAGCTGGAAGGTTAGCTTTAAAAGCAAGTCTTACAACTAATAGTGGGGACGTATGGAGTGGTAGTGCCAATAATTTAGTTGATGGTAATGAAAACACTACTTTATGGTTAAAACGTGGTGATAATGGTAATTCAGAATTAACTAGATATATTGATTTAGATTTACAGGGTATTACATCATTGGATGATATGGAAGTATTATATTCTAGTGATAATGTATTATATGGAAGAGTTGATGCTTCGTTAGATGGTGAGCAATGGAAAACAATTTATAGTTTTGATAAGGTTGGAACCGAATATCAAAAAATTCAGTTTAATGGTGAACAAGCTAGATATTTACGTTTTTATATGTCTAATGGAAATTGGATTCAAATTAAAGAAATATATGTTAATCGTTTATTAGATGAGAATGTAAACTTTGTTGGTGGAGATATTAGTAATGTAGATAATATTTCAGACGGTGATATTTTTACAAGTGTAAATAACCAAGCTGGAAAGATTAATTTTAAAACTTTTAACCATCCAAATCCAGAACAATTTATCTTTTTAAAGGATAGTGATTCCATTGTTAATATTAAAGCGAAAGTTCAAAAAAAGGATACTGAATTAATTGAAGAATGGATTGATTTAGGAGACTATAAAGAAGTATATAATGTAATAAATTTAAATGGTTATAATGTAATTGAGATTGAAATGTCGTGGCAGGATAGTGCAGAGATTTTTGAAGCTTATTTTACTGGTCAGCAGATTGTTCAAAAAACTATTTTGAATGACTTAATTGAAAAGGCTCAGTTATTAGAACAAAGTGGAGCCTTAGATAATGTTTCTGAAGCAATAGCAACTTATTTTTACGATAATTTAATCAATGCTATTAATGTCAATTTAAGCTATGATGTTAATCAAAGCCAGGTTGATGTAGCGTATGAACAATTAACTGATGCAATAAGATTACTAGAACGTACTGTTGATAAAACCGAATTACAAGTATTATATGATGAATGTATAGCACTTCAAGAGGATGATTATACAGTAGAAAGCTGGATTAAATTTAAAGAAGCAATTTTTGATGTTAAAGCTGTTTTAGATAATGAAAATGTAACCCAAGAACAAATAGATAATGCTAAGACAGCTTTAATAAGTGCCAAAGATGCGTTAGTTAAAAAAGCAATTGAAACAGATAAATTAGCTTTACAAATTGCCATTGAAATGGCTAAAAAAGCCGACTTAGAAAATGTCGTACCAGCAGTAGTAACCGAATTCAATGAAGCTTTAACAAATGCAAAAGAAGTATATGCAAAAACTAATGCCACTCAAAGTGAAGTAGATAGTGCCTTTGATCGACTAGCAAAGGCAATGCAGATGTTGGAATTCTATCAAGGTGACAAAACAGT
>BAHP02000144.1 GCA_000508865.1 Clostridiales bacterium VE202-01
TTTTTTATGTATTAAACACCGAAATTTATTAAATAATACTTATTTCCTATTACTTATAAATTAAAACTGATGTCTTTTTTATTATTTTTTATATGAGTATAAGTTTATAATAAAATTTTATTTAATCATTTTTTCATATATACAGTTTTAAAAATATTGATAAATTCAATATTTTTGCAAATAAATCTGCTTCATTATAGCGTATTTAACTAGATTATTTTAATTATCAAATTCAAGTTATTTGATCTTAAGCACATTTAACATCAAGAAATTTCAATCTTTTCTATTTTATTCTATCTTTATTAACTCATATAAATCATAAATTATTTTAGTGTGAACTATGATAAAAATAATTCAGCGAAATATATTAATTATGCTTTTTAAACATATTTATTACTTGTTAACCAATCTGCAATATCTATAACCTTTATACCTTGAATCGTATACATTTCTTGATGTGTTCTCGCTATAATTATTTTAGGATAAGCATCTTTTATCTTCAACAAAGGTGTTACTTCTCTATCGATTGTATTTTCATCTTCTAAGAAAGTTGAAACTTGAATATAAATTTGCTCATTTCTTTTTAATGCTACAAAATCAATTTCTTTCTTATAAAGCTTACCAACATAGACCTCATATCCTCTTCTTAATAGTTCTATATAAACAATATTTTCTAATGTTCTACCTAAATCTTGATTCTTAATTCCAAGAGTTGCATATTTAATAGAATGATCAACAAGATAGTATTTTTGTTCAGTAGCTAGATACTTTTTCCCTTTTATATCAAATCTCTTTACTCTATAAAATACAAACGCATGACAAAGATATTTTATATAATTGATAATCGTATTGTGACTAACTTTATCATAATTACTAATTAAGTAGTTTGTAATATTTCTAGATGATGTTAAATTGGAGATGTTGTCAATAAGATAATTTGTTAAATTTTCAAAAAGACCTTTGTTTCTAATCTTATATTTTTGAACAATATCTCGTGTTACTATTGTTTCATAAACATCTTTTTGAATATAATCATACTTTTGTTCTATTTGGTGATATAAATATGATCCAGCAAATCCACCAATCCTTAAATAATCATTAAATGCCTGATCTGTATCATCTCTATCAAAATAAACAAGAAACTCTTGAAAGGAAAATGGAAAAACCTCTATTGTAAATGTTCTTCCTGTGAATAAAGTTGCTAAATCACTACTTAATAAAAAAGCATTTGATCCTGTCACATATATATCATATATTTCTTTAGCATGAATACTATTTACTGCTTTTTCAAAATGCGTGCATAATTGAACTTCATCTATAAAAAGATAATTATTTTTGCCTTCAACATATTGCTCTAAAATGTAATCATGCAAACAATGATATTCCAAAAATTGTTCATTTTCTGTTTCTTGCAAATTAATATATACAATATGAGAATCCTGTTCTTGTTTTTTTAACCATTCCATAAATGAAAGAAGTAATTTTGATTTCCCTGAACGCCTCACTCCTGTAATTACTTTTATATCTGGTGTATTCTTAACATTTATTAAAGTTTTTAAATAATCCTTTCTTTCAATTAACTTCATGCATTAACAACTCCTTTATAATGTTCATTATATCATATTATTGACCAAAATTAATTTTTTTTTAATTTTGGTCAATAATTTTCGAGCTATTTTTATACCAAAAGCATTTCAGAAAAATCTTTCTAACCCATAAGCAAAGAAAATACCCTAACTTACAATTCAATTATCAATGAATTAACACAATTAATTGAATGTTATAAAAATCATCCAGAATAATGAGTAAAGCTTTAATAATAGATCATGTTATTAAAGCTTTTTTGGTATGAGCATAAATTTATAATAAAATTTTATTTAATCATTTTTTCATATATATACAGTTTTAAAAATATTGATAAATTCAATATTTTTGCAAATAAATCTGCTTCATTATAGCGTATTTAACTAGATTATTTTAATTGAGCTTAAAAAACGACAAATTATTTATAATAAATTCATATAATTTATAGTACGAGGTGAATGAAATGGATTTGTCAGTAGAAAAAAGTAAAGTAAAAATAAAAAATGCTGGGATGACTTATATTACAATTTTTTGTTTAACCCTCTTTTTAGGTTTAGTAAAAATATATAATACATCGCTTTGTTTTATAATTCCGATGCTAGTAATATCATTTTTATGTGGATATCGACATTTGATCGTATATATGAGTGCTTTAGTATTAATAACCTATCTATCTTATGAAAATTACATGTTATTGTTAGTCTCCTTAACAAGTGTAATACTAATGCAGGTACTAATGCATTTTAAATTTATTAAAAGTAAATACTTGGCCTTTGTAGTTACTTTAGTAAGTTTAATCTTTCTTTACATATATAATTATAACTACATAGAAGTACTAGTTATTTTATCCTTTACATTAATACATAGTTTATTATGCTTAGAAGTAGTTCCCGTCTTTATCCATAATACAATTGAAGTATATACGAATAAGCGGATGATAATTCTTTCCGTGATGATAATGTTAGCTATTGTTTCATTGGTAGAAGTTAATCAGTTATACATGATGATATTACTACGCTTCTTTTTATTATTAAGTACGTACTATTTAAGTATTAATAGTACGATGCCAGCGATTTTATATATATCAATTATTTTAATGTTTATTAATCCCTTACTTAAAGATGAAATACTATCGTTGATCCTTCCTTTTAGTATCTTCTTTATGTACAACCCTAAAAATAAATTAACTTGTTCATCAACATATATATTAAGTCATTTAATTCTTCCATTTTTTATTAACTATGACTATTACTATCATAATTTTATTATTATAGTAAGTGCAGCTTTGTTTTTGTTTATTCCTACTTTCAAACGGCGCCCTAAATTGCTTAATGAAGACTATAAAAATATTACAAGTCGTAATAAATTGATTCAGCGGGCCAATACATTTGCCTCGTTATTTAAACAATTAACTAATATTTTTCAAGAAGCTAATCATAATGTGAATGTTGGAGAATTTGTTGGTTATGTATATGAAGATGTCTGTCTGCATTGTCCAAGTCGGGATCTATGTTTTTATCAAGATGGCAGTGTTGGTAGATTAGGTAAACTTATTAATAAGGGCTTTAAATCTAAATATAGTGAAGAGGATCTAAAGTATATAAATAGTAATTGTATTAGTCCTGATAAATTTTTAAAAGGAATCAATGAGTATAAAGAAAGTTATGAAAAGATAAAAAGAGTAAATCAGGAAAATTTGCATTTAAAAAGAGATTTGTTTTATGAATTTTCTTTGTTGAGTGAAGTGTTTGATAATTTTAGTAATTCTTTAGAACAGGCACCGTTTGGTGATCAACAGCTGAAGGAACATTTACTAGGTTATCAATTTAATATTACATATTTGTATAAACATCAAATATCTTTAGATGTTTATACCTTAGAAATAGGTTTAATGGATATAAATAAAGAAGATGTAATTAATGAATTAGTGCCAATTATTGAAAGCTATTTAAACGAATCATTAGAAATTATTTCAATCAAAGATGCAATGCATTATTTAGGTTATACTTCAGTGGTTTTAAAGCACCAGCCAAACTATTCTTTACAGTTTGGGTTACAGCAATATGCATTAGAGCCTTTAAATTGCGGGGATTCTTTTAGTGCTTTTCATCAAGATAACCTTCATTATTTAGCTTTGAGTGATGGAATGGGTCAGGGTAAAATAGCAGCAACAGAAAGCAAATTAACTTTGGAAGTACTATCTAAACTAATTTTAAATGGGATTAGTTTGAAAGATACTATTGATTCTATAAATGCGTTATTAAAAATAAAAAATCATAATGATATGTTTACGACATTAGATTTATGTCATATAAATTTAGCGAATGCGAAAATGAAATTAATTAAATATGGAGCTAATCCTAGCTATCATATTCGTAATGGAACTGTAGAAAAAATCACAACTAATTCATTACCGGTAGGAATCGTTTCTAAATTAAAGATGTCTAGTTATGAAATGTTATTAAAAGATAATGATATTGTCATTATGTCTAGTGATGGAACTGGTGATAATTTTGAACAGATTATTAAAAGAAATATTAAGATGATCAATCATATGCATCCTCAAGAGGCGGCAACATTGTTAATGGACCGAGTTTTAGAAGAAAATAATCTCGATGATATCAGCATTGTAGTAATCAAGGTGGTAAAAAGTGAATTGTTGAAATAAAAGGTACGTTAAAAAGGAAGAATTGGTTTTATTGAAATTCAATAATTTTAAATCTTCCTGTTTTTGTTTATAGCTTTAAATAAAAACTGTTATAAACGTGCTTTTTTAGTGACTAAAATAGTTAAAACTATATGTTAAAAAAAGGATAATTTGTTATAATGGTAAAGGTATTTGAGGTGATGTGATGGAGAAATTATTAAATTTGAATCAACTATACATAGTGGGGGTATCTGGAGGCTGTGATTCAATGGCACTTTTGGATATTATGTATAATCACGGATATCAAATCGTTGTTTGTCATGTTAATTATCATTTAAGAGAAGATAGCGATTTAGATCAAAAAACAGTAGAAAACTATTGTCATAAACATAATCTGCCTTGCTATGTAAAGGAAATAGATGCATGTGAATATGGAAAAGAAAATTTTCAAACACAAGCTAGAAAACTGCGATATCACTTTTATCGTCAAATAGCTTGTAAATATAATGTTGATAAAGTTGTTTTGGCGCATCATCAAGATGATGTGATTGAAAATATCGTAATGCAGCTGCAGCGTCATAATACGAAAGGATATTTAGGCATAAAAAATATTAGTGAAGTATTTGGGGTGACTGTAATTAGACCGCTTTTAGGAGTTAATAAACAGGTTTTAAGAGAGTACTGTCATGATCATAATGTTAACTATCGTGATGATTATACTAATTTTCAAACAGATTTTACTCGTGATTTTGTTCGAAATGTAACACTAAAAAATTATACGGAACAGCAGGTAAAAGATTTATTAAATAAAGCTGATTTGCATAATCAGCAGTATCTAAAAAATATCGAAAGGGTGAAACCGTATCTTGATAAGTATCATGATGATAAAGTTATTGATTACCGTTTGATTCCTTATGATCTTTTAAATAGTTTTATTTATGAAATAGTTAAAGAAGTAGTATATCCTCCTTTGATTAGCGATGCTTTGATCAAAGAAATCATTAAGCAGATCAAAAGTGGTAAACCAAATATTGAAATGGATTTACCTGTTAATATTAGGTTCATAAAAGAATATAATAATATACGTGTTTCTAAATTAAAAAATAATATAGGCTATTGTTTAAAATACGAACAAATAGTTTATGATAAACATGAGCACTTTTATTTAAGTAAGAAAGGTCATTTAAATGAAGGAATTTATTTGACAAATGAGGATTTTCCTATTACGATAAGAACGTTTAAACCAGGTGATACCATAGTTAGTGCTGGAGGAAGTAAAAAATTATCACGTTTATTTATTGATAATAAAATTCCTAGAAGTGAAAGGGAAATTTGGCCGGTTGTTGAAAATTGTCATGGTGATATAATTCTTGTACCACATCTTGCAAAAAATATTGGGTATTTATATTCAAAACCTAATTTATATGTGGTAAAATTATAATCATATATGGCTAGGAGTGAATAAAATGCATAAGAACATAAAAGAAATATTAATTACTGAAGAACAAATAAGTGCAAAGTGTGAAGAGTTAGGAAAAATTATTGATAAAGATTACGAAGGTAAAGAAGTTTTGTTAGTTGGCTTGTTAAAAGGATCGGTTCCTTTTATGGCAGAACTTCAAAACATTTAAATAGTGATGTTACATTTGACTATATGAATGTAAGCAGCTATGATGGTGTTGAATCTAAAACGCTTGTAGTTAAACAAGATCTAAAAGAAGATGTAATGGGTAAAAATATTTTAATTGTTGAAGATATTCTTGATACTGGTAAAACATTGTTTAACGTTAAAGAAATGCTTTTGAAGCGTAAAGCCAATAGTGTTAAAATTGTTACAATGTTGGATAAAGAAGAAGGTCGTGTCATTGATATGAAAGCAGATTATGTCGGATTTAAAATTCCTAATGCTTTTGTTGTTGGCTATGGATTAGATTTTAACGAAAAGTACCGTCAATTGCCATATGTTGGTATTTTAAAAGAAGAGTGTTATAAGTAAGGAGAGTTTATGAACAATAAGAATGGATTATTAAAATCAATTCTTCCCTGGCTGTTAGTACTAGTCTTAATTGGTGGAGCGGTTACTTTTATGAATCAAAGTAACGGTAAAGAAATTAAGTATAGTGAGTTTGTGGAAGTAGTACAGGATGAAAAAATCAAGGAAGTTGAAATTGTTCCTTCATCTTTAGTCGTTGATGTTTCAGGTAAATATACGAAGAAAGTCGATGGAAAATCTACAGAAGTTGAATTTACTACAACTATTCCTAATACTGAAGCTGAGATACAGTCATTAACGGGATTGTTAAGTGAAAAAGGAATTGAAACTACAATTGTAGATGCTAATGATCGCGGAATGTTTATGCGTATCGTCGCAAATATCTTACCTTATGTATTATTACTTGGGGGAATGTTCTTTATTTTTAGAATGATGTCTCAAGGTGGCGGTAATGCTAAGGCTTTTGATTTTGGAAATTCTAGAGCTAAGTTAGAAAAAAATCAAAAAACAAGATTTTCTGATGTAGCGGGTGCTGATGAAGAAAAAGAAGAGTTAAAAGAGCTGGTTGAATTTTTAAAGAATCCTAAAAAATTTGCGCAGATGGGAGCTCGTATTCCTAAGGGAGTATTATTGGTTGGACCACCAGGTACTGGTAAAACATTACTTGCAAGAGCTGTTTCTGGTGAAGCTAGTGTACCATATTATTCAATTTCTGGATCTGAATTCGTAGAGATGTTTGTCGGAGTCGGAGCTGGACGTGTTCGTGATATGTTTAAAAAAGCTAAACAAACGGCACCATGTATCATTTTCATTGATGAAATTGATGCAGTTGGACGTCAAAGAGGTACTGGTATGGGTGGTGGACATGATGAACGTGAACAAACACTTAACCAGTTATTAGTTGAAATGGATGGATTTAGTGGTAATGAAGGAATTATCATTTTAGCGGCAACAAACCGTGCTGATGTTTTGGATCCGGCATTGTTACGACCAGGTCGTTTTGATAGACAGATACAAGTAGCTAATCCGGACAAAAATGCGCGTACAGAAATTTTAAAAGTACATGCGCGTAACAAAAAATTTGCTCCTGATGTTGACTTTAATAACATTGCGCAAAGAACGCCAGGATTTTCTGGAGCAGAATTGGAAAATGTATTAAATGAAGCGGCTTTATTAGCTGTTCGTGAAGATCATAAAGTTATTTCAATGGCAGACATTGATGAAGCAGTGGATCGTGTTATGGGTGGACCAGCTAAAAAGTCTCGAAAATATAGTGAAAAAGAACGACGTTTAGTTGCATACCATGAAGCTGGACATGCAGTTTTAGGATTAACTTTAGAAGATGCTAATAAAGTGCAGAAAGTTACGATCATTCCTCGTGGACAAGCTGGTGGTTATAACTTGATGACACCAAAAGAAGAAACATATTTTCAAACTAAAACTCAGCTAGAAGCCAATATCGCAGGATTTATGGGTGGACGTGTTGCTGAAGAAATTTTCTTTGGTGATGTAAGTTCTGGAGCTCATAATGATATTGAACAGGCAACAAGAATTGCAAGAATGATGGTTACGGAATTAGGAATGTCGGAGTTAGGACCAATTAAATATGATTCTGAACAAGGAAATGTTTTCTTAGGACGGGATTATACTCAACATAGTAATTCTCATTCAGGACAGATAGCTTATGAAATTGATGTTCAAGTTCGAAAGATCATTGATGAATGTTATGCTAAAGCAAAAGAAATTATTGAAGCAAATAAAGATAAATTGGTAATTATTGCTGATGCTTTATTAGAGTATGAAACATTAGCAGGTGAACAAATTGAGGCATTGTTTAATACTGGCCGTATGTTAGATCGTCATGATGGAACAGTAGATGATAGACCAAATGATGATAATTCCAATGATACAGGTTTGTCGTTTGATGATGTTGATGATTTATTAGATGATATGAAATAAAGCGGTATCCGCTTTTTTCATATTTAGAGGTGGAAAAATGAAAAAGTATAGTAAAAAGATATTTATTTTATTTATTGTTTTATGTATGATAATTCCCATGATTTTATCATCGATTGCAGTGTTTTTTTAAGGAGGTTTGTATGAAAGATTATTTAGTCAGAGGTTTAGTTAACAGTAAAAATTGCCGTGTTTTTGCATGTAGAACTACTAATCTAGTAGAGGTTGCCAGAAAAAAACATAATTTGTGGCCAACAGCATCAGCTGCATTAGGAAGAATGATGTCAGCGACTTTGATGATGGCTAGAATGAACAAAAATGCTGAAAAGATGACCGTAGTAATCAATGGCGGTGGTCCAATTGGGACAATGATGTGCATTACTAATGGAGATGGTAATATTAAAGGCTTTGTTGCTAATCCGGAAGTACATTATACATATAATGATACTGGTAAATTGGCAGTAGGTGTTGCTGTTGGACATGAAGGAACTTTGCAAGTCATCAAGGATATGGGGCTGAAGGAACCATTTACAGGAGCGGTTCCTTTACAAACAGGTGAGATTGGTGATGATTTTAGCTATTATTTTGCGGTAAGTGAGCAAACACCATCGGTTGTATCAGTTGGTGTGTTAGTAAATGATACTAATGAGGTATTAGCATCTGGTGGTTATATTATTCAATTATTGCCTGAAGCAACTGAAGAGGATATTAGTTATATTGAAAAAGTCGTTAAAGAATGTCCACCGGTTTCTGAATTGATCAATAACAAAAAAGATCCTGAAGATATATTAAAATCGTTATTTGATGATGTGGAAATTACAGAAACGCAGGATTTATTTTTTTATTGTGATTGTTCGAAAGAAAAAATGACAGATGCTTTAATCACGTTAGGAAAAGATGAACTACAGGCAATGATTGATGAAGATCATGGTTGTGAAATAAATTGTCAATTTTGTAATACTAAGTATCAGTTTGATGAAAATGAATTAAAAGCTATAAAAGAAAAAATTTAATAGTTTATATTATATAAAAAAGAAAGGCGGGGGAAGCCTTTCTTTTTAGTTGGTTTACCAACATATTTAGGAATATAACTAACTTGATAACTTACTTCTATTTCGGGGAGGAAAATAGCGGGGAAGTGTAAGTTATCTGTAAATATTATGAACAGGATAAAAATTTTTATACATTTATATTTCTTTTTTTTTAAATAATTGATAAGATACTGCATGAGGAGTGAGTAGATGTTTAAAATAGGAAATGTTGAGATTGAAAATCCTGTTGTTATGGCACCAATGGCGGGAATTACAAATATGGCTTTTCGAAAAATAATTAAAGATTTTGGAGCAGGATTAGTGTATTCAGAAATGGTTAGTGATAAGGCTCTTTGTTACGGCAATGCTAAAACGATTGAAATGCTTCAAGTAGATGAAGGTGAACATCCCGTTAGTATTCAATTATTTGGTGGTGAAGTAGAAACTATGGTCAAAGCTGCTAAATTTATTGATCAGCATTCTAATTGTGATATTATTGATATAAATATGGGATGCCCAGTTAATAAAGTATTAAAGGCTGAAGCTGGAAGTAAGTTATTACTTTATCCTGATAAAATTTATGAAATCGTTAAAGGAATTGTTGATAATGTTTCTAAACCGGTAACTGTTAAAATTAGAAGTGGTTTTGATAAAGAACATATTAATGCTGTGGAAATCGCAAAGTTGATTGAAAAAGCGGGAGCTAGTGCTATTGCTATCCATGGTAGAACGAGATCGCAGATGTATGAAGGAAAGGCTGATTGGAGTATTATAGCTGATGTAAAAGCAGCAGTAAAAATCCCTGTGATTGGCAATGGTGATATTAAATCTGTTGATGATGCTAAAAGAATGCTAGCCCAAACAAATGTGGATGCCGTGATGATTGGTCGTGCTGCTCTAGGGAATCCCTGGTTGATAAAACAAGTCGTTGAATCTTTAAAAACAGGTGAAGAAATTTTGGAACCAACATATCAAGAAAAAATCGCTCAATGTTTAGCTCATGCAAAAAAATTAATGGAAATAGAACCAGAAAAGGTTGCGATGTTCCAAATGCGAGGACATGCACCATGGTATATAAAAGGATTAAAGTCATCAGCAAGAGTAAAAAATGAATTATCGAAAATTGATACATATGAGCAGTTGGAGACGATTTTAGCTGAATATAAGTTATATCTTGATGAGATATCTAATTGTTGCATGTAGAAAATATTTTGGTATAATTGGACTTAATAATTTAAGGGGGATATATAAATGATCATTAGCGGAAAAGAAATATCAATAAAAATAAAAGAGCAGTTGAAAGAAGATGTTGCAGCTATTAAAGAAAATTATTCACGATTACCAAAATTGGTTGTAATTTTAATAGGTGATAATCAGGCAAGTAAGACATATGTAAGAAATAAAGAGCGGGGATGTGCTTATATTGGAATTGAATCAGAAGTGTTAAAACATGATGATACGTTTAGTGAAGCAGAGTTATTAGCAGAAATCGCTCGATTAAACAATGATGATAGTGTTGATGGCATTCTTGTACAGTTACCTTTACCACAGCATATTAAAGAAGAAAAAGTGTTGAAAGCTATTGATCCAAATAAAGATGTAGATGGTTTTCATCCTCAAAATGTTGCCAAATTATTTTTAGGACAGCAGTCATTAGTGCCATGTACACCTAAAGGAATGTTAGTGTTATTAGATGAGATTAATTATGATTTGAAAGGTAAAGAAGTTGTTGTTGTTGGGCGCAGTAATATCGTTGGAAAGCCTGTATCTTTATTATGTTTACAAAAAGATGCAACTGTGACAATAGCCCATAGTAAGACTAAAGATTTAAAAAAAGTATGTTCTCGAGCTGATGTTTTGATTGCAGCGATTGGTAAACCTAAATTTTTTAATCATGAATATATAAAAGATGGCGCTGTTGTTTTAGATGTAGGAATCAATCGTGATGAAAATAATAAATTGTGCGGTGATGTAGATTTTGAAGATGTTAAAGATAAAGTAATGGCTATAACACCAGTTCCGGGAGGGATTGGACCGATGACAATAACAATGTTAATGCAAAATACACTGGAAGCTTTTTATAAACGAAACGGAGAGAAAAATGGATTATAATTTAAATGATATTGTGGAAATGAAAAAGCAGCATCCATGTAAAAAATCAAATCAGTGGCAAATTATAAGAATGGGTGCTGATATTAAAATTAAATGTTTAGGCTGTGGAGCAATCGTGATGTTTTCACGGCGTGAATTTGAAAAAAAATTAAAAAAAGTTATAACGCAATAATGATTTAAACAATGTTGATAATATAATTTGGCACTAAAATATTTTATATAGACATTTTTAGTTAACAAAATGTGTGTATATTAGAAGGCATAGTATAAATAGAGAGATGATATAAATGTTAAATTATATTTTTAAATTGATAACAATTAAAGAATTTGTTGGTTCGGTATTAATATTTGTGGGATTATTAGCTGTTTTTTCAATTATTTGGGGTAATCGAACGTTTTCTGTGAAGACTTTAAATCAAATGATTTTTCATTTAAAAGCACCTACAGATGGAACTGATGGTGGCATTTATGCTGATTGGTTTGTAAAAACGGTGCCAGCTAGTTTTATTATTGTAATGGTTGCAGAAATTATTTTATTTAATTTGCCATTTAAAACGTTACATTTATTTTTAACTGATCATTTATTAACGATTGGTTGGATCGTGGTTATAATGGCAATAGTTTATGCATTATATAATTATCAAATAATTAGTTATTTATTTGATATGGTTAAAAAGACTAATCTGTATGAAGATCATTATATTGATTTTAATAAAGTAAAAATAACTTATCCAAAGCAAAAAAGAAATCTGATTCACATTTATTTGGAATCAATAGAAAACAGCTATTTAGATATAGAAGCTGGTGGGATCCAACAAACAAGTTATATGCCAGAATTACAATCACTTGCAAAAGAAAATATTAATTTTTCACATAATGATTTAATTGGTGGAAGTATGACTTTAGAAGGAACACAGTGGACTGTTGCTTCGATGGTTGGTCAAGAAGCTGGCATACCGCTTTTAATTCCCTTTAATGGAAAATCGTATGATCATACCTCGATTTTTTTACCTGGAGTTTTTACGATTGGAGAAGTATTAGAAAGGCAGGGCTATGTTAATGAGATTATGATGGGAAGTGATGGTGATTTTGCTTGTACATCTAATTTTTATCAACAGCATGGTAATTATAAAATAGCTGATTATAATTATTTCAAAAAAAATGGCTATATCCCAGATGATTATTTTGTTTTTTGGGGTATTGAGGATGCAAAACTGTTTAAGTTTGCTAGAAAAGAACTTACGGAATTAGCAGCTAATAATAAGCCTTTTAATTTTGAACTGGTAACAATCGATACACATACACCAGATGGATATGTTTGTCCATACTGTAAATCTATTCATAAAAACCAGTATGCTAATGTTATTTCTTGTCAATCGAAACAAGTAAATGCTTTTATTGAATGGTGTAAAACCCAGCCGTGGTATGAAAATACTACAATCGTTATTACTGGTGATCATAAAAGCATGGCGGAGAAGTTCTTTAAAAATGTAGATAAGAATTATTTGCGAACACCGTATAATTGTTTTATAAACAGTGCAGTTAATAAACAGAATACAAAGAATCGAAAATTTTCAATTCTTGATATGTATCCTACTATTCTTGCTTCATTAGGGATTGATATTGATAGTGATAGACTTGGATTAGGTACTAATTTATTTTCGAATGAGAAGACACTTATTGAACAATATGGATTTAATAGAGTAAATTCTGAAATTAAAAAGTATTCTAGTTACTATCAAGAGCGTTTAATAGGTGAAACTAAGAGAAAGAGGAATAAAAGATTTTCTTCGTATAAGACAAGAAGCAGTAAGTAAAAAAGGAAGAACTAGTTCCAATGTCATTAAGTGACAGTATTTTAACAAATAGAGATTTGTCTTTTGATTTTTAAGTGCAGTATTGATACTACATTTGATAAGTATATAATGGCAATCACTAGTTAGTAGTTAAAGTATACAGCAGTTTTTGGTTTAACGTTTTGTAAGACTTGCTTAGACGAATTGGCAGTATCTTTTTAGCTTACAGGTGGGATTTTCCCGCCTTTTTTACTTAAAAAGTGTCTTAAAGATATGTAATGATCTAGTAAAGTTTATATAATATCTGTATTTTCTTTTAACTATACTCTGACAAAAATTATAAAATTGTAAGCAAGCATATATTTAAGTTATCTAAATGAAGTTGTGATTTTTCTTGCGTTATTGTATAAAGCCTTGAATATCATTCATAGTAAATTGAGCGAAAAAAAAGGGTACACTTTCATGTACTCTTCGATAGTCATCAAATAATTTAATGACATTAAACTAATTCTTCTTTTTTGTATACATATTATTATTCTTTTTATATTACTTATCTAGTTTTTTGTAATGCCCTTTTTAATTTAAAATCATCTATAAAACGAAGAGAAGTTTCAAATGATTTTTGTCCATAAACAAATCTAAGTTTTTTTGCTTTAGGATATGTAACACGTTTTATTTTACGATAATCTAATTTAATTTTACCAATCATCATTTGTCGATGACCTACATAGATAATCTGTTGTAATAAAATACTGACAGCTAATGTTACAATAGTAAGGATGTTTAATGGTGCATATGCTCCTTCTAAATTGCTGGCAATAATATTTAAAATTATAAGTGTTAAACAAATACAAAACGTAAAGGCATAAAAAATCAATAAAACTATGTAGAAATATTTCCCAGAATCACTGAGACATGAAGTTAAAGTATGATCATCTTTGGTAGTGCGATGTACGATGATGCCATAAGAAATGTTTATATATGTAAACCATAATAGAGCTAAAAATACCAAAAAAGGTAAGATATTAAAAATAGCATTCATTAAATATACTCCTTCTTTCAATAATATTATTATACAAGAAAATCGTCAAATATTACACATTAAAATTGCTAAAATTTATATATAAGTCATTTAAGACATAAAATTGCGAGCATAATATTCATCATAAGTTAGTTTACTCTTTACTACTTTTTTAGCTAGATCTTTTCCTAAATACCGAAGATGCCAAGGTTCATAGCTATAACCAGTTAAAGAATCTTTACCCTCAGGATAACGTATGATAAATCCATAATCTGATATTATTTCAGCAAACCATTGATAGTCAGGATGTTCGACAATAGTTTCAAAAGAGCAATTGTCTAAAGCTACATCACAGGCTAGACCTAAGGTATGCTCACTATGCCCAGGACGACTACATGTTTTATCGGCTTCATCAACACTAAAAGTATCAACCATATGATTATAACTTTTTTCCTGTGCCGCTGTTGAGCGATAACCGCTGACAACATAAAAACTTATTCCTTTTTCTCGACATCTATCTCTTAATGCTACAAAATCATTATAAACGACACTTGACATTTGGTGCTTACGATATTTGTAGGCAGGATCACTAGTGCTGGTATAACCATCATTAATATAAACAAGGTCTGACGGAGAAAAATTGTTATCTAATCGATAATATTTGTTTACAAGTGTATTTAAAGCACTAGGATCAGATTGAATAATAATATGGTCATAAAAATTGTAATCTAAATTCATATTGACATATGTAACTACTTCTTCATCTGATAAATCAGGATATTTAGTTTTATAATTTTCATAACGCTCCTTTTGTGAAGGCAAATAATAGTTTAGTGATGTAAGAGGATCTTTTTTAGGAGCTTTTTTTGTTTTTTGAGTAGCAGATGTATTTGGTGTACTAATTAGAAAGATAATATTTATTATTAAGTATATGATAATTGATATAATGATTGTAAAAATAATTGCTATGAGGGCAACTCTTTTTTTATTTATTCGACGTCTCATTTTTGTTTACCTCTAAAGTAATAAAATAATTCTCTTATATAAATAATAACATAAAAAACTTTAAATTTTTATGAACAACAGCTATACAATTAAAGTTTTTTGCATTATTATTAGCTCAGTATCTAAAAATAACAGATAAT
>BAHP02000143.1 GCA_000508865.1 Clostridiales bacterium VE202-01
CCAAGAACAGGTAGATAATGCTAAAGATGTTTTAGCAAAAGCAATTGCGGGATTAATAGCTAATGAAGTAGATATTAATACAGCAGTAAATGTAGGAGATACAGTGGTGGCAGTAGATACTGATGATACAACAAATACAATATATTCGTTTGCAGGTCTAGTATTGGCTTCGATAATATTTTGTAAAAGTAAAAAAAGAAAAATAAATAATTTGTAACATAAAAATAGTTTGGATTTTATGTTGAAGATTTAGAATTAAAAAAGACAATATTTACCAGGTATTCTGACCTATTGTCTTTTTATTATTATAATGTGATTTTATAGTGTTTTTAATTATCAATTCGATTATTCGCAACTACAAAGTGAAGGGCAATAAAGGCAAGTTCATCATCATTGAATGATAAATTTGTTTCATGATTGATAACTTTGTTTAAAATTCTGCTATAATTATATTCTTCATTATGGCGTTCTATGATTTTATCTTTTAATGGATTTTCAATAGTTTGTCCTTTTGATAATCTTTTTATTGCTGGTTCTAGATGTAAACCAATAGCAATCAATAATTTATCATCTTTTCTAAAGTCTTTGTGATATTCTTGATAAATCAAAGTCATTGTTTCATTAAGAATTTTGAAAACTTTACTATCTAATAAGTCGAATCCAGAATTAATTTCTAGGTCTAATTTTTGATTTTTAGATAAATGCATTGAAACTAAAGATACTTCATCTTCAGGAAATTCAATTTCAAATTTTTTTGCAAGACGATCACATAGCATTTTCGCATAAGGGTAGCTATATTCCTGTTTGTATGATGCAATTTGTCCATTGCTTAATGGAATGTAGTTGTCTGATTTTATTCTTATGATTGCAATACTTAAATGAATTGATAAATTATTGATTGAATTTGTTGAAAGAAATAAATCAAAATCATTAGCAGTATTTTTTATAATATCGATTACAATAGTTTTAATTTGATTAAAATCAGCATCTGTGTTGAATGTTAAATTCATTATTTTACCTCCTGATAACTTTAGATAATACTATATAATAAATAAAAGAAAAAATCTACTATTAAATGGATTAAATTTTTATAAAATTTAGTAATCATACACTATATGTAAGCGCTTTTATTAGGGGCGGGACATTATATATTATAAGGTTATAGAAATTTGTTGAAAATAATTTGTTTTTTTAGTGCAAATTACTTGAATTGTAAAAACAAAATATAATATAATGCAAGCGTGGATAACAAAAGGAAATAAAATCATTTTCCAAAAATATAGTGTGTGTTATTCTTGTTAAGTAAGTTTATTACGAGAGAAGTAGAATATTAGTCTTGATGACATCCCTTGCAAAATCCATCGGATTATTATTTAAAACCTTGTAAGAGCTTTAACTAACGGTCATTAAAATTTCAAGGAGGAAAAAAAGACATGTTAAAAAAAGAACAATGGAATGGCTTTAAAGGTAGACTTTGGAAAGAAGAAATCAATGTTCGTGATTTCATCCAAAATAACTACAAGCCATATTATGGTGATGAATCATTTTTGGCTGAACCTACTGATGCTACAAATAAATTATGGGGGAAATTACAAGAACTTCAAAAAGAAGAACGTGCTAAAGGCGGAGTGTTAGATATGGAAACTCATGTAGTTTCTGGATTAACTGCTTACGGTCCTGGATATATTGATGAAGAACTTAAAGATTTAGAAAAAGTTGTTGGATTACAAACTGATAAACCATTAAAAAGAGCATTTATGCCTTATGGTGGTATCAAAATGGCTGAACAAGCTTGTGAAACTTATGGATATACACCTGATCCAGAATTACACAAAATCTTTACTGAATATCACAAAACTCATAACCAAGGAGTTTTCGATGTATATACACCTGAAATCAGATTAGCTCGTCGTAATAAGATCATTACAGGTTTACCTGATACTTATGGACGTGGACGTATCGTTGGTGATTATCGTCGTGTTGCTTTATATGGTATTGATGAATTAATTGCTTTCAAACAACATGATTTAGCTGTTTGTGGAAGTGGTTCAATGAAAGAAGACGTTATTCGTCGTCGTGAAGAAATCGCTGAACAAATCAAAGCATTACACGGTATGAAAAAAATGGCTGAAATTTATGGTTATGATATTTCTAACCCAGCTAAAAATGCTAAAGAAGCTGTTCAATGGTTATATTTTGGATATCTAGCAGCTATTAAAACTCAAAATGGTGCAGCTATGTCTGTAGGACGTGTTTCTACATTCTTAGATATTTATATTGAAAGAGATTTAGAAGCTGGAGTTATTACTGAAGAAGAAGCTCAAGAATTAATCGACCATTTCGTTATGAAATGTAGAATGGTTAAATTCGCACGTATTCCTTCTTATAACCAATTATTCTCTGGTGACCCAGTTTGGGCTACATTAGAAGTAGCTGGTATTGGATCTGACGGTCGTCCAATGGTAACTAAAAACGATTTCCGTTTCTTACACACATTGGAAAACATGGGACCATCTCCAGAACCTAACTTAACAGTATTATATTCTTCTAGATTACCAGAAAACTTCAAGAAATATACTTCTAAGATTTCTATCGACACAAGCTCTGTACAATACGAAAACGATTGTGTAATGCGTCCGGTATGGGGAGATGACTATTCAATCTGCTGCTGTGTTTCTGCAACACAAACTGGTAAAGAAATGCAATTCTTCGGAGCACGTGCTAACTTAGCTAAATGTTTATTATATGCTATCAATGGTGGTGTTGATGAAAAAACTAAGACTCAAGTAGCTCCTGAATATCGCCCAATTACTTCTGAATATTTAGATTATGATGAAGTTATGAGAAGCTATGATCAAATGATGGATTGGTTAGCTGATATTTATGTAAATACATTAAACTTAATTCAATACATGCATGATAAATATTATTATGAAGCAGCTCAAATGGCTTTAATTGATACTGATTTAAAACGTACTTTTGCAACAGGTATTGCTGGATTCTCACATGTTGTTGACTCTTTAAGTGCTATTAAATATGCTAAAGTTAAAACAGTTCGTGATGAAGATGGTATTGTTGTAGATTATGAAACAGAAGGAGATTTCCCTCGTTATGGTAATGATGATGATCGTGCTGATGATATTGCAGTATGGTTATTACAAACTTTCTTAGAAAAGATCAAAAAACATCACACTTATCGTGATTCTGAACCTACTACTTCTATCTTAACAATTACTTCAAATGTTGTTTATGGTAAAGCTACTGGTTCATTACCTGATGGACGTAAAGCTGGAGAACCATTATCTCCAGGTGCTAACCCAGCATATGGTGCTGAACAATCTGGTTTATTAGCTTCATTAAATTCTGTTGCTAAATTACCATATGAATGGGCATTAGATGGTATTTCTAATACACAAACAATTAGTCCTGATACTTTAGGTCATGATGATGATGAACGTAAAAATACTTTAGCTAGAGTATTAGATGGATATTTTGATCAAGGTGCTCATCATTTAAATGTAAATGTATTTGGAACTGAAAAATTAATCGATGCTATGGAACATCCAGAAAAAGAAGAATATGCAAACTTCACAATCCGTGTATCTGGATATGCTGTTAAATTTATTGATTTAACTCGTGAACAACAAATGGATGTTATTTCAAGAACTTGCCATAAATCAATGTAATAGTTATTGAAATTTAAGCAAAACAGCCTCTTTTAAAAAGAGGCTGTTTTAATGAGATAATTATTGGAAATAATTATTAATAATGAAAGGAAGAATAAAATGGATAATAAGATTATGGGGGCAGTACATTCGATTGAAAGTTTCGGGTCTGTTGACGGACCAGGAATTCGTTATATATACTTTCTTCTTGGCTGCCCTTTACGCTGTAAATTTTGTCATAATCCTGATACATGGGCAAATGCTAAAGCAACAATGGAACTTACACCTCAGGAAGCTTTAGATAGAGCAATTAAATATAAAAGTTATTGGGGTCATGATGGTGGGATTACTATTAGTGGTGGTGAACCACTACTACAGATTGATTTTATTACTGAGTTGTTTAAATTAGCTAAAAAAGAAGGGGTCAATACTTGTATTGATACTAGTGGTGCTAATTTTACTAGAGAAGAACCTTTCTTTAGTAAGTTCAATGAATTAATGAAATATACTGATTTATTATTGGTAGATATTAAACATATAAATGATGAAGAACATATAAAGCTAACAGGTAAATCAAATAAAAACATCTTAGATATGGCAAAGTATCTTTCAGAAATTGATCAGCCTGTATGGATTCGTCATGTTTTAGTTCCAGGAATTAGTGATAAAGATGAATATTTAATTGAATTAGATAAATTTATTAATAGTCTTAATAATGTAAAAAAAGTAGAGGTATTACCATATCATACTTTAGGAACATTCAAATGGGAGGAATTAAATATTCCATATCAATTAGAAGGAGTTAATCCACCTACTCAAGATAGAATAGATAATGCTAATAAATTATTACATACAGAAAAGTATAAATAATATTTTGATTTAACGAGATACCTTACTAGTAGGTATCTTTTTTATAAAAAAACTATTGGTTATTGAAACCAATAGTTATTAAAATCATATTTAAACACACGATACCACCATGTGTCTCCTGTACCAACAACAGTTTGAATAAGTTGATGATTACTATCAAATTCAGAAGCTTCAAAAGCACTTCCACTATCAATGATGATATTATCATCTAATTCTTGTACTGAACTAACATAACCAGAATAGGTTACTGATATACGATCGACTAATTCAAAAGTACCTAAATTTTCATCAACCAAATATTTGTCATAATAAGATTGTTCACCATTTACACCAATACTTGCTCCTTCATAATTAGTTTCATTTGAATAATCATAATTACGGGTTGAACATACAGTATTATTATTGTTGTAGAAATATAAATAATATTGTCCATCAGCTAAAGAATCGTCTTCTTGATAAGTGACACAATGTTGACCAGCATTCAAAGAAAAATCGCCAATTTGTTCAAGAACTAAGTTGTCGTAGCCACTTTCTTGCCAGAATGTTTTAGAACCGATCATATAATCAACAGTTGGTTGATCATAGATATTATCAATTTTTATAATTGATGAAGTTTCTCGGGAACTTATGATTATGCTGTCTTCATTGATTAGTTGAATTGAATTGATGTGCATCCAGTCAAATGCTTCATCACTATCGTCACTAATAGTTAAAGTATTGAAATAGTTGCTAAAAAGGTCTTTAAGATCAATTAGCTCCTTTACATCACCGGTATCACGATCAATACTAATAATACGATCTTCATTTGTTTCAGCATCCTTTTTAGAGGCTAAGACGATTAAATCATTTTCACTACCCCAAATATAATCATGATGTAGTTTATAGTCCCCTGTATTAAAGATTTCCGTTACTTGACCTGTTTTATTCATTCCTGCAATCTTGCTGGCTGAGATGCTATAATACATCATATCGTCATCAAAAATAACGCGACAGCTTCGATAACTTGTAATAGGTATTTCACTACGAATCGTTCCATTATTATCATATAGTAGAATAAAATCAACTTCTTCATTGTCTTCGGCTGTACGGTTACCAAGCATTGCATAAAGTCCATCGCTTAAAGGTTCGCTGCTATTACCGGTAGTAACTTCTAATTGAATATTATCTTCACTGCCAAGAAGTTCTGGTGCATCATATGACCAATCTAATGTATCAATGATATTTCCTTTTGTATCTGTTAAAGTAACGGTAATATTGTTAGTTGTTCCAGGAACAAACCCAACTAATAAATACTCATGTTCTGTCGTATAACCACTGTTACTATTGTTATTTAATGTTCTTAAAAAGTCATCATAGCCATCAGCACTAATTGTATAAGATGCATTACATTCATCATCAGTTTTAAAATACATGTAAACAGCAGTTGTATTTGTACCGTATGGGTTAGCGATCAATAATGGTTCTTTAATAGTATAGTTATTTTTATTTTTTAATGTTTCTATTTGTTCATTGATTTCAGATTGATAATCAAGAGTATAGATTTTACTGATATCATCTGTAGTATCTGTTAATTCAATATAATCAATACTATTACTATCATTGCTTGATGCTGCTGTTTGTGGAGAATCATTTGTAAATAAGAATATCGCAACTAAACCTATTACAATGATACCTGCACAGATTAGTATAATTTTTTTTGCCTTCTTCATTATTACCTCCTTACTTAATAATTATTTAGGATAAATGTGGGAAAATTATCTAAAAAAATTAAATAATTAACAAATTAACGATACTAATTCCTATGTTTATAATTATATATTATTGATTGACGAGCAATATTATATGATATATAATATTATTGGATAATAAATATAGAAGGAGTGGAACTGATGATTTTTAATACAGGTGCTGCTTTGTTAGATGCGATCGTGCTTTCTGTTGTTTCAAGAGAATCTAAGGGGACATATGGCTATAAAATTACTCAAGACGTTCGAATTGCACTGGATGTTTCAGAATCAACGTTATATCCAGTTTTAAGAAGATTATTAAGAGATAATTGTTTAGAGACATATGATCAAGAATATGGTGGGAGAAATCGTCGTTATTATAAAATTACAGCTCAGGGACAGGCACAATTAGAGATGTATCGTAGTGAGTGGCATGAATATGTTCAAAAGATAAATTTTATTATTGAGGGGGATAAATTTAATGGATCGTAAGAGATTTCTTGAGAAGTTAGCTTATTTGTTGCAAGATATTGAAGATGTTGAACGAGATGAAGCCTTACAGTATTACGAAGATTATTTTGATGAAGCAGGGGCTGAAAATGAGACTCAATTAATCAATGATCTAGGGTCTCCAGAAAGAGTGGCTGCAATTATTAAAGCTGGTTTGGAAAATAGATTTGATGATGATATTGAATTTAGTGAAAAGGGTATGGATAATGCTTATTATAAAGAGGCAAGTGAGATAATTGAAGCTGATGTAATTGATCATGAAAATCATCATGAAAAAAGAAAAAATAATTTTAAAGGTAATCCTGAACGTAATCGAATTTTAATTATTTTGATTCTAATTGGAATAGTAATCTTAGGTTTTAGCGGTCTTTTTGGCGTTGGAATAAGCGCTTTGGCAGTTGTTTTAGCTGTGGGAATTGGAATTTTAGTTGGCGGAGTGATATGTTTAGCGGGAGCTATAGCTTGTTTTATTCGTGGTCTTATTATATTATCAGCAACACCGGGCATGGGATTGATTGTTATATCGGCTGGTTTTGCTTTAATTGCTTTAGCTGTTGGTTTTTTTGTTGTTGAAAAGGCCTTGATCAAAGCTGTTCCATTGGTAATTAATGGGGGAATAAATCTAGTAAAAACAATTATAAATAAAGTAGGTGAATTGATATGAAAAAATCAACCTTGATAGTAATAATATCTTTAATTGTAGCTATAATTTTATTTATATCAGGGGTAATGTTAGATGGTCTTACAGAGTTAAAAAATGCTTATCATCAAGATGATTTGAACATATCATTACCATTTGTTAAAACAAAAGATGTAAAAAGACAGTTTGAGAATATTAAAAATTTAGATATTGAAGCTTCAACAGGTAATTTTGAAATCGTTGAATATAGTGGTGATATTATCGAAATAAAAGCTGAAAATATTAGCCGGCGTACAGAGGTATATCAAGATGATGAAACACTAGTTTTTAAAGAAAATTTTAGATTTGGTTTTCCAATTGTTAATGATACTGATGTAAAGATATATGTGCCTAAAGATTATCGATTTAATAAAGTGGAAATTGAAATAGATGCTGCAAGTGTAAAGCTGGCAAATTTGATAGCTGATGAATTAGAGGTTGATGTTGATGCTGGGTCATTTAAAGCAGATAATATTACTGTTGAAAAGGCGGTTGTTGATGTTGATGCGGGGGAAGCAAAAATTGATTTGCTGGATAGTAAAAAAAGCGAATTTAATGTAGATGTAGGGGATATCAAAGTTGTTATGACAGGGACAGAAAGTGACTATAGTTATGATGTAGACTGTGATTTAGGTGATATTCAAGTAGGCAGTTATCGTGGCGAAGGTTTAAGTGATGAATATTATTATAATGGCGGTGATCGGATGATTGAAGCTGATTGTAATGTGGGAAATATTATAATAAAAATGGAGGTATAAAAATGAAACGTATATATCGTTCAGATGAAGAAAAGATGATTTGTGGTGTTTGTGGTGGAATTGCCGAATATTTTGATTTAGACCCGACATTAGTGAGATTGGCTTGGGTTGTTTTATTTGCCATAGGTGGTAGTGGTTTTTGGGCATATATTATTGCTGCAATAATAATTCCGCGCCGATAGTCGATGAGATCTCATCGGCTTTTTATTTGTCTTGGTAATTTTTATGATTGAATTATATTTATATATTTTTGGCTCTGTGATAAGATATAATTAGTTATAATGATTGAATAAACGTGATTAAATGGGCTTTTTTTGATGTGGATATGAGATAAAAAGAGTTTTGAGTTGTCTCTTTAAAGAAAGGGGATAAATTTAGATATGCAAAATATAATTAATAAAATAACATTATATGATATTGTTTCAACAATAGTACCGGGAATAATGATTTTTATTGGTGTTTGTTCAATCATTCCAACTGAAATCAAAAGGCTTATTAGTGAAATAAATAATGAGTGGTTTGTTTTTGGTTTGGTTATTGTTTTTAGTTATTGTGTGGGTTGGATGTTATCACAAATGATTAAATATATTTATCGTTTCTTTGAAAAAAAGATAAATATAAATTGTCTTTATTTAGTTGTATATATAATTACTGCCATAGCTTTTATATTTAAAATAGATAATATTAAATTGGTATTTTCAATGACTGTATGGATCGTATTTATATTATTGGCGGGGAAAGTAAAGAAAAGAAATGATACTATTGAGTATAAGATTTTAATTAAGAAATGTTATAAATATTTAGTTGAACTATATGAAGACTTTGATAAAAATTTTGATCTTAAAAATGAAAACGACCTAAAAAAGGCAGTAGAATCAATGAGTACTAGTTCATATATGCTGATTCAAACGAATGAAAAATATAATCGTGTTCATAATTACAATTCATCAAAATCTTTTTCTAAAAATCTATCTGGGGTAAGTTTATTTCTAGCGTTTATATTTAATTACCATTTGTTTACTAATGCAGGTGGTCTTAAATTTGATATTATTTATAGTGTGGCAATCGTTATTTGTGTTAGTGGATATTTTGTTTTAAAAAATCGGTATTTAATGTTTGCTGATAAATTAAAAATTTTAGTTTTAACATATTTTTTAGATTTTTTAGAAAATAAACAACATGATGATAAGAAGCAAAATAATACTGAGGGGAGGAAAAATTAAATGACTGACGATAAAAAAATAAATTATCATATTGGAGCAAGAGAACTTGAATTAGAGAATGTTAAACTGATGTTACCTAACATTGGTAACATCAAAGATTTTATTAGTGATTTTCGAAAAAATGCTAGAAATAGTGATACTAAATTAAAAAGATTATCTTATGAAAAATATGATAATTTTATTTCTATTTTAGGGGGTCGCGGCTTAGGGAAAACATCAATTATGATGACAATAATCAAGCAAATTGAAAGTCATCAGTATTTTTCTGAAAATCATAAAACGATATCTTTCAATGAATATGATCTTATTTCTTCTCTGATCGTTCCCGATGATATGAGTGAAACAAGTGATATTTTAGGCTGGATAATTGTTGTTTTGGAAAAAATGTATAATGATCAAATAAAAAGTTACACTAGAGCAACTTGTTTATTGAATCGTGAAGATGATACCCGAGAAATTGAAAAGAAGGTTGAAAATCAGTTTAATGTATTAAAAAAGAATTATCAGCATCGTAAAATTGATTATAAAAATATTATTAATCGACAGTATCAAAATACTATTGATTATGTTAATCGGTCAACAGAAATTCAAAGTCAGGATTTTGATGTTGTGGAGACTTTTAGAACATTGATTGATTATTTAATTGAGTACAAAAGAATAATTAATAAAAGGTATGGCTATGAAGAAGAACCGTTGATTTTCTTTTTCTTTGATGATGTTGATATGACAGCAAAATATTGTGGAACAATATTTGAAGATTTTTTAACATTTTTATCGCATTCGCATATTGTTACATTTATTAGTGGTGATTATGATCTTTTTTGCCAGTCGATAACATTGAAAATGTTACAGGGGGAAAATTTAGATAATCGTGATATTAAAGAGATATATTCGTTTGGAAAAAATGAAAAGCAATATCAGGCTTTAGAAATGGCTAAGAGTCGTAGTGAATTTTTCCTAAAAAAAGTATTACCACCATTATACCGATTTGAGATCAAGACTTTGGATAATCGTAAGAAAAGTAAGTTAACATATGTAAAAAATAAAGATTCTAATGATCTTTTAAATAAGACTTTGGAGGAATTGTTAGCTAATATTTGTCTTGATGATGATGGTGAAGATTTCTTTTTAAAAAGATAAGACGGTAATTTATTCTTATTATTCAGCCTTTAGTTCTAATGTCAGAGGTTTTATGAATGTTTATATATATTTATGTCGTCAAAATTATCAAAAACTAAGAACTAATAAAGATAAAATAATTTTTATTGAGGAATTTTTAGGAATTATTTTGAATTCAAAAAATACGTATCGAAAAAATTTAAATAATATTGATCGCTATTTATATATTAAAAATGAAAAAAGGTATGAGGATGACGAAGAGAAATGTTATGACAAATTAAGGATCGACTGTGAAGAATTAAAAGAAGTTGTTGAAGAAAAGATAAAGGAAAATTATGAGGCAATCAAGTCTGAAAATAATGAGAATAAAAAATATCTTCGGGATGATTATAAAGAAGAAATAGAAGCTTTGATTATTCTGCCTTTATTTATGAATGAACTGCTAAATTGTTTTTTTAAAACGGATTATCATAAGCGTTACAAAAGAGTTAGAGATAAGTTGAAAAATATTTTTGTTCATGTATTTGTTCGAGCTTTTAATCAAAATATAACTTTGTTTTTACCTGATAATGCTGATATTAAAGATACTTTATTATTTTATTCATACATTACCACAAGAATGTCAATGAAAGCCATTAATGCAATCAATGGTGATAGTGTAGTCAACTATGATACAAATGCAAGATTATATAATGAAAATAATGATAAAAAATATTTTGTGCAAATAATGAAGGCAGCATGTGATATTTTTAATGATGGAAATAGCAATCTTAATAAAGAAATCTATGATGAGCTATGCTATGGGATTGAAATAAACGGGATAAAAAGATCTCGATATGAAAGAGATATAATCCAATTATTGATTAAAAATTATATTGATGATAATTATAATTGGTTAAGTAATTTAGAAAAAATGATAAAGAATAATTTATCATTGATGAAAGGTCTTTATCCATATAAGAAATATTATATAAATCAAATTATTCCTGTATTTGATGATATACGGAATTTATTCGTTAGTGAGCAGTTGAATAGAAAACTTTTTGATATATCACAATTATTGGAGCAGTTTACGTTTATTTTTAATGATGAAAATATGATTCGCTTTTTTGGCGGTGATTTTATGAAAGAAAAAACCATTAAGACTTTTATAGATATTATTGATAAATTTATTCCTGAATTACAAAGCATTAAATATAGTGAAGTTCCTAATAATAATACATATTTAGAAATAATTAGCAGTTATTATTTATCTAAAAATGCTCGTCCTAAATATTCAAATAACAATGATACACCACGGATCGATCATTTAGAAGATCTATACTTTGAACAGCAAATAAATAGTTACGTAAAAAAAGTGAGAAAATTTGAAAGTAACTATGTGGGTTGTGAGAAACAATTTGTTGAAAAAATGTATCTTTTAACTAAACAGCTTTTTGATTATTATTATTTAGAAGCTGAAAATTATCATCGTTATGATATTGTTGATGTTGAAAATATTCATAACAATATTATGAATAACGCTGATATTTATCTTAAAATAGAAGATGATGAAAGTAGTGAGTTAAGTCAGGAAGTATTTAATATTATTGTTCAAATATATTATGATGTAGTTGATAATAATGACTGGATGAATAATTTTAGACCTAAATTAATGAATTTGATTAGTAAATTAAGTGATGAAACGGTAGTGCGAAATAAATGTTGTGATTATATTATGGATGAGCTAAGAGCCCTTTATAATTTGGTAAATGATCAAAATAGTTTTGATCGAGATAAAATGCTTGCTAAAGCTCAGGCACTGTTATACATAACCCCTATTTATGTCATGAGTTTATATTTATATGATCTGGTATGTAGCGATAATGAAGAGCGTAGATTTTTCTTGAATTTACTAAGTGTTTTTAATAAAGAGTTGTAATTATGAATACTTATAATTTGATGTTGACAATTGCCATCGTTACATTACCATATCGTCATTTTAGGTTTATTAAGGATGATTATTATGCGGAATATTTAAATGGTGAAATAACGTATGATGAATTTATTTTAGTGATTTTTAGTATTATAAAAAATGAGATTTCGATTAGGGATATGGATGAGTTTATCCTAATACTTGAAAAAATATTTCCTCGCCAGGTAGAGGTGCTAAATGTAATAAAAATGATCAGATAACACAATTTTATCTTGATTTGCTAGGAAAATTAGGTTCGTCTTTATTAAGAATTGAAGATTATAAAATCTATTTGAATCAGATGTATATCAATAATCGAAAAGATTTATTTTCTGCATATAACGAAAATCAAAGAATCCTGATTTGGTATTATATTTCAAGGTGGATGGAAATGACACCAGTAATTATTAATCATTTAAATAGATTTGTTACTTCTATTGAGGATTTTATATGCAGTAATGAAGGATTACATATTCATGTATTAAATAATTATCAAAGCAGTGTGTTTAAAGAAGGGTTTTATGAAACGCATGTTCACTTTGGCGGTGCTATTGGTTTTAATTTACAATGGTGGGCGATGATTGGTAAAAGACCATTAAACTATGATGTGCGTCGTTCGCTTAGTGAGTTAAATAAAGTCAACAAGATCAAGAGTAGTTATTTTGATTATGAACTGTTTTCTTTAGCGTCGCTTGCGATTCGCTATATTTTGATGAAAATAATATTTTTTGATCAGGAGGTCTATGATAGTGATTATATCTTATTGACAAAATATGCTTCAGGTAAACTTAATGATGATGATCGAGATTTGATAAATAAGGTTATTGAAAATATTGATATGGAGATAATTACATATCACCGCGATGATTATAATAATTGTGATAATAATTACAACGATTATATTAGTTTATTTATTGGTAAAAAAAATGAGGTTCAAAGCGAGAATATTTTTATTCATCACTGCTTAAAATATATTAAGAAAAATAAGTATCAAAAAACTTTATTTAACCAGTGTTTCTTTAATTATCTGCGAGTTAAAAATAGTGTTTTTGCCTTGAAAGTGCAAACTGAAGAAGTTAAAGGTTTGTCATATTTTAGTAATTTTTATCGTGCAAATGTTAATAAATGCATTTGTTTAAAAGATAAATTAAATTTAGTTCTTGACCATTATTATCATCAAGAGAAGATTAAAGGTGTAGAACTTAAAATTGCTTATATTCCTGGTGTGAATCTTAATGAATTAATTAGTTCTTATAAGGAAAAGGTTTTGGAGTTAGTTAATTATCATATTGAATGGTATAAAAAAATAGCGATTACTAATCGAGCAATGAAATTAGGTTTTATCGTAATGTTTAAAAAGAAAAGACCAGTTGATCATATATGTTATAAAGAGTTTGCTACAAGTAATGATTATAAGTATTTAAAACACGGTTATTTACAATATGAGTTAATAAATAATGTTATGGCTTTACAGCATTTACGTAATAATATAGAAGGTTTGGAAAATTATATCATTGGTATCGATGTTGCGGGAAATGAACATTATTGTGAACCATATGTTTATGCTCCGGTATATCGTTTAATAAGAAATCCCCATCATGAAATAATAGAAGAATCACAGAATCAGCAATTAATTGAAAAATATTATAATTATGATATTTTTCCCGCTAAAAGAATAGGGTTTACATACCATGCTGGTGAGGTTTTTTCTAGTATTGTCAGTGGTTTGCGACATGTTGATGAAGTGATTGAACATTTTAACTATATGGAAGGTGATCGAATTGGTCATGGTTTAGCATTAGCTTTGGATTTAAAACGTTATCTTCGGGATAAAAAAGTTACGCAGATAAAAAAGATTGATTATTTAAAAAATTTAATCTGGATCTATATTCAGATATCTAAGAAAGACTTAAAATTAAGTATTAGTGAGAGTTTATTAAGAGATAAGATTTTAAGTACTTTTAGAGAAATTTATTCGGAAAATGAAGATTATACGGTTGATATCCATGTTTTAGTTGACTGGTATAATTATAACTTTAGCTGTATTGATAAAAAAGTGCTAAAAATGAATAAAAAGAGTTGTTATTTTTCACATGCTTGTAAGAATAAAAGTTTAAATAAAGCTGATTTTAGATGGACGCTTGAAGAATTATTAGTAGCTGATCATTGTAGCTATTTTATAAGTAAAATGAATGAATCTGTTTTAATTGTTGAAAATATCGATGATTTTGAATTATATAGTACACTACAAAAATATGTTAGAAACAAGGTTGCTAATAAAGGAATTATTGTAGAAATAAATCCGGTATCGAATAGTTTGATTGGTGATGTTGATGATGTAACACTATTACCATATTTAAATTTAGACGCAATTGGCTTTAATGACGATCATAGTAAAAAAGTGTTATTGACGATCAATACAGATGATCCGGCAATCTTTAATACTGATTTGCTTTTCCAATTTGCACTATTAGAAGCTCAGTTTACAGATATGGGCTATTCGAAAAAGGAAATCATTGAATGGCTTGATTTTGTAAGAAAGAATAGTAATTTTTCAACATTTTTATCAACGATAGAACTAGTGTTGAACGTGAAATTGAAGTTTTAAAGTTGTTAAGAGAAAATATTTTGAGTTCATAAAATGAATATTTATTGATTGAATCGAATAAATTATGCTATAATATTGTTGATTTTAGATTGCATAGTTCAAATTCATTAATTGATTTTTGAATTATTTCGTATGATGTAATGGAAGGAGGCAATAATGATGGTAACTAGATTTTATACAAATCCTCCTAAGAAAAGTTGTCGAAAAATTGATGTTTCAAGATCTAAAAATATTGCTTTGAATAAAAGGAAACAAAGTGTTCATACTGCTACAGGTGATTATGTTCTTGATTATTTTACATTGCAGGAACGAAGGAAAAAGGTTTCTAATAGGATAACGAAGCAGGCTTTTTAAATATAAATTATGCCTAGATTTTTGATTTTAAAATAACTTATAGAAGGGTTGACTCTTAAATTAATGATTTTCATCATTAGTTTAAGAGTTTTTATTTTAATATTCATACTTGTATGAATATATAGACTTAAGTCAGTTGAGCATACGAAGTATGCGAAATAAAAAACCACCTGCTATGCGGGTGGAGCGATAAAAAAGTTATACAAATATTCAC
>BAHP02000142.1 GCA_000508865.1 Clostridiales bacterium VE202-01
TTATGAATATTTGAGCACTGATAGCTATTATGGAAGAAAAAAATATTTCAACTTACAACCTTTCTAAACTTTCAAAAATGGATTCTAGTAATTTAAACAGAATAATAAATAAAAAAGTAAAGAATCCTAAAATTGATACATTATCAAGTATGAAATTTATTTTAATATTGTATCTATTTGCCTGTTCTTAATTGGATTTTTGAATTTTTTAACGATTGTGAATAGTAATGATAAAAAAGCATCTTATTATAGCACATTAATTTACTGTATAAAAAATTATTCATTAACATGGATAATTTGCTTGTTTTCAAGGATAACTTGTTTGTGAAAAAAGTTTTATAACTTTACACTTAATAGTATAATATAATTAAGAAAGGTAAGGGGATGATATATCATAATACAATTGAGATGGGCATATTCCTATTTCATACACTATCCTTGGTAAATTGTAAATAAACAAGTAAGGGAAGGATAATAAGTGTGAAAAAAATTTTAACTACATTAGTTGTATTTGCATTAACTTTAGTTTCTTTTTATCTATAAGCAGTACTTGCTGCTAGTGATGATGAATTATTATTCAATATATTTATTAAAACAATAAATGAGGTTGAAAATAAAAAAATCAATCTTGATAGGGTGGAGAGTTATTTTATAGAAAATGCTATAGCAACGATAATAATATCAAATGGAAATGATGGAGTAATAATATATCAAACACCAATAAATAATGAAAATGTAATATATGAAGAATTAAAATCTTTACCTGCAGGTATGGCAGAATTAAATGAATTAAGTCTTGAATCACAAAATAGTATTTGGCCTGTGGTAAAAACGGTAGTTGAAACTACTAAAATGGTGGATAGTGGTGAAGATGTTTGTTCTACGCTGTCAAAAGAAATATTAAATTCTCTTCAACCAAATGTAAAATATAAAGCAGAGTCGTTTTTACATAAAAATCCTAATTGTCTTCCTGCACATTCACAACAAGGTGACACTTATCCTAATGTAAATTGGAAAACAGTAACAACTAGGGTTTAAACTACAATAAACACTAATATTTAGACTGTATTTAAAAGGTGGGGTATTTAGTGAAAAAAAATTTTATAAACAAAAAGATTATTATTGGATTGATAATAGATATTGTATTTTTATTATTGATCTTTTATATAGATAATGAGATGGATGTATTTTTTATTATTTTTATAATAGTAGATTTAATTAGAATAATTTATTCTATTTACTCTACAATTAAATTAACTAAATTAGCAGAAACTATGGATAGTGTGAATGAAGATTAAATATTTATGAATAAAAAATAATAAATATCAAGAATTGAATTATCAAGTATTTGCGTAATTAATACATGCTTACTAATGGTCTATCACAATTGTTATTATAAAAAATGGGCATTATATATAATTATCATGTTTTTATTTAATAATCATTAATTATAGAAAAATGCAATAAGAAAGTCGGAGATAAATAGTATTTCTTCGACTTTACAAATTTAAATAGAAAAAATAATTTTCTACTAATAAAGAGGAATAAATCACGCATATTTATATAAAATAAAAAGCCCAACAATAAATGCTGGACGAAAATATTACAATTTTAAATTTTATATAGCTATACAGTGTCATCTATGCTATAAATTTTTCGATTAAAATAAAATGGGGCGGACGATGGGGATCGAACCAGCTTTTTAATAACAAAATTAATACATTTTTATAAATTAAACTTTTATAAACCTCTCTTTCATAAAAAATGAAGGAGAGGTTTTTTAATGTTTAAAGAAGAAAAAGATATTTTTTTAAAAAAACACAATAATGCAGTTTTAATCGTAAAAAGAAATTTACGGACATTGAACAGAATAATAAAAGAAAATACTAGCTCAACAGATTATATTCCATCTTTTTCTACTTCTTTAATAAAAGTGAATAAAGATAAAAATAATCTTTGCAATGATAAAATTTCACATAGTATACAAAAAAAATTAGATGAACAGTTATTAATAAAAAAATACCTTAGATTTATATCAAGTTTAGAAGCAATATATAGACATGTTATTGAATCACATTATGTATACAATGTTAATTTTTCTCATATTGCAGATGAACTACTTTTGGAACAAAAGAAAGTATACGAAATAGCAAATAGATCTTATGCAATTATAGCCGTATTAGATCCTGATATTTCTTATACAATAAATGATTATGTAAATTTTCTTAAGTCAAATTATAAAACTACGTATTCTTTACGACAAGCCGTCATGGTGATATTTAGGAATAATAATGATACAGATGATACATTTAAAGAAATATTAAAAATAATTGAAAATAAAACAATTGATAGACTGTATAGATTATCAAATGATGAAAAAATTATAAGAACAAGCTATGAATATCGACAAGAGCAACGAGCAATTTATACAATCTCTTTCTTGTACAATATTTTTCTTGATGAGAAAGAATATTATCAATTAATGAAAAAAACGGGTAAGGGTTATAAAACTGTAATTAATAATGCAAAAAAGATAAAACTTGCAAATCAGTTTAAATTAAAAATGAATAATGAAAATATCTGAAAAAATCATGATAATTTTCAACAACATTAAAGCGAAGCTTTAATGTCGATTTATGTGTACAGCTGGAATAAAGGGAGAACTATTAAATGATTACTTATAAAAATTATGTTAAATATCAAACAATTGACAGTAGAGATGATGTGGATAAGTGGTTTGATGATAATAATAGTATTTACTCAAATCGAGAAGATTATATTGATGCTGTAAATCATCTAAATGATTATAAAGATAAGCACAAAAGGAATTATGGTCAGAATCCAAATAAAAAAGTTTATAGGAATATCTATGCACATTCGCTATTTGTTATGATTCCACACGAGCTACATGAATTTGAAATTGCTAAAAAATTTGTTACAGAATATATGATTCAAATTGCAGGATGTTATAAAAAAAATAATTTTCTATACTGTTATAAATTGTGCAGACAAGGAAAAGGATTATATGCAGATATTATTGCTTTTACTAGAAAAGTATATAAAACGCCAGATGAAAAAAAAGTTACTTATAACAGCGATTATTGGTGGAATCCAATAACAAAGAGAAGAAGTACAGAAAAAGATGAAAAAGCTATTCTTCGACATAAAAAAGGAGAATTAAAAATTGATAAGGATGGAAATCCAATAGTTACCAAATGTTATGTAGCACCAATTGAAAAAGAAATTTTTAAGTATCAGGGATTTAATATCAAATCTCTAACGTCATGGTTAAGATCAATAGTTTCTGATGTTCGACTAACCATAAATAGAACAACTCTAATGTTATTAGAAAAATCTAAAAAGTACATTAGTCATTCTAAATCACATACTTTAAATAAGTACGATATTGCACGTAGTAGATATAAAAATAAACTTATTGATCAAATAAATAATCAATTGAATATATTACAGGAAGCCTTGGTTTTGGGAAAACTAACAGATGGACTAGCTTATTATGACAAAAAAGGTAATTTTCATACAGGATGGAATGATAATATTAAAAGTTTTCATTGGCTTATTTTTAGAATTGATATGATTGTTAGAAAAACAAATATAAAATGGCAAAAAGAAACTGGAGAAAAATGTTTTATTTATACAGGAACTAAACAGAATTTTGCTAATTATAAGTACGAATTAGCAAAATTAAAAGAATATATTCTATATTTGATTGATAAATGGTGGAGTACAAACATATGTAACGTATGGATTAATAGAGATGATAATTATCAAATTCAAATGTTTTTTTAGATTTTGTCTTTGAATTACACCAATTGTATCCTGCATCAAGGTAGTACAAGTCTCCACCTTGATTTAGTCAACAATTGGTGGCTTTAAGAAAGTGAGGCAGGGATAAAAAGTCTCGAAAAATTAATAGAAAAGAGGAAAAAAGATGAAAGTTATTTCAATTATTAATGAAAAAGGTGGAGTTGGTAAAACAACAACAGCAATTAATCTGGCATGTGGATTTGCTCAAAAGAACAAGAAAGTTCTTTTAGTAGACGCTGATGCACAAGGTAATGCAAGCAAATATTTTCTACCTGATTATAAACCTTTACCAATTAAAGAATTTAATAAATTAACAGTATCTAAAGATACAGATATTCTAAAATCAGTTAGAACTATTAAGATAGCATTAAGAAATACTCAAAACAGAAATGATATTAATTCTTTGCTTTTAAAGGAAGCAGATATAAAAAAATGTATTTATCAAACTGCATATGAAAACTTATCAATTATTCCATCATTAGGTACCAAACTAATTCAAACAGATAAATTATTAGGTTCAACGAATGGATTAAGACATGCAATTTTGAAAAGGGCATTAAGAGAAGTAAAAAATGATTATGATATTGTTGTAATTGATAATGCGCCAACCTTTAATAATATTACAATTAATGCTCTGTTTTGCAGTAATAATATAATAATTCCTATTAAACCAGGCGGTTTTGAATTAGATGGTCTAATTGATACAATGGAGGAATTATTTTCAATTGAATATGAATACGAAATTGAATATAACATTAAAATCTTAATGAACATGATTCCTAGGGGAAATAGACCTGACTATATAAATTTTATTTCTAAAATGCGAGAATTTTTTGGTGATTGTGTAATTAATACTACTATTGGTTATCAAGATGCAGTTGCATCACGGTCTACAATGGCCTCAAAACTTATAATTAATGATAAATCTAAAATTGGTGAAGATTATCGGTATTTAGTTAATGAATTAGTATTAGAAATAGATTAAAGAAAAGAGGTATTGAATATGGTATTAACAAGCTTAATGAGTGGAAATAAATTAAAAATGAATCGTAAGCCTAAAGGTATGAGGATGATTGATATAGATGAGATAGTACCTAATGAAAATAATTCATTTGACATTAATGGAATTGAAGAATTAAAAAATTCTATATTACAGTATGGACTTAGAAAACCATTAGATGTTTATAAAGATGAAGTTAGAGGTTTGTATAAAATTATTGATGGTGAAAGAAGATATACTGCTTTAAAGGAATTAGTAGAAGCAGACAAAATAGAACCTGAAATAAGTTGTATTGAATATGAAGTTCCTTCAAATTCAATTAACGAAAGATTACAGCTTATTCTAGCAAATGCGACTAGAATAATGTCAAAAACTGAAAAAGTTAAAATAGTTGAAGAATTGTTAGAAATATATGAACAGTTAGATCCAAAACCTTCTGGTAAGAAAAGGGACTGGATAGCTCCATTTATTGGTGCTAAATCTGGACGAACTGCTCAAGAGTACATAAATATTGTTGAAAGAAAAAATAAGGGATCCAGTGAACTAAATGTAAATGTTAATGAAACAGGATCAAAAGTTAAAAATGAGTATGATTTAGCTGAATTATTTAAAGATCTTAATAAAATAATAAAAACAATTGAGAAAATTAATAATAAAGCAACTGAAGCAAATTTACTTGATATTAAAATTGCTGAAGATGAAAAAAATAATGATGTTTCAGTTGACACCGCTATTATAAATATAAAACGAGTAATAAATAAATTTAATTACTGTATTCAAACTGCAATTGACATTAAACAAGAAAAAAATGAAGTTCAAACAACGATTAGCGAATATTTAAATTAGTGGAAAAAGAACTAGATAAAGAGTTAAATAGTTTCTTGTTAAATGTTAATAAACTGGAACACATTGAAGTGTATGACCTTGTTAATTTAATAAGGTCATACAATCACCATATTAATGAACTGTATTATTATTATAAATTAGCAAAAGATACCGATAAGAAAAATTTTATACTAAAATACCCTTATTTTATTAAAGAACATACATTAGTCTATGTGAATCTTGGCAGAGGCTTTCCTAAAGAACTAATGGATGGGCATTGGTGTTATGTTATAAAAAATTTTGGTAATTTTAAAGCACTAATAATACCAACAAGTAGTATTAAGAAAAGTGAAGATGAAATTATTAAATGTAAAACAAATTATGTGATTGAATCACATAAAAATAATATGAATTTTAAATCTAAACTAAATTTTTTAGAACTTAGAATTGTTGATTTACAAAGAGTTTATTTTAAAAAAGGATGTCGATTTGTTAAAACACCACGAGAAAAAATAATTAAAAGATTGCATGAAATTATTGATTAAAATATGTAGAAAAGAGGATAGATAGCATGATGGGAATTAATTATAAGAAAAAAGAAGATCTAATAAAAAATATTAATAATGGTAGAATTCAAGCTGAAATCTATGATTATTTAACTGAATTACAAGAAATAAATGGATTAATTAACAAAGATGAAGTATATGAATATTTTGATGCTGAATTTGATGATATGGGTTTTATTGATTGGAAAATGATAAGCAATCCACAAAGTGAACTTGAATTAATAATACATAATTTGATTACCAATGTTTATACGAGACTTTGTGAAGATATAATTCAAAAAAATTATTAGAGAAAATGGAGGAAACTAAGATGCATTTATTTAAAAAGAGAAAAAATATTATATTAAAAAAGAAAGATAACTTTTTGATAAATACTGTAACAAAAGAAAAGGTTGGAAGGATTGAAGGTAATAAAATTGTATTTATAAAAAATCTTCCAGAGGGAAATTATATGATGAAAAATAAATAAAATTATAGTACTAGCGCATCAAATATAGGGAGATTAAAGAAATGAGTGAATATGAAGAAAATGAAATCGAAAAAGAGCTGAGTAAATGCAGTAAAAAATTGTTAATCAAAATCATTATAGATTGTTGTACGGGACACCCATTTAATAATTTAAAGATTGATGAAATTGATAGATATAGGAAATATGAAAAAACGGAAAAGCTGAAAAAGAAAATAGATGAATTGTATAATCAGTTTATCAATATGGATATGGTGCAACTGATAATGCTGAATATGTGGCTATAAAAAGGAATTAAAAGATGATAGTGCTTATCATCTTGATAAAAATACAGAAAAAGAACTGGTCAAAAAGTATCAAACTTATTTTTTGATATGAGGTGAAAAATAATGATTTCAAAAGTAACATTAGAAAACTATATGAAGTATTTTTTATTAGAAAACAACAAAAAATTCAGTAAAAATACATCAATAACATACAAAATAAATTTAAATCAGTATTTGAATTTCTATGATGATAAATATAATGACTTGGAAAATTTAATTCACTATAAAATGCATTTAGAAGAATGCTATAAACCTGTAACAGTCAAAAATAAATTAAGAATATTACATGTTTATTATGCATATCTCGAAAAAAAGAAATTTGTAGATATATCACCATTTAAACAGACAATGTTTGAGTTACCTGCCGAAGAAACAAAAATGCGTGTTTTAACAGAAGAAACACTAAAAATTTTAGAAGATTACATGATTAAAAAAATGCATACAAAAAATCACTATCATAGAAAGTTGATAATTAGAAATTATGCTATTATTGAGATTATACTTATAACGGGTATAAGACTTAGTGAATTATGTTGTTTAAAAAAAACTGATATTAATTTTGATAGGGAACAAATATGTATTACACATAACAAGAAAAAAAGGGTTTTACCACTTGATTCAAAATGTGTTTTCTTAATTAGGTCTTACCTTGATGTTGAGGAAAATAATACATCTTATCTTTTTAGCTCTCGAAATAAGAAATTAAGTGAAAGAAGTGTTGAATTTTTTTTAGAAAATATTAGTAATGAATTAGATACTGATGAAAAAATTACACCAAATATTTTAAGAAATACACATATTTATTATTTGTTAAAAAATGAAAAGAATTTGATTATGGTAAAAAATAGATTAAATATTTCTATCAGTACTGTATACAGATATTATGAACGACTTAAAAACTTATAAGGAATAAAGAGGAATAAAAAGTCTAAATTAATGATATGTTGAAAATAAAGATAATTTTGAAAGATATGAAAAATATACATTTTGATGAAGTAAAAAAATACCTATATTTAAATTTTTGTCTTTGAATTATACAGCATAAAAAATAAATCAAGGTAGTACAAGTCTCCACCTTGATTTTTATTTTATGCTGTATCTTTTAGAAAGTGAGGCAGGACAAAAAGCCTTAAACTTAAAAGAAAAGAGGTGAAAAAATGAGGTTACAAGGTATCAGTAAAGAATTTAAAGGAGTAGAAGCTAGTAGTTTAAAAATTGGTGATATTACAATTTGGAATTATGGTTATAAAGAAGAAATTTTAGAAATGTATTACAGTAAATCTAGAAAAACAATTAATTTTAAAATTAAGAGTCTTGATAATGGTAGTATTCATACTAGGCAGTTAAGAGCTACAACATTAGTAGTAAAATCACAATAAATTAATATAAAAGGAGCTAAATTATGGAAGAACTATTACTTTATTTTTCATTAAAATACAATGGTGATTTTGATAAAATATATAGCGCTGTAAAAAATAAGGAACAAATTAATGATGAATTAAAAAAAGATTTATTTAAAAAATTAAAAAGTAATTATACAACTATCATATCTAAAGATTATCCACAAGCATTGAAAAAAATCATGTATCCTCCATTTGTTTTATTCTACTACGGCAATCTTGACTTAGTAAATACTAAATGTATTTCATTAGCAGGAAGTACTGATCCTAGTGATTATGGTATAGAAATAACGGGTAAGATTGTTGAAGAATTATCAAAAGAAAATTTTACAACTATAGCAGGATTAGGAATTGGAATTGAAAAAATTGTTCATAAAAATTCTATTTACACAAAAGGAAATAGTATTGCGGTTTTAGGATGTGGTATAGATTATTGTTATCCAAAACAAAATATTAATCTT
Source organism: Clostridiales bacterium VE202-01 (assembly GCA_000508865.1). Classification (GTDB taxonomy): domain Bacteria; phylum Bacillota_I; class Bacilli_A; order Erysipelotrichales; family Coprobacillaceae; genus Thomasclavelia. Next base: position 8,870 of record BAHP02000142.1, read on the forward strand.
TATCGAGAGATGAAAACAAATCATTTAATTCTTAGTGAATATCCGTATAGTATATTACAAACGAAAGAAAAATTAATACTTAGAAAAAGAATTATAACTGGATTGAGTGAAATATTATTGGTAACGGAATCAAAAGAAAAAGGAAATGCAATTATAAATGCTGGATTTGCTTTAGAGCAAGGAAAAGAAATATTTGCTATTCCTTCACCAATAAATAGTTTATATCAAGGTACAAATGATATAATAAAGAATGGTGGTAACTTATTAAATAGTATTGATGATATTTTAAATAGTAGAGGTATTTGATACCTTTGCTATTTTTTATTGTTAACAGATTAATTATGAAAAGGGTGTAGAAAAAAAGGCTATATTTTTGCAATTATCATAATGATACTATTAAAATGTATTAATAATTTATAATACAAATCTATTTAAATACTGATTGTTTTTATAAAAAGAGGAGGAAAAATGAATAAAGAATTAGATAATAGAATTAAAGATTTAAATAAAATGAAAGATAATGAGCTTTTAAAGATTAATAAATGCAAACAAGAAATTCTTGAGGCAAAAAATAAATTAAAAAAAATTGATCAAGATTTGAAACCACTTTTGAAACTTAAACATGAAGAAGAACGTTTTAATCAAAAGGTTGATAAGCTTTTAAAAAATGAAAAGCCAAAGGAAAATTTTCATCAAAATGTAAATTTTCCAGAAAATGTTGAATAACGCCTAAAATGTTATATTTAGGCGACCTCTATCGGTCGCAGGTTAGGTCTTTGTGTACACATAAAAAGTTCCTAAATCGTCACTTTTGTGTACACAAGACAAATCACCATAATTCATGGCGATTTATTATGGGAATTCCCATACCCTTTGTATACTTTATAAAAATAAAAGGTGGTAATATTGCCACCTTTTTAGATTGGAGAAAAAATATGATAAAGAAAACAGAAGAAATTCATTTTAGAATTGAAGATATTGAGAAAAAAATAATATTAAAAAAAGCTAAAAATTTTAAATTAAGTTTATCAGAATATGTACGAACTCAAGCAATTTATGGAGTGAGTATATATCTCAATTATGAAAATTTAGATATCCTTTCATTAGAGTTGACAAGAATTGGAAATAATATTAATCAAATTGCTAGAGGAATAAATAAAAAAATAAAATTTGGTGAAGATATCTCATCAAATGAATTAGATTCGATTAATGAAGAACTACATCTGTTAAGAAATTTATTAAATGATTTTACTATTAAAATTGTCAATATGTATAAAGATGGACAAATTTTAAAAAATACAGTTTCTAAAGATTATAGAGATAATGAAGTTGAACAGATTGATGAAGGAAGAGAGATAAATGAGTGCAATAGTTAAAGTACATTCACTTAGAGGAAATATTCAAGATGCAATTGATTATATTTTAGATGAGAATAAAACTGAACCTATGTTAACAAGTTGCACAAATTGCAGTGTACCACAGCTTGCGGGAACAGTGTGGAAATATCAGCAGCATATTAGATTTGATGATAGGTTAAATTCTGATGGTGTACAGGGATATCATTTTATATTATCTTTTGATGATATGAATGTGACTTCTGAACAAGTTCATGATATTGCAGAAAGATTTTTATCTGAAGCTACTAATGATGAATATGATGGTGTAATAGCAGTTCATACTAATACTGATCATTTACATGCACATATAATTGTTAATCCAATAAATAAAAATACTAATAAAAAATGGAATATTTATTTTAAAAAAGAAATAAATTTTTTTAAAGAAACAGAAAATAGGATTTGTAAAGATTATGGTATAGAACCATTACCAATAAAAAGAGGTACTAGTAGATCTAGATCTTGGTGGAAACATCATAATGAAAAAATGGGTGATGGACATGATACGATAATAACTAAAACTTTAGATTACTTAGTTAATAAAGTTCAAAGTTATGAGCAATTGAAAATATATTTAACAAATATTGGTTATACAGTAGAAGATGATTTAGATGCAGTAAAACAGATAGATGAAAATAGATTAAGAAATTTTGAATTTACAATTAATAAAAAGTTAATTAATGAAAGTTTGTCTGATGAATATTCTTATTTTATAAGAATTCCATTTACAAATGAATATTTTCAAATTCCTATAGAAAATGGTACATGGGTAAATGCTGAAAAAAATACTTTAAAATGCAAAATGGATTTGACAAAAAATTATGTAATCTATGATAAAGCAGCAAATATAATTAATTCAAATAAAAGTGGCAGGATAATATCACAGAATTTAGAGGAAAAAAATTGTAGGGGTATTCGTGAAGGTTTAAGAATAAAGGTTCCTGGATCAAAATATTTTAGAAGATGCAAATATTTAAAAAATAGAGAAAATTTAGATTTACATTATTCCCTAGATGACATTATAGAGCGAATAAGAAATAATAATGTTGATGAATTGGATCCAAATATAGCAAATGTCATAAATGTTAAACCAGAAGGTAAAAGACAAAAAGAAATTAAGAATGTCTTTTATGATAATGCTAATATTAAAACCAAATATAACCAAAGTGATTTTTATACAATGTCTAAACAGCAAAAATATATCCACTTTAAATCTAAAGAAATACAAAATATACTTGATCGTATTGCTACATCATCGGATACTTTTAATGATGTATTAAATCTGTCTAATTTGAAAGATATAAGACGACAGATTTCTAAAGAGTTAAGAATCATTAATGAAAAAATAAAGATGTTTGAAAACAAATATGATGAGCTTATGGAACAAGTGATGGAAGGAATAATTGATGCAACTGATGATGAAATTGAAAAATTTGTTGGAGAAAATATAACTCCTTTAAGACAAGAAAAGTTCAAATTAAAAATCGAACATAAAAATATAAGTGAACGAATTAGCAAAGCAGAAAAAAATACAGAAATATATAAATAGAAGAAGATAGGATGAGGCAGTTTAATCAAAGCAAAAGAGTAAATATATTAATTTAAAAATTAATTATATAAACATAAATGAATCAGAATATTAATATAGGTGGCAGCTTTGCCACCTTTTATATTGGAGGAAAAATGGAACAACTAATGTTATTAATTATTTCTTTTTGTTTAGGACTTTGGCAGGGATTAAAAAAAAGGAATAAGAAAAATCAAAAAAAACTTAATGATCTTCAAAGTGAATTAATTTTAACAAACGATGAGTTAAAAAAAACTTAAACACATAAATAGAGTAGAACAGTATTCTAATAGTTCTACTGTAAAAGCAAAAAGAGAGAAACTGGAAACTGATTTAATAGCATATATAACAAGTAGTAATCAAAATTATAAATATGTACTTCATACATTTACATTACTTGATTTTATTTTTGAAATAAATGATTCTAACGATATTATTGAACACTATATAAATTCTAGGGAATTATTTGCTATTAGTGATGATTATATAAAACATGAACCTATTGACATAGTAGTAACATATGGAAATACAAAAAAATTTGTTAATAGCAATATATTGTTTGATGATTTCAAATCATTTCTTTATGCCTTTAATATTGATAAATATTTAGTGACAAATAGTGAATTTTTAGAAATAAGTAAATTTGTTTTGTTTGATTTTGGATAGATATACATATTTATAAAATAAAAAAATGAGGATAAGAAATATATGAATAGTGATATAATTACGAATTTTTTAGAATCTAAGATACATTTCAATCTTATAAACAAAGGATATGTGCTGTATAACTTTAATATTCCAATTAGTGATTTAGAAAATATATGTAAAAAATTAAAAGAAAATGATTATAGTGTTTTAAAAGTACGTTATGGATCCAAATTTTCAATCTATTGTAAAAAAGTTTATTGCCATAAATCAATAAGAAAAAGTTACTAATTACAACAATGTTATCTAAAATAACATCTTTTTAGATATTATATTTTTGGGTAGTGAGCAGCATATGAATATTGGAGATAGATTAAGAGAATTGCGTAAAGAAAGAAGGCTAACACAAAATGATGTAGAAACTCTAACTGGTATAAAAAGGTCATCACTTGCCTTATATGAGTTAGGTGTACAAACACCACCAATAGATAAACTAATTAAATTAGCTTATTTATATAATGTTAGTTTGGATTATCTTTGTGGCATCGATAATCGTACGGTAAGAACCAAATCAAGTAAAAGTGAAATTTAAATACTGTTTATATGAAAGTGTGTAATGCCCTTTTAGTAAACAGTATTTTACTTTAACGGGAGGATATATGAGAATGATTAATTTAAAAAATTATTTAGATATTAAAAATAAAAAAATTATTTCAGGAATTAGTGTATTGGCAGTTGTCTTAGCCAGTACACTAGGTATATATGCATTTACTAGAAATACATTACCAGAATTTGTTTTAAAAGACAGTAAAGTAATAAAAATTGAATATGGTGATAAGTATTCTGTAGATAGCATGAAACTATTGAATACAAAAGGAATGGATAAAGAGGAAAAAGAAGTTCTTAAAAAGGGAGTAGAGATAAAGTCAAATTTTAAATATGAGGAAGGTAAAGATTATCCAACAATTGGTGACTATAAAATAACAATGACTTTTAATGATGAAATGCTTATTAAAAAAGTTAAAGTTGTTGATACTACAGCTCCAGAATTGAACACTGAATACAGCAGTATTGATATTGTTAAAGGAACTGATTTAAGTGCTTATGATTTTGACAATCTTAATTTGTTTAATGCAACTGATCTTTCACCAGTAGAAGTAGGATACGACAGCAGTGCAATTGACAGTAACACGGTAGGAACTTATGTGTTAAAAACTACAGCTAGAGACAGTTCTGGCAATGAAACTGTGAAAGAATTAACAATAAATATCACTGAAGCTCCAAATGAGAATCAGGAATTAGTAACAGAAACAGTAACTAATGAAGATGGAACAAAATCTATTCGTAATACATTAAGAAATAAAGCGATAGCTCAAGACAATACAGCAAATACTAAAATTAGTTCTAATTCCAGTAAAGAAAACAGTACAAATAAAAAAGGATCTACAGTTTCAGCAGGAAGCAGTTCTAATTCATCTTCTAATTCTGGTGTGAATCAAAGTTTTGTTGCTAATATGTCGATATCACGTCAAACTACACAGGCAATAACAGTTGTTGGAAACGGTGGAAGCTATGCAACTTTAACACTGCATACTAAGCGTAACGGAATCTGGACAGAAACATTAAACTGTTCAGCTCGAGTAGGGAAAAATGGTATAACTAGCAATAAACGTGAAGGCGATGGGAAAACACCTACAGGAATTTATTCTTTTGGGCAAGCATTTGGTATAGCAAGCAACCCTGGTATATCTAGAAACTGGTTAACAGTAAATTCTAACCATTATTGGGTAGATGATGTTAACAGTTCATATTACAATAGACTGGTTGATGCCAGCCAAACTGGGATACAGTGGAACAGTGCAGAACATTTGGTTTCTTATTCAACAGCATATAAATATGCTATTGCTATTAATTACAACACTGCTTGTATTCCAGACGCTGGATCTGCGATATTTTTACATTGTAGTACAGGCGGATCAACAGTAGGATGTATAAGTGTGAGTCAGTCAAATATGATTCAAATTCTACGGAATTTACAATATGATGCACTTATTGGAATTTATCTAAATTCAAATAATTTGTATTAAGAAGGATTAAAGAAATGAATTATAAAATTTCAAAAGAATATTCCGAAGCTATAGATACATTAAAAATTATAGCAATAGTTATGGTGTTATATATTCATTCTGCAGGGATAGTAATACATGAAAATATTGTAGAAGCAGGATGGTTAATAAATTTTAAGTATTTTATATCTAGCATAGTTTCTAGTTGTGCTGTACCTATTTTCTTTATGTTAGCTGGTATTTTACTATATAAAAGAGATTTTACTTGGAAAGATAATATAAAGAAAAAAGCAAAACATTATTAATACCGTATTTGTTGGTAAATTTAATATGGATAATAATATTTTTAGTAGCCTATCAATTTGATTTTGCTAAATCTTTCTATGTCAATAAAGACTGGATAATACAGGAGTGGAATATAAAAGATTGGATAGATGCATTTATAGGCAATCCGATGTATCCAATGGTTTTTCCATTATGGTTTATAAGAGATTTGCTTGTTCTGAATATCTTATCAAAAATGATAAAAATATTGATTGACTATTATCCTAAGATATTATTTATTATTATGTTTTGTTTATGGATAGTTAATTTTAATCTTCATGTATTTTTCTTACAGTATCAATCTTTATTTTTCTTTAGTATGGGCTATTACATAGTAAAATTTAAAATTAATTTAAACACAGCAAAGAAAGTTAATTTAACATGTTTAAGTATAATGTATATTCTAGTAATTATTTTAGAATTAATTACTAGAAATATGTATATACATCAATTGCAGATTTTAATAAGTATTGTATTTTGGTTTAAAATAGTGATTAAAATTAAAAATAAAATTTTTATGAAGTATTCAAAATATGTTTTTGGAATATTTTTGCTTCATGAGTGGTCTTTAACAATATTAAAAAAAATTATTTTTAAAATTATAGTTATTAACGATATTAATAGTTTAATTGTTATATAGTCACACCAGTATTAGTTGTAATATTACTCATTGTATTTTTAAAATTGTTAGAAAAACATGTAAATAAATTTTATAATGTTTTGACAGGATATAGATAATAATATTATCTATTATAAAAATAGTGGCAAATTTGCACCTTAAAATATAATTTGGAGAGGAAATGATCATGTATATAATTGGGAAATTATTTAAATATTTATTGCTAAAACCGTTAGCTATTATTCTATATTTTATTATGAAAGTTATAGAATTTTTAGGAACAGGAATATTTGCATTAGCATTTTTTATTTCATATTTACTAAAAATAATGGTAGCAATATATGTATTAGGTATTTTATTTGGAAAAATTACAGACGATTATAGATATATTACAGTGATTTGTGGAGCGGTTACTGGAGTATTGCTAAATACGATTATAAAAAGTATTTTATATATTAATTCTTTGATAATTGATTTTTTAGAAGATTTTATATTTTATTAATCTATATAGGTGTAGAAAAAAAAGCTATATTCTTGCATTCGTATGTATGTTATTATTAAAATGTAAAAATGAAGGGGATGAGAAAAATGAGGATAAAGAAAATATTTAATACAAAAAAGAAAAAGATTCTTGCAGGTGGTATTGTATTAGGAGTAGTTATAATTGCAACTGGTGCAATTTATGCCTTAACAAAGTCAGAATCAGAAGTATTGAAATTAAAGAAAGAGGAAGTAATTGTTGAATATGGTCAAGCGATTTCAAGCGATCCTAAAGATTATTTGAATTTTGATGAGGTAGACAGTAAGAAAAAAACAGAAATTTTAAAAAATACAAAACTTAAATCCAATATTAGTAACGAAGTTGAAATCATTACTAATGAAGATGGTTTGACAAGTGAAAAAGATAAAGGATATGCTAAAGCT
>BAHP02000141.1 GCA_000508865.1 Clostridiales bacterium VE202-01
AAGTGGATAAAGCTAAGGATACTTTAACAAAAGCAATCGAAGGGTTAGAAAGTACATCAGTTGTAAAAACAGGAGATACAACAAGTGTCGCTACTGGTGATAATACTAATCTAACAGCAGTATTAGGGACAGCTGTTTCATTAAGTGCAATTGCGTATTTATCTAGAAAGAAAAAGCAATGAAAATAAAAAGATTTATCTAGTTCTTACTCGATAATTAAAAATAAGGAAGAATTGAAATTTATCGATAATTTTGACTCTTCCTTTTATATTTTTATTAAAAAACAAGAAAGAGCCTATTTTTAGATAGATTTTTTTGATATCTTTAAGCGAGAATATAAAAGATTGAGAAAATATTATTGACCTAAAGTTAACTTTAAGGATTATAATAATTATATATAATAAGTAAGAATACGAGGAGTGGTGAAAGTGGAAAAAGCAAAAGTATATTTTACAAAAGAGATTACCCCTGAGGCAATGATCAAAATGTATGAAATATTAAAAGTTGAACTTTCTGGAAAAGTGGCTGTAAAAGTTCATTCTGGTGAAGTTGGTAACCAAAATTTTATTAAACCTGATTTTATGGAACCAATAATTAAATATGTAAATGGGACGATTGTTGAATGTAATACAGCGTACGAAGGGAAAAGAAATACAACTAAGGAACATTGGGAAACGATGAAATTACATGGCTGGTGTGATATTGCAAGTGTTGATATTCTAGATGAAGATGGAGAAATGGAATTACCAGTAAAAAAAGGTTATCATTTAAAAGTAAATTATGTTGGTGATCATTTAAAAAATTATGATTCTATGTTAGTATTAAGTCATTTTAAAGGGCATCCAATGGGTGGCTTTGGTGGTGCATTAAAAAATATTTCCATTGGAATTGCTTCGTCACATGGTAAAGCTCATATTCATGGTGCAGGTGTTCCTGAAGAAATTTGGACTGCTGATCATGATTCATTTTTAGAATCAATGGCTGATGCAGCTCAAACAATTGTTAATTATTATCAAGAAAATATTGTTTTTATAAATGTTATGTGTAATATGTCAGTTGATTGTGATTGCTGTGCAGTGGCTGAAGATCCTGCAATTGCTGATATTGGAATCCTTTGTTCAACTGATCCAGTGGCGTTAGATCAAGCTTGTTTAGATTTAGTTTATGCATCAAATGATCCTGGTAAACAACATTTATTAGAACGAATCGAGTCAAGAAATGGTGTGCATACAGTTGAAGCTGCTGCAGCTTTAAAATTGGTAGTCGTGAATATGAATTAATTGATATTGATCAAAATAAATAGACAGCTAGTAAAGTTGTCTATTTTTATAAATAAAAGGAACTGTTATTAACAGTCCCAAATTATTAATTTTCAATTGGTTCAAAATCAGCAACACCATGTTTACATAATGGGCAAATATAATCATCAGGTAATGTATCACCTTCATAAACAAAACCACATACTTTACATACAAATCCTTTTTTACCTTCAGTATTAGGTTTAGGTTTAACATTATCTTGATAATAAGTATAGCTCATTGTTTCTTTATCAGACATAACACGTGCTTCAGTTACTTTACAAATGAACATACCATGAGTTTCTAAATCAACATAGTTTTCAACCTCAAGTGACATAAACGCATTAATATAACGAGGTAAAAAAGCAAGTCCGTTATCAGAGTATAAAGGTTTAAAATCAGCAAATTTATCTGTTGTTCGACCACTTTTAAAACCAAAACGTTCAAAAACATTAAATGGTGCATCCACTGATAAACAGTTTACGTTTAATTTACCTGTTTGTTTGATCACATGATGTGAATAGTTTTGTTTATTGATATTTACAGCTACACGATTTGGAGAATCACTAACTTGAGTAACAGTATTAACAATTAAACCATTATCTTTTTTTCCATCATTACTTGTAACTACATACAAACCATAACCAATTCTAAATAATGCACTCATATCATGTTTATTTGCTTTTTCATCAGATTGTGCAATATAGTCACGGCATAATTCTTCAGATAACTTATCAATTGCTTCGATAGTATCAGCTTTAACTGCAGATTTAACAGTTACTGAATTATCGCTATAAGTAATTTTTTTACATCCTGATAGCATTTCTTTCATCACTTTTATTGCAAGTGGTGACCAAGAACCGTTTTCAATAAATGCAACAGTACGATTTTGGAAGTTTCTTTCAGTTAAGTGATGGATATATTCTTTCATAAAAGGGAATACATCAGCATTATATGTAGTCGTTGCTAAAACTAATTTACCATAACGAAAAGCATTCTCAACAGCTTTAGCCATATCATCACGTGCTAAATCATGAATAATAACCTTCGGGCATCCTTTTTCTTCTAATTTTCCAGCTAAAATTTCAACAGCTTTTTTAGTATTTCCATAAACTGAAGTATAGGCAATTACAATTCCTTCACTTTCAATATTATATGAAGACCAGATATCATATAAATTAATATAGTAACCTAAATTTTCAGTCAATACGGGACCGTGAAGTGGACAAATTATTTGAATATCTAGACCAGCAGCCTTTTTTAATAATGCTTGTACTTGAGCACCATATTTTCCAACAATTCCAATATAATAACGGCGTGCTTCATCAGCCCATTCTTCTTTAACATCATTTGCTCCAAATTTTCCAAATCCATCAGCAGAGAATAAAACTTTATCTTTTGCATCATAAGTAACCATTACTTCTGGCCAATGTACCATTGGTGCAAATACAAATGTTAAAGTATGTTCACCTAAACATAGAGTTGCTCCATTTTTTACTTCAAGTCTTTTTACAGATGAATCTAAATCAAAAAACTGATCCATCATAGCAAATGTTTTTGCATTAGCAACAATTGTAGTATCAGGATATATTTTAATAAAATTTTTAATGTTTGCAGAATGATCTGGTTCCATATGCTGAACAATCAAATAATCTGGAGTTTTATCATTTAAAACATCAGCTAGATTATCTAGCCATTCATGAGTAAAATTAATATCTACAGTATCCATTACTGCAATTTTTTCATCCATAATTACATATGAATTATATGCCATTCCATTAGGAACAACATATTGTCCTTCAAATAAATCGACATTATGATCGTTAACACCTACATAACGAATATCTTTTGAAATTTCCATAGTTCTCTCCTTACCTTATTTAATAATCATTAAAATTATAGTACATTACTATTCTAAAATCAACGAATTAGCTTTGTATATTAAGGAATAAAAATCGATATTATTTTTAGAAATATTTTAAAAATAAAAAAATATCCAAAAATCAATAAAGATAGCTCTTGGAATCGAAAATAATGATTAAAATTTAAATCCATGATATAATATCCCTCATAAGAAAACAAATAATAAATGAAGGCAGGTAAGATGATATGAGACGAAGTGATAGAGAAATAACAGATATCAAAGAAATAATCAAAGTGATGGAAAAATGTGATGTATGCAGATTAGCGTTGAACGATGAAGGATATCCTTATATTTTGCCACTTAATTTTGGGATGCAGGTAAAAGATGATAAGATCACTCTTTATTTCCATGGCGCAACTGAGGGAAGAAAATATGCATTGATTGCCAAAGATAATCGAGTGAGTTTTGAAATGGATTGCTCACATAGATTGGTGATGGATGTAGATCAGGGTAATTGTACAATGGAATATGAAAGTGTTATTGGTAAAGGGAAAATAGAGATACTTTCAGAAGAAGAAAAATATGAGGCTTTATGCATTTTAATGAAACATTATCATCAAGAAGATTTTCAATTTAATCTGGCAGTAATGCCTAAAACAACAGTAATGAAACTAGTCGTTGAAAATGTTACAGGTAAGATACGGATGAAGAAAAAGAATAAATTTTAATTACGATAAATTTATAAAAGTAGAATATATTCTTTTATAGGATATTTTTGTTATTACTAATTTGATTATAAGTAGTTTTTATCGTTCAAAATAATCGATACAACTATCATGCTTAACTAATCATAATAGTTAACATGATTGTTTTTATATTTAGAAAATTTCATAAAATATTTTATTTTTTAACAGGAGTTATTTTTCAAAATCTATTTGTACCAGTTTTTTTTCATTAGGCAATAGATACTCCAGAGTTTTGATAGGATGATAACCGATTTCATACATTGTGTTTTTTAATACGTGTTCTTCCATTTGATGATGTATCTGCTCCAAATCGTCAAATACATGAAGATAAGGAGAGTCAGACACCCAGTTATTTTCTATATTGATTTGAATAATGCATGAAACATATTTTGGATCTACCTGCTTGATTGCTTTTTGAAAACATTCATATCCAATATACTCAATCAACAGATTTGCAATAACCATATCTGCTTTTGGTAACTTATCAGTTTCGTCTATCAAATTAATACACAGACATTTTAGAAGGTCACCTAATTCTGGATATCTTTGAACAACCGCTTGCAGATAAGTAGAGTTGATGTCAATTCCATATACTTTTTCAAATCTGTCTTTTTGAATATGTTCAAGACCATTCCCGCCAGCAATACCAAATATCATTACACTAGAAATGGGATAAGTATCAAATTGACCTTTCATCATTTTGTTCATAGCTTGTAATTGCATAACTGAATCAAGCTTCATATGACTCTCATAATCAGTTAATGGTATTTCTTTCCATGGATTTTTCATTTTTCACCTCATTAAATACTAAATTATTTATTTTTATATTCTATTATAATGATTTCATATATTACCAGCAATGAAAATCTAATTTGCTGGCTTATTTTTTGATTTTATAGGTGGTAAATTATTTTATAAATATAATATAAAATGGATGAAAAGGGTAAAATAAGCAAAAAACTTGAATATAAAAAGTTTAAATAATACAATATCTAATTATTAATGGTTAGATTTTTAGAAAAAAGAATTTAAAGTTAAAATATTGATATATAAGATATTATTTGCTAGGATATTAAAAATGAGAGTTGTAGTAGGTGTGGAGGATTTTAAATTAGATGATTGGATTGGGTACATTATTTAATGTCATAGCTATTGTTATTGGGGGAACTGTTGGTTTTTTAGTTAGAAAAGGAATGAAAAATCATTATCAAGATACTTTGATGATGACAATGGGAGTATGTGTTATTTTCATTGGAATATCTGGAGCACTAAAAGAAATGCTGATAATTGATAATGGTGTTATTAATACTACAGGGACAATTATGATGATCAGCAGTTTTTTTATAGGATCATTAATAGGTGAATGGCTAGGAATTGAAAAACATATTGAACAATTTGGAAATTGGTTAAAGAAAAAAAACTAATAATGATGACGATGCTTCATTTATCAATGGTTTTGTTACTGCTTCTTTAACTGTGTGTGTTGGTGCAATGGCAGTTATTGGTGCTTTACAAGCTGGTATTATGAAAGATTATTCTACTTTGATAGCAAAAGGAATCATTGATATGGTAATTATTATGATCATGACAACAACCTTAGGTAAAGGATGTATTTTTGCAGCAATACCGGTGGGGATTTTTCAGGGCGCAATAACTATCTTTGCTAAAATCGTGGAACCAGTTATGACGATGCAGGCATTATCAAATCTTTCATTAACTGGTTCGATCATGATTTTTATTGTCGGTGTGAATCTTGTTTGGAAGAAAAATATTAGAGTAGCAAATATGCTTCCAACACTTATTTTTGCGGTTATATTTGCATTTTTACCATTTTAAGAGAGGAGATATTATGAATAATACGAAAAAAGGAATTATATATATTATTTTGGCAGCTTTCTTTTTTGCAGCATGAATGTTTTTGTGAAATTATCTGGGGATATTCCCTCAATTCAAAAAAGTTTTTTTAGAAATTTATTGGCTGCGATATTTGCTTTAGGTGTTTTGATTAAAAATAAAGAAGATTTTAAGTATCAAAAAAAAGATATTCCGATGCTATTATTGCGTTCTATGTTTGGAACACTGGGAATATTATGTAATTTTTATGCAGTAGATCATCTTTTGGTTAGTGATGCTTCGATGCTCAATAAATTATCACCATTTTTTGTAATTATTTTTTCAGCTTTATTTCTTAAAGAAAAAGCTAATTATATTCAAAAGATATCAATTATAGTTGCTTTTATTGGGAGTTTATTTGTTATCAAACCATCATTTGATTTTATGAATAATATTAATTCTTTAATTGGTGTTTGTGGCGCATTAGGAGCGGGAATTGCCTATACTTGTGTTAGACAATTAGGAAAACAAGGTGTAAATAGTGCAAAGATCGTTTTCTTTTTCTCTTGTTTTTCATGTATTTCAGTTTTACCTTATATTGCACTAAATTATGTTTCAATGTCTTTACAACAATTGCTTTTATTAATTGGAACGGGATTAATGGCGGCAGGTGGACAATTTTCAATTACTGCGGCTTATACTCATGCGCCAGGTAAAGATATTTCTGTATATGATTATACGCAAATTCTTTTTGCTGCGTTATTAGGTTTCTTTGTTTTGGGACAAATTCCGGATTTATTTAGTATTATAGGATATGTAATTATAATTGGAATTGCTGTTTTTAGTTTTGTTTATCAGCGTAAAATGGTTGATTAGATATAATGATTTTAATAGCACTTAATCCTTTATTTGAAAATGAAGGATTTTTATTTTATTTATCTAATATTATATTTAATTCTAAAATTACGAATAATTAAAAATTAATCTTAGTATTTTTATTGATTTTTTGTTTTAGACATTTTAGTTATTTTGTCTATTTTATAATACAATTTATCAGCGTATAATCAAAATTATATTTTGGAAAGGAGAAAATATATTGTAGATGATAATAAATTAGTGAATTATCTATAATATAATGGAAAGGAAATGGAAAAGAAAAACGGGATAAAAAAGTTTATAATTTGTATAATAAGTGCAATGATTTGTATTAGTATGTTGCCTTATAAAGCTGTATGGGCAAAAGATGATGAATTAGTTGTTCCTGATTTTAATAAGTACACGTCAGGAGACTATATATTTGAAAAATTTTCTCATGCTGATAAACCAAGACAATCACCAGATGGAATTGTTGATTATGTTGGTAATGGTGATGTAAAAACATATACACCTGGTCAAAGTGAAGATGAGTCCTATGGTGATCGTGGTCAAAGTTATTCTTGGGCAGCAATTACTTATGGTGATTATGTTTATGTAGGTACTTGTTATGCTGCAATGGGAAATACTTTAAAATTGATGGATGGTGTCTTAGGTAATAAATTTGATATTGAAGTCATGAGAGCTACTTTAAATACCCTTTTTAATGGTACATTTTTCTATGGGCAAGAAGATGGTGTGGATTCTCAAGGGATTTTAGTGAAAGTTAATATCAATACTGGTGAAACTGAATTATTGATGTCTAAAAATACTACTGGACAAGCACCGCTATTCAGAAATGCAATTGAATATAATAATAAATTATATTTTTGTGGTAGTGTAAGTTCAAATGGAGTAGGGTTACCTAGTATTTATGAAATAGATCCTAAAACTGATAAAATTCAGGAAGTTTACACTGGTTTAACTTTGCAGGAATATGGTCAAGCTTATAAAGAAGGTATTTGTACAGGAATTCGTGGGATGACAGTTTATGATAACCAGTTAGTTGTTAGCTGTGTTGGTTTAAATGGCCCTTATATTATGATTACATCGAATCCTTCTGATCGCAATTCTTTTAAAGTAATTGCAGATAAAGATGATTTATTTAATTATCCTGCTTATCACTATGAAGATAGTATTTATGGCGGTTCTATCTGGGAAATAGCTTCATATAATGGAAGTCTTTATGTTGCAATGTGTACAGGGACTCCAGATAATAAGCCAGATGAACATACAATGCAATCTTTTGCAATCGTTCGAGGTGATGAAAAGTCTGATGGTACATGGCAGTGGACAAGTGTTATTGGTGACAAAGAAAAGGATAATGCTAAATATACTTTTGGTATTGATCCGCAAAGAACTCGAGCTGGTGCTTGTAATATGGTGATTTATAATGATTATCTTTACATTGGTGAATATGAAGATATTGAAATAGCTTTAGAAGATGCTATATTTAATACTAACGTTGAGTTTTAGCCAAAAATTTGGAACAATCAGTTAATCTTTATCGTATGGATAAAAATGAAAATATTGAACTTGTTGTAGGAGATGCTACAGATATGTTTCCTGATGGAGGCGTTTCAGGTATTAGTTCTGGTTTTGGACATCATGAAAATCAATATATTTGGCAGTCAGTTGTATATGACGGGAAACTTTATTTAGGAACGTTTGATAGTAGTAGTTTATTAGAACCAATTGGGCAGTTTACTAATGGTGATTTAATTAATCGTGAACCAGAAGAATGGCAGTCACAAATTGCGTATATTAAAGTTCTTTTAGAATTGTTGGCACAAAAAAATGATAGTGGTTCTAATTTTAAACTAATGAGAGAATCTAATTCTCAAGAAAAAGCTTATGCAATGGTAGAAGAAGCTATTGAACTTGCAAACGATCGTTATAAAAATATGGCTATAAGTCCTTATAGTCAAAATAAAAAATCAAGTCAAAATAGTATAGCTTTATCAAATGAACAAAAAGAGCAGCTTGCTAATGATATTCTTAATGGGACTATTGCTACTGATTCATTAGAAGCAAAAACTGCTGAAGAATTAGCAGTCTTAAATGCAAAATTAGCACTTTGTGATGATTATTTAAATAAAAAAGGTAGTGAAGAATTTATAAATATATATGAAGAGCTTTATCAAATTTACAAAACTATTGAAGACAAGATTTCAGGTCTTCCAAATATACTTGATGAGTTATATGATAAATTATTAAATATGATGACATTAGATAATCTTAAAGCTTTTAAAGAATGTTTAGAATATCTTTCAACAGCTACAAGAGGATTTGACATGTACGTAACTGATGATGGAACTAATTTTGAAACTATTACAACAGATGGTTTTAATGATCCATATAATCATGGATTAAGAATTTTTGCAACATCTGATGATTGGATGGTTGTAGGAACAGCAAACCCATTTTATGGTACTCAGTTATGGAGGATGAAAGGCGAAGGTAGAAATAGTGATTCTATCAATCCTAATGATCCTGCTAATTCTATTAAACCAGGGACACCTGATCGGGTAGCAATGTCAGATGATTCTAAAAAATCACCAGATACAGTTAATACAGGAGATTATCAAAATATTGCTTTATGGATAATGGCTGTGGTTACATTAGGAACTACTGCGGCTTATATTCATGGAAAGAAGAAAAAATCGCTTAATTAATTTTAAATATAAAAATTATTAATATAAATGCAGGTATCAGCCTGCATTTTTTAATAAAAGTATAGGTTAATTGTAACTTTCTTTAATTTGGGTTAAAATAAAAAGAGGTGATTTTTATGTATATTCAAACACAAAATCAATCCATTATTTTTGAAAGTGATGAATTGACAGATATGCTTGGGAAAATGACTTTTCAAATTCATAGTTTTGATAAATGGGTATCTAGTCATGATACAAGAGCAAGTTATATTTATGATGATATAGAGATCGTATGTTATCGTGAAGGTGGTTCTACAACGATTATTGGTAATAAGAAATATCATTGTAAACCAGGAAGTTTTTTAGTATTAGAGCCATCACGACTGATTACCACTATTAATGAAGGCTATGAAAAATATTCATTTTATCACTTTCATTTTGATATTGAACCTGTTTATTTAAAGCATCAGTTTCTTTCATTATTAACAAAACATGGACATATGATCGAAGCCCATGAAATGTTGGATTATACAGAAATGCTAGATAGGCTATATTTGGAGGCTCAGAGAAAAGAAATTGGTTATTCTAATATTATTACTTCAGCACTGATTCGTTTGATTGTCCAAATGATGAGAGCTCAATTAAAACGTAGTCAAGATAATCATATCGAAATAATTGATTCACCGTACATTCAAGTAGTTAATGAGGCTATAGTTTATATTCAAAATCATTTATTTGAATCAATTAGATTAAGCACGATGTCACAAGTAATTGGAGTATCTAATAGTGTTTTATATAAAGCTTTTACTAATGTGTTGAATATTCCACCAGCAAAATATATTCATCAACAAAAAATTCAATATGCTCAAAAAAGATTGCTTCTTAATAAGACAGTAACTGAAGTTGCTCAAGAGTTGGGATATTCTTCAGCATATCATCTATCAAAAGCTTTTAAACAAGTAGTTGGGATGAGTCCAAGAGAGTATAAAAAAGTAATGAGTTTAAAAAATAGAATTTAAAGATAAAAATAGTATATATAGATTTCTTTAGATACTAAATTCCAGCATATAAAATTGTAAAATATCGATAAATATGATGGATATAAATTGATTAAAATAATTTTTGAAAGATAACCTTAGCATCGTTAATTTTATTAAAGAAATAATTAAAAAGCTATAAATAAAGAAGATAATGTCAGTATAATTAAATCACAAAGTGAAAGTTCTTTTGATGAAGAGATATTAGGATGTT
>BAHP02000140.1 GCA_000508865.1 Clostridiales bacterium VE202-01
CCGCAATCCAATGATCCTTTCTTTTTTATATGCCGATCTCCTTAAACATAATAATAAAACAGTTGAGATAATTTGCATATTAATTTATCAAATTATTTCAGCTGTTTTTTATATTTATTAATTTAATTTGATTTGTTCCTGTCTTTTTTTGTTTATATAATGTGCTAATCAACAATGTGCTTAGCTAGCCAGTCGATTGTTTAATAACAACATAAGATGTATTGAAATGGATAGAGCGCGTGAAAAAGGTCAATCATCGGCTGCGTTTAATAACGACATAAGATGTATTGAAATTATTCTTCAAGAAAATCTTTAACAAACGATGTTGGTTTAATAACAACATAAGATGTATTGAAATGAACTTATACCTAAATCATGAGTTATCTTTTCCCAAAGTTTAATAACAACATAAGATGTATTGAAATTTTTGGTCTTCCATAACAAAATATTCTCCCGTGTTAGTTTAATAACAACATAAGATGTATTGAAATCCGATTGGAATTAATTCTTTTACTAACAATAAAAAGTTTAATAACAACATAAGATGTATTGAAATCTGATTTCAGTAATAACACCACAACAGAATTTGATTAATCAATCTCGGTTGATTAAAGAAAATGATATTTTGATAAAATCATTTTTTAGATCTTTGGACTTTTGGTAGGATTATTTATTGTAATTATGACTCTAAAATAATCCTTTTGATATTTTTTGTAATTCTTGTAGTTACTTTTATAATTAGTAAAAAGATATTTGAAAAAGAATTAACCTAGAAACTTTATTTCATTAAAGTTTTATTTTTTTGGATATTAAATTATTGTTTTAATAATCATTGACAAATTTATGTAAGCGCTTTATCATATTATTAATATAGAAGTTTTACAATTATATCTTAATTAAGATATCAGCTTTCTATGATGTCTTTTTTAAATATAATTAAAACTCTATGTGGGGAAAGAATATTAAAGAAAGTGAGGATTTTTATGAAAAAACTATTTTCTGTGCTGCTGGTAATGACAATGTTATTTTCCGTCATGACACCATTATCAGTTCAGGGAAAAGAATTTGAAAGTACAGTTATTAGTGATCTTTCAATTCAAGGATTACGGGATGTAAAAAATTTGGAAGTAGATACAAAGACCCATGTATTTGTAACTACATATCCAGAAGAAGGCGTAGAATTATTGGTTGATTCTAAAGATTCATCAATAGCTGAGGTATCTTTAGAAGAAAATGCAATAGTTGTACAAGCTAAAAAAGCTGGAACTACAACAATAGAAGTAACTGCAAAAAAAGACGGTAAAATAGAAAATGGACAATTTAATGTTCAAGTAATTGAGCCAGTATATAAACAAACTGCTCATACAGAAGTAAATATTAATGACAATGACTGGCGGTTTAAATTAGAAAAAGATATGGAAAAAGTACCTGACAGTCAAACGGTTCCTACTATTGATAATAATTGGGAACATGTACAAGTACCACATTGCTGGAACAGTGAAGATGGTGCTGATGGTAATAATGATTATGTTAAAGGTAAAGGATGGTATATCACTGATGTAGATTTTACAAGTAATACTTATGAAAATAAAAATGTATTTTTAGAAGTACAGGGTGCTTGTAAGATTACTGACGTATATGTAGACGGAAAATATCTTGGTCAGCATGAAGGTGGATATTCTAATTTTAGATTTGATATTACTGATTATGTAAAAAAAGATGGTTTAACGCAAATAGCGTTATGTGTAGATAACCGAGTTAATTCATTAATGCCTTTGTCAGGAGATTTTACAGTATTTGGTGGTTTATACCGTGATGTTAATATTATTGCTGTTGATGATAGTCATTTTGATTTATTAGATCATGGAAGTGAAGGGGTCTTAATTAACCAGGCAGTAATTGATAATGTCACTAAAGATTCTACAGTTACAGATGTTTTTGGTGCTGGTGGTAAGATTAATATTGATGCTAGAGTTGCTGTTAATAACGAGGAAAAGGCATATATGCAAACAGTTGTGTATGATGCAAATTGGGATGAAGTTTCTCGAAATGAAAAAATTGAAATTAACGGTACTGGCGAAATCCAAAATGTAAATGAACAAATCATCGTAGATGATCCTCATTTATGGAATGGGGTTAAAGATCCATATTTATATAATGTAAAAGTGTTCTTATACGATGAAAATAATGATATCAAAGATGTTGTATATAAAAAAATTGGTTTTAGATTTTATTATGTTGATGAAAATGAAGGATTTTTCTTAAATGGTGAATCATATCCATTACGTGGTGTAAATAAGCATCAGGACCGCATGGATAAAGGATATGCAGTTAGTAAAAAAGACCAGGAAGAAGATATGGCAATGATTGCAGATATTGGTGCTAATGCTTTGCGTTTGGCTCATTATCAACATGATGAATATGCTTATGAATTAGCTGATATATACGGTATCTGTGCATGGGCAGAAATTCCGTTAGTTAATAGTATGACAGCAAGTGAACATTTTACTGAAAGTACAAAAAATAATTTAGAGGAATTAATAAAGCAAAATATATCTCATCCATCGATCGTTGTATGGGGAATTCATAATGAACAATGGCCAAATAATGGTGGAAGGATAAATACGCTCTTACGTGATTTATATGAATTATCTCATGAATTAGATAATTCGCGTTTAGTTACTGTAGCGACAGCACAAAGTCAAAGTGCTGCTTTAAGCTGGCAGTCTGATGTTAGTGCATGGAATAAATATTTTGGTTTATACGAATCACAGGATGTACGTTATTTTGGAACTTGGCTTGATCAAGTAAAAGAATATGCTCAGAGTCATGATACTATTGATGTTACCGATGAAAGTACTGGTGAGACAATTACCGTTAATGTAAATGGAAAAATTGGAATGAGTGAATACGGGGTTGGAAGTAATGTTGAATATCATGAAGAAAATCCTGGATATCGAGTAGGAACTAGCTTTGATGCTTATCAAACCGAAGAATTCCAAGCACAGTGGCACGAAATCTATTATCAGGCAATAGAAGAGCGGCCATGGTTGTGGGGAACTTTTGTATGGAACATGTTTGAGTTTGGTTCTGATAGTCGCAGTGAAGCTGGTAGAAAAGGAATTAATAACAAAGGAATGGTTTCATATGACCGTACTTTGAAAAAAGATGTATATTATTTTTATCGGGCTACCTGGTCAAAAGATCCAACTTTACATATCACAAGTAAAAGATTTGAAAATCGTTATCAGGATGTTATTTCAACAAAAGTATATGCTAATATGGATGAAGTTGAATTGATTGTAAATGGTGTTTCTCAGGGTATTGTAACAGCAAGTGAAGTTGAACAGCATAAATTTATGTGGGATATAACTTTACAATCAGGTGAAAATCATATTGTTGCAATTGGTAGAAAAGACGGTAAAACATATGTTGATGAAACAACATGGAATCGAAAATTATACGATACAGTTTCAATCTCTTCAAATTTATATAATTTTGCATATGTAAATGATGAAAATAGTACTGTTTCAGGAATTCCGGCGGGAACTAAAGTACAAGACTTTAAAGCAAATGTAACTTTATCAAATGGTACTAGTGTTGAAGTTTATGATAGTGATAAGAGTACTTTATTAGATGATGATATATCGATTAGCTACGATATGTGGATCAAAGCAATCAGTGAAGATCAAGAACATGCGGTTTGGTATAGAGTAATCGTTCAGCCAATATCACGAAATAAGCCAGTAATCGTAGAAAATGAAAAAAGTGGCGAACCAAAAGAAAATATGGTTGATGGTAAAACAGATACGGCATGGAATTCAGGAATAGCTTTATCTACACAGTCACCACAAAATGCAATTATTGATTTACAAGATACTTATTATGTTTATGATACTAATGTATTATGGTGGGATCATGACACTAGTCATCGTACATTTACATATTCGGTTTATTTAAGCAGGATAATGTAAATTGGACTAAAGTTATTGATTCAACTAAGAGTAGTGATCAAAGCAGTGGAATGAGCTGGTCTAATCGTAATTTTGAACCACAACTAGCTCGATATGTAAAAATTGAAGGACTTTCGGCAACTAATTCAGTAGCCTCAATGTATATTCGTGAAGTTGAAGTACATGGTTTTATGTTAAAGAGTGATATCTATCGCATTGATAATGCCAATGCTAAAATAAAAGGCTGGTCAGGTGATAATGTTGAAGATTTATTAGGAAATCTAATAGTTGATGGAAACTTTGATAAGATTTCGATCATTGATCAAGATGGTAATACTGTTAGTAGTGGTGAACTTGATGCTAAGATGAAAGTTGTTATTAGCACAGGAGATGAAGAAATTATTTATGCTCTAGAAAAGAGCGGTTTAGATACTACGCCAGTTTCACAAAACAAAAAAGTAATTGCTTTTGAAGGTGTAGATAGTGATGGTGTAACTAAACCTAATGAAGATGTTTTAGAAGGCGAAAATGATCTTGTTCATGGTAAGAATTATGCACCTGCTCATTATATTAACGATGGCAAACTTGATACAAGATGGAGCGGTGCGATGAATGCTGCTCATGATAAAGCAATTTATCCTGCTAAAGTATGCATTGATTTAGGGGCTGATTATCATTTAAATCATATAGATTTAACTTTCTATGGTGGAACGACGCCACATAATGAAAATAATGTAAATCGTTATTATACATATAAAATCTATGCTGCAGATAACTTAGATGTTTTACAGCAAGAAACAATTGATGAAAAATATTTAATTGTTGATGGTAGTGATAATATTGAGAAAAAAGAAAATCATGTAATAGAAGATTTAAATGCTAAGGGACGATATGTTCTATTAGAAATTGATGGTAAAAGCACAAGTTATGCATACCATGCTCCGAGTGTTTGGGAGATGGAAATAGAAGGTTATCAAATAAATTCAGCAGTATATAATGTTGATGAAAGTAATCATATTATTAGTGGTTTAAGTATTGGAACTACGGTAGCAGAATTATTGAATCAATTAGAAATTGATGGAAATGCAAAAATAAGTGTTGTTGATGGTAATAATGAGTTAGATGATCAAGATGTTATTTATGAAGGTGTTTCTTTAATTATTGAAAGTTTAAATCAAGAAATTAAAGATACCTATACTTTATCATTTGCTGATCATAGTACTACTCCAATATCTCAAAATCAGCCGGTACAGGCATTAGTTACCGAAGAAGAGGTAGATGGTAAGATCGTCGCTAATGAAGATGCGGCTAAAGGTTTTGTTGTTACTAATATCAATGATGGTAATATCGATACAAGATGGAGTGGAGTAATGAATGCAGCTCGAACTCAAAGCTATTATCCAGCAACAGTTCATATAGACCTTACTGAAAAAGCAGATACAAATGATTGGTTCTATCTTACTGGAGTTACGATTGACTGGTTTAATTCAGCTTCAAAACGCTCTTATCAATATGAATTACATGCCTTGAATCCAGTAGGAATAGCTGGTGGTTATGATCTAGTTAATAATGATAATACAATTCAGGATCATACAGAGCATTGGGTTGAAGGAAAAACATCACAAATTAAAGATATGAATTTAACAGTAAATAGTTCTAGCTTACAGCTAGCATACATTCCAGCTGTTGTAAAAGAAATAAAAGTATTTGGTTGGCGACTTGGAGGAAATATTGTTGATGAAAGTAATGCAACAGTTAAACTTGATGATACTTCAATTAGTGTCGCTAAGCTTATAGCTATGCTGCAACCAAAAGGAAATTGTACTGTAGAAATTCAAACTAATGAAGGAATTATAAAAAATAGTAATGATATAGTTACTCGAAACGATAAAGTTGTTGTAAAAGATATTCGTGATCAAGAATTTATTTATACAATTAAATCAGCTGTTGATTTAGATTTTTCTAAGTTACAACAGTTATTAGATATTTGTGATCAATTACAAGAAAATGATTATACTGAAGAAAGCTGGTTAGAATTTGTTGAAATACGCCAAGAAGCTAGAACAGTTTTAGAAAATGCTGTTAGCCAAAATGATATTGATAGTGCTATTGAAAAATTACAGCTTGCAAAAGATAACTTAGTAGAAAAAGAAATTATAACTACTGATAAATTTGCATTATCG
>BAHP02000139.1 GCA_000508865.1 Clostridiales bacterium VE202-01
GGAGAAGGTATATTTATAGATAGCTAATGCAGTGGTTATTTATAATATACTAGAAGATAAATATGCCATTTATTTCATTTACGACAAATCATAAACTAACTCTTAGACAAGAGAATGATATTGCTAAAAAGACAGGTGAATTAATTACGATCTTACCTGGTAAAAAAGAGGAAAATTTAATGCTTCATTTAGAAGATAATCAAATTATGTATTTTAGAGGTGAAGATATTCCATGTATGATGATAGCTATAAAATTATACAAATCAATTGATTTTGAAGCTAAAAAGAAATTCACTGAAGAACTAATAAAAATGATCAAGGATACAACTAATATTGATCCTAAAGATATATATGTTTCATTTGATGAGTATCAAAATTGGGGAAAGCAGGGAACGCTTTTCTAGTTAATATATAGTAATCAATTACTGTATTTTGGTAATAGAATAAATTTTAAAAGATAAGAGATGATTTTGATTATCAATAACTAAAAATAAGAGATTTCAAAAACTGTATATTTATCAGCAAATAAGAAATCTCTTTTTTATTTTGTATTAGAAATTGGACGGATCAATTTTATTTTTGATAATGAGTGATTATAACTAATGTACAGTAATTGTAAAATAATGGTTAAATGTGAATAGTTGGTCAAAAAGGAATGTTGAGGATTAATTTATAGTAAAAAAGAATGATAAATATTTAATCTGGCATCATTTAATATATCTTTAAATATAAGATGTATATAAATTTAAAAAGTAATTAATTAAGTAGAAGAATAATTATTTTTAATAAGAAAGTTCAAAATTTTGAATTTTTTATTTATTATTTTTTTAAATGTACCAAAAAATTAATGTATATAACCAGTTGATATTTTACATATTTGAAGAGATAAAGTAGAATTAAAGTACTGGAGGAAAATGTATGGGAGATATTAGCAATGGTACAAGAATTTTGTTAACAGAATATCTTTTAAAGAGATTAACGGATGAAAATCATGCTCTTTCTAGAGATGAGCTGATTTTAAGAATAGGTGAGTTAGGAACTAGCATATCAAGTAATACTATTAAGGCTGATATTGAATCGATAAAATCATTCAACGATATTATTAATGATCATCAAGATAAATTATTAGCACCTTTCAATGCTTCTGAAAGTGGAAGAATTGAGTATACTACAAAGCAAAAAAGGGGTGCATTTGTTGAAAAGACATTTTATAATGATGTCGAATTAATTGTATTAACAAGGCTATTACGGAAGTGTTTAAGTTTAGATAAAAAAAGTAATTCTAAATTAATTGAAAAGGTATTGTCGGACACATCATTACATAAAATCAATCAATATCGTTTATTAGATGATTTAAGTGATGAAGATTTTCAAAATAACACTCTTACTTATTTAGATAAAATAATTAGTGCTGTAAATAATTTTGCTTGTGTATCATTTAAACGATTAGATTATGTTGTAAATGAAAATGAGTTAAAAGAAGTTATAGCTAATAAAGCTGTTTTGATGTTTCCAACTAATATTGATATTATTGATAATCAACTTTATATGGTGGGATATCATATTAATAGTGGTGAGAATTTAGAATTAGAATATTATCGTATTGATCGTTTGGCTGAATTGAGGGTGGTAAGAACGCCTAAATATGTCCAAAATAAAGTTGCGTCATTTAAGGATAAAATTTGGCAGTTTAATGATCCTCTACATATTGCAAAGAACGTCTTAGTAAATTTACAAATTAGAGTATATGCAGTTAATAGTAATAAAGTTTTTGAAATGTTGCGTGATCGTTTTAAAGAGAGTGCTTTTATAGTTAACCAATTTCATCAATTTGTAGATATTTCGATTGAAAATGCTATTTATGATGAAAGTCTTGTAGGATGGTTTTTACAATTAGCTAACTATATTGAAGTTTTTAAACCGTTAGAATTAAGGGATAAGATTAAAGAAGAAATTCGTAAAATGAATATGATGTATCGTAGTTAAAGAGTTCGAAAAGAGCTCTTTTAAATTTTTTGTAAATAAAAATTTAAAGAGAAAATTATTATTTGTACCAATTTCGATTTTAAAATATTAATAATAATTCATGCATATTTGTTTTCTCTTTCATTCATGTGTTAATTCTTCTATTTCATCAGTAACAATCATTCGCCAAACTCTATACATTTTTTTATATTTAATTTTACATGATTGCGATTATAGGCATTAATTATGGTTTTTTTATTTGATTTACTTATTTGTAAATCTGATCTTAATAATTTCATCCATTTTTATAAATGATAAAATTGAAAAAAATTTAATAAATATTATATAACTTTATTCAACAAAACACGCTGATGCACAAAATTCATTATATGAACATTTTGATAATAAATTAAATGCAATACTTAGCAAAATTGTTAAGTAAAAATTGATATATTTATTTATAACTCCTATTTAGCAATTTTGCCAAGTAGGCGCCTTATTCAGCTTCGCTAAAGCATTAAAAGTAAAAAAATTGTTATGGTTAATAACTACTGACAAAATAATACAGAAAATAAATTACCTAACAACTCATATCATGATATAATAAGAAAAATCAAGAGAGGTGTTTATATCGATGAAATGTTATTTAATGAATCAAAATAAAAAAATAACTTACATGGAATATGATGAAGACAGTAATACTATCTCCCATATCTATGAAATTATCAATATTGATTATTCTCCTTTATCTTTATATAACGCTTATAAAGATAAATCCAAAAATCTAAAAAAAGAACTAAACAATTGGTTTAAGGGAAGGGGCATTCCTTCTTGGAGAAAAGATATAGAAAGACTATTAGAACGTCTAAATATTTCTTCCACTAATGAATTATTAAATAAGGCTTATGCCCTATCATTAAGCGACCAGTACTGGATAAAACCTGAAAATGAAAATATTAGTTGGGAAGATATAAACTTTTTCAATAATGATTTTAAATACAAAGGATATTTAATGGTATCTTTAAGTTCATCTCAAAATATTAAACCAGAGATATATTCTCCAAACAATACAACAGATGGTATGCTCCAAAAAGCATGGATAATAGAAGGTAAAAATAGAATACTAGTTAAAAGTACTTACACTGCAAGTAGACAAGAGCCAATCAATGAATGGCTTGCATCTGCCATATGTGAAAGATTAGGATTTGAACACTGTCATTATGATATTGATATTATCTATAATAAAATAGTGTCCAAGTGCATTAACTTTATAAAAGATGATGAAGAGATAATAACTGCTATTGATGTTTACAGATCAAAAAAGAAAGAAAACCACATTAGTGATTTTGAACATTACATTCAAATATTAGAAGAACATAATGTTTCTAATGCAAGGCAAGAAATTGAAAATATGTTTTTTCTTGATAGCTTAATTTTAAATAAAGATAGACATATGAAAAATTATGGAATAATCAGAAATGTAAAGACGTTAGAATGGTCTAAAGTAGTACCGATTTTTGATAACGGACAATCAATGCAATGCGAAAAATTAACATATGAAATTGACTTTACTAATGATTATGGTAAATTTTTTTCAAATGTAAATAAAAGCTTTAATGATTACCTCAATTATATACAAGATCCTTCTAGATTTGATTTAAGTAAATTAGACGGTATTGTTATTGAGTTCAAAGAAAAATTAAAAAAATATCAAATGTATACGGATATGAATTCAGAACGAATAGATAAATTGTCAATTGAATTTGAAAAAAGAATAGAACAAATGAGTATAATGATTGATGGCATAATCAAGAAAAGGAACTTACATAAGTCTACTGAATTTGTAGAAATAAATACAGATATTGATGAAATGGAAATGT
>BAHP02000138.1 GCA_000508865.1 Clostridiales bacterium VE202-01
AGCGAACATTATTGTTATTATCGATAATAGTTTTTTCATGAATCATATTTTTTCCTCCTCATTATCTTTTACAATCTAAAAAGGAGAATTACTTTAAAAAATAATAATTAATTTAATTTTTTATTTTTTAAATTAGAAATAATTAATTATTCATTAATGATTATGCTATAATCATTAATATAAAAATTTTTTGGGGGTATAGGAATGAGAAAAATTGCAGTATTAACTTCAGGTGGTGATGCTCCTGGAATGAATGGAGCAATTCGAGCGATAGTTAGAGTTGGAATTAAAAGAGGTTTTGAAGTTTATGGTGTATATGATGGTTATCAGGGACTTATAGAAGGGAAGATAAAGAAACTGGGGTACAGTGATGTTTCAGAGATTTTAGCTAAAGGGGGAACGATTTTAGGATCTTCAAGATTACCTGAATTTAAATTGGATGAAGTACAAGATAAAGCAATTGAAAATTTAAAAAGATTTGACATTGATAGTCTTGTTGTAATTGGTGGTGATGGTAGTTATCGTGGAGCTTTAGCTTTAAGTAAAAAAGGAATAAACTGTATTGGTATACCAGGGACGATCGATAATGATATTAATGGAACTGATGAAACGATTGGGTTTCATACCGCATTATCAAATATTATTGATGCTGTAAATAAATTAAGAGATACTTCAAGTTCACATCATCGCTGTTTTGTAATTGAAGTAATGGGAAACAATGCAGATAGTTTGGCACTTTATTCTGCGATTTCATGTGGCAGTGAATTAGTTATTACTAATAAAACGGGATATGATGAAGATTTTGTTATTTCTGAAATGATAAAAATGAGACTGTTTATCATAAGCGGCATGCAATTATCATTGCTAGTGAAAAAATTTTTGATGTTGATAAATTGGCTAAAAGAATTAATCAAGAAACTGGTTTTTCAAGTCGAGCAATTGTTTTAGGGCATATTCAAAGAGGCGGTTCACCAGTTCCAGAAGATCGCATTTTAGCTTCAAGAATGGCTGGTAAAGCAATTGAACTGTTGCTTGAAAGGCAAAGTGGTCAATGTGTTTGTTTAAAAAACAGTGAAATTATAGCTAAAGGAATAGAAGAAGCTTTAAAAGAAACTAATAAAAGTAAAGAAGTACTTTATCATTTATTTGATGATCTAGTTTAGGAGGTTAAGATGAAAAAATTTTGTTTTGTGATATGGATGGAACGATTATTAATGAATCAGGATTACTTTATTCAAAAGATAAAGAAATGATAAAAAGATTTAGAGATGCTGGAAATATATTTGTTTTTAATACTGGTAGAAATATTGAAGAGGTCAGGGGCGAAATTAATAAACACGACTTAGCTTATGATTATCTTATTTTAAATAACGGGGCTCAAATCATGAATAAAGATGAGGCTATTTTATATCGACAGGCAATTTCAAAACAAGTTGGAGTTAGAATTATTGAAGAGTGTTTAAAATATAATAATTTGTGGGTTTACTTTTTTGATGGAAAGAAGACATTGGCATATTATCGTAATCAAACATATAGATATAGTGCTCAGGGGATGATTGCCGTTAAAGAATATGACTTTTTAAAGGAATATTCAAAGACAAAAGAATTTGATATAATAGCGATACATCAGGATGATCAACAATTAGATAATGTTTTAAAAATCAAGAATTTTATTGCTGAAAATTATAATAGTGATGCTCAAGGAACATTAAATCAACATTATTTAGATATTACCCCAAGTAATTGTACTAAAGGAACAGGAATTACTAATTTGGTTAATTTAATTAATGGTGATTTAATTAGTTATGCAATTGGGGATTCATATAATGATATTAGTATGTTTGAGCATGCTGATTATGGTTATACCTTCAATCGTGTAAGTGATGAAGTCAAGAAATATAGTTATCGGCAGGTTGAAAATTTATCAGAGTTGATTGCAGAAATAATTTAAGGGGGAAATTAAATGACTTGGCAAGATAAATTACGTAAAGTGGAACCATATGTGGCAGGTGAACAGCCTAAGATTGTAAATATGATTAAATTGAATACTAATGAAAATC
This sequence comes from Clostridiales bacterium VE202-01, assembly GCA_000508865.1. Classification (GTDB taxonomy): domain Bacteria; phylum Bacillota_I; class Bacilli_A; order Erysipelotrichales; family Coprobacillaceae; genus Thomasclavelia. The sequence continues at coordinate 2,061 of BAHP02000138.1, forward strand.
CTTATGGACCGAGTCCGAAAGTTAAAGAAGTAATTAGTAATATAGATATTGATAAGTTAAGATTATATCCTAATAGCGATGCTGTTGATTTAAGGAAAGCTTTAGCTGATTATTATCATTTAGATGAGGAACAAGTATTTATCGGTAATGGTTCTGATGAGGTTTTAGCGTTAACTTTTTTAACATTTTTTAATGGGAATGAGCCTGTTTTATTTCCAGATATTACATATTCTTTTTATCCTGTTTATTGTGATCTATATCAAATTGATTATCAGTTAGTTAAACTTGATGATAACTTTAAAATGAATGTTAATGATTTTTTACAAGCAAATAGTGGAATTATTTTTCCTAATCCTAATGCACCAACGGGATTATTAGAAGATTTAGATTTTATTGAAACTATTTTAAAAAATAATCCTGATAGTATTGTTGTTGTGGATGAAGCTTATATTGATTTTGGAGGTAAAAGCTGTGTACCATTAATTAATAAATATGAAAATCTGGTAGTGATTCAAACATATTCAAAATCAAGATCGTTAGCAGGAATTCGCTTAGGAATTGCACTAGGAAATAAAGAGGCAATCAGTCATTTATATGATGTGAAGAATTCTTTTAACTCATATCCAATCGATTACATTACCCAGCAAATAGCTTTAGCAAGTATTTTAGATGATCAAGATACTAAAGCTAAGTGTGCTAAAATAATTAAAACTAGAGAAATGACAAAACAAAGACTGAAAGAATTGGGCTTTATTGTTCCTGATAGTTATGCTAATTTTATATTTGTAAAACATCCTGACATAGATGGTCAAGAACTGTTCAAGGCTTTACGAAAAGAAGGGATCATTGTTCGTCATTGGAATAAAGAAAGAATTGCGCAATATCTGCGAATTACAATTGGAACAGATGAACAAATGGAAGTGATGTTGCAGTTTTTAACTAAATATCTAAAAAAATAACAGATGGGTAACCATCTGTTATAATTTTTTATATTGTTGTTTAGCATCTCTGATAAATACATAGTTATTAGTATTTGATAAAAGATCATTGTAATGATACTCATCAAAAGTGATTTTTTTTAAATCTTCTAATAAAATAATTTTGTTTTTGACCATGATATCTAACATTTTACCACGAGCCTGTTTAACATACATTGAATTACGAACTAGCTTATCAGCTCGTTTCTCAACAAAATCAATATTAATTAAATGGGGATGGTCGATCATTTTTGCAAACTCTTTAGAGGCAAGACAAATGATATAATCTTCATTCTTAAAATAGTTGTTTACCTCATCTTGCCAAAAATCATATAAATTTAAATCAAATTTCATGATCATATCTAAACGATAAGGTGTAATTTTAGTATTATATTTTAAGATACCATAATAAGCAGACATAATATTAAGATATTTATCTAAATAATTAAAATCACTATCATTATAAGTATTTAAATTGATTTGCTTAAAAACAGTTCCCTGATAACAATAAATAGCAGGCGTAGATTCATAATTTTCATGATAATAAGTATAAACAGTTTCAGCCATTTTAAAAGATATTTTCATCAAATCATGTAATTCATTAATAGTATATTGCTTCAAATATTTATTTAATTGTTCTGTTTTTTTAGAAAAAAGCAAATCTGTTTTTTCGATATTAATTTGTTTAGTTTTCATTACCTTTGCAGGCGCTATAATTATTTTCATTTTTATCACCCACTTTATTATACCTTAAATCATCAAAATATGATATACTTGTCGTGGTGATGAAAGAATGAATAATACAATTATAATTGATAAAATTTTAATTCATATGTTAGATTTAGAACATAGTAAAGTAGTTTATTCGGATACTTTTATTAATTTGACCGAAGGAACAACGGAATATTATGATAAAAAAATTGAAAAATGTTTAGAAAATTCAGGAATTAAACAACTGATAATCGGAAGTGAACATCATTTATTACAATCAGGAAGAAAAATGATAGAAAATGATGACAATTTTAAAGAAGAATCAATAAAAATTACCCAGGATCTATTTGATCTTTGTACAAAAATCGAAGAAATGCCTAATGCAAATTTGATGTTTGTTGAATGTAAAGTTGATGGTAAAAAATACATTTTAATTATTAAATTAAATTATAAAACTATGCCAATGAGTTTAATTGAAGAAAATAATGGAGTTCGTAGTATTCGTTTTGTGAATCAGCAGATTTTACCAAATAAGACAACGGCTGTTGAAGAAGCAATAATTATAAATATTGAAGATGGTATTTTGTCAATTATCGAAAAAAGATTTATGATTGATGGAAAGCCAGGCTATTATTTAAATGAGCAATATATTAAAGGAGAACCTAAATTAACCGATAAGCAGAAGATGAGTATTGTTAATAAGGTAGTAAAAAAGGTAGATAGTGAATATGGGGTTATTGAAGGTGATCCATTACCAGTTGTTAAAAGAGAATTGGCAGAGTTAGTGATGGAACATCGTCCAGTAAAACCAATGGAATTAGCTAAAAAAGTTATGGGCAATGATTATAACGCGACCGAAGAAGTTGAGACGATAATGAAAGATTTAGGTATTGAAGAAGATGATGTAATTGTCAATGTACCCGTATCTTTAGATCGGATGTCACGCTGTAAATTAGTTTTAGATGATGATCGAGTTATTGAATTAAGTGTTGAGGATTATCTTGAGGGTGTCGATATTTCCCGGGAAATGGATGAACGTGGAATGACACGAATTATTCTTAAAAATATAAAAGATATAGTAGTAAAATAAATATATTTAGTTTTTAATCAAAAAGACAATGATCTGATCATTGTCTTTTTGGCGTAAGATAAACTAATTAATATTGTTGACAATTTAAACAACAATATTAGAATTCTTCAAAATTTTCTTTCATAATATCTGGAAAACTTTTTTGTTTTCACAATTAGAAATCGTCTATCATGTAACATAAATTTTGAGCTAAATCTTCTTGTGATAAATATATAATTGTGTGATATTACTCAGTTTTATGATTACTGACCTATCTTAAAAATAAATCATTTTTATTTATCTATTAAATGAATTTAACATTATTGGATAATTATGCTAGTAAAACAACTTTGATAAACAGAATGACTACAAGACAACATATTTATTAATATGTAGATAATATACGATTGCTTTAATATTAGTTTGTGGAAAAACACGAGCTAATATTTCTTTATAATAATCCATTTGTGGTTTATGTAATGATTTCAGTATATCATCAGAAGTGGTTTGTTTAATATTATCGGTTTTATAATCAATGATCGTAACATCATTATCATCAATGCAAATGACATCGAAGATACCATGAATAATTTGACCATCTTCCAACATTGAAAATTCTTTTTCTTTATATAGATGTTTGGTATTACACATTAATTTAAATACATCACTATTTACAAAATTTTTAAAATAATCATAATATTTATTAATTATTTGCCATGATTCTGCATCATAAAGACCAGATTCTTTTAAATAAGTTAGATTGGCATCTAAATCTAAATCAGGTTTAATATCAAGATGTTCAAGAACACTATGAATAATAGTACCTCGCGTAGTTGGAGCAATATTAGAATCATCGATATCATAGCTTACATCTTCAAAGATGCGATCACCATCTTCGATTTTTCGCGTGACAGCAATTGCTTTATCTGAATTGATCAAGTAAGGATATTTAAAATTATTGTAACGGTAATAGTCGTTTAAATTAAAAATTGTTTCTTTTTTATTGGTGATGATGATTTGTCTTTCAATTTCTTCATGGCTAAATATTGTAATTGAAAATTTACTATGTTTAGTATTTTCCTGAATTAAATTTTTACTTTTATTAATCATGATAGTTTGAAAATTATGTTTGATCTCATCAATTATTTCGTCAGTATTTTGATTATTTAATAATTTTTTGTTAAGACCCTGATTAATAATATCATCATGGGACATTAAAGATATGCCCAACCAGTCCAAATAACTATTCTGTTTTCTCGCATTATCATATAGAATCACTTTGTCTTGACAACGGGAATTAATAATCATGTCATTATAATTGTTAATTACATATTTTTGCCATTTAATGATATCTTGGGGCTCTTTAATTAAACCAGTTAAAATAAGTTTTTGAGAGGCTCTAGTTAAAGCAACATAAAAAATGCGCATTTCTTCATTTATAGCTTCGTTAGTCTGATAGCTGGCGATTATTTTACGATACTTATTTTCATATTCGATGACAACATTTTGGTAAGGCTCAAGCTGTTGCTTTAAGCGCGGTTTGATTGCAATACCTAATTTTTTATCACTGATGATTCTTTCTCGGGCATCCTGCTGGTTAAATTTATTTTGAAGATTTGAAACAAATACAACAGGAAATTCTAATCCTTTAGATTTATGAATCGTCATAAAAGAAACAACATTATCATCATTGCTGGCAACCATTGCTGGAGACATATTTACACCATTTTTCATCATTTGATCAAATTTAGTGACAACTGTATGTAAAGAATCATCTTTCATTTCTTCCATTTTTTGAAGCAGTAATTCAAGATTTGCAACTCTTTGAACACCATTTATTAAAGAGGCAGAAAAACTTAAGTATTCACTATCTTGATAAAATTTATTTAGGCCTTCTTTTACAGTATGTTGATTAAAATATTGGCGCATACCATGGTAATAAGCAATGAATTTTTCTAGGTTTTGATAATTCGTTTGCTTTGTTTCAATATATTTTATTACATTATCATACATAGATAGACTATCATCGCTTCTAATAGCAGCGAGCATATTTTCATCAAAACAGCTAATTACAAAATTTCCTTTTAATAAACTAGTAAAAGCAATATCATCTAAATGATTATCAAATGCTTTTAAAACATTGATAATGCTAATTATTTCGGGAGCTTGTAAAAAACCTTGGGATAAAACAATATGACTAGGAATATTATATTGCGAAAATATTTTTTTAAATGCAATAAAACTGCGAGTGTTGCGCATTAAGATGACAATATCTTTATAATTGGTAAGTCGCGTAGTTTTATCAAAATTATCTAATTCAAGCTTACCGACAATATCCTGGATCTTTTTAGCAACCATTTTTGCTTCAAGTTCGGCATCACCTGAACTTGTATTAGTTTGATATGATAGGAGAACTTCACTAGTAAACCGTGTTTCTTCATCAAGGCGTTTTGTCGCTTGTTTTTTTACTTTAGATAAGTCACTTAATTCTTGGGCACCTTCTTTTCTTAAAAAATCATAATTTAATTTAGCACTCTCATCTAAATAATAATCAAGACCACCAATGTTGGTATCCATAATTTGATTAAAAATATAATTAACACTGTCAAGAACAATTTTATTAGAACGATAATTAAATTTAAGATCTATTCTTTTTGTATTAGGAAGGTGATTAAAAGTTAAATATTTTTCATTGAAGATTTCGGGATCAGCTTCTCGAAAGCGATAAATTGATTGTTTCATATCTCCAACCATAAAACGATTTATTTTAGGCTCTTTTAAATCAGCAATCTTATCGATCAAAGTTTCTTGTATTTGATTAGTATCCTGATATTCATCGATCATGATTTCTTTTAACTGTTTATATAATAAATCAGCAATACCATATTTTGGTTCTAATAATTCTAAGGCATTAGCCTCTAAATCATTAAAATCCAAAATATTATGATTTTGTTTATACTCTCTATAAGCTTGTTTAAATTCTTTTAAGTAAGCAACAAGTTTTTCTAAAGGAACGATAGATGATGATAAAGTTGATTTAAATTCATCAAAATCATCATAAACAAGATCCTTAAATTTATCTTTATAAAATTTCACAATATTATTTTTAAGACGATTATATTCTGTCTTATATTCTTCATTATCATCATTAAATAACCCTCTACTATCATAGCTTTTAATTAAAGTAGCATTACTAGCGATGATTATTTTATCTATTTGATTACTATTTAAAGCTTCAATAACATCATGATAGTACTTTAGATGTGTGTCAAACGGGCTTGGCAAATCAGCCTTTTTAGGTTTATCAGGACCAAAAGGGTTTTGATAATAAAATGATAAATTATGATCACTAGCAAAAGCGGCTAGTTCATAAACTTTATTTAAACCCATATTAGCCTGCATTTTTAATAATTCGATAATCTTTTGATTAATTGGCCAAGAATTATAGACATCATCATTACCATTGATGATATGTTGATAGATCGTGGTTTTAATTTCTTCAAGATAATTATCAAAATTGTAAATGGTGTTGCTTAGATTTTCAAATTTAAAAATAGCATTTTTAAATTTACTGAAATAATATTCAGGAAAATATGTACTCATAAATTCAATAAAAGCTTCATCATTACTCCATTTTTGAATACATTGATCAAGAATTTGGTGTTTGATAATAACTGGATCGGTACAAATATCAAACTTACTGTTTAAATTAATTAAATAACCATACTGTTTCAACAAAGTGCTGCAAAAGCCATGAAAATTAGTGATATAAGCTTTAGGTAATAAATGCTTTTGTTTTAATAAATGTACTTTTAGTGATTCAGAAATATTTTCTTGAAGACGTTTTTCTAATGCTGTTTGTAAACGCTGTTTCATTTCTAGGGCAGCAGCATTAGTAAATGTCAAAACTAATAGTTCATCCACGTTATAAGCATCTTCTTCAATTAAGGCCATGATACGATTTACTAAGATCTTTGTTTTTCCTGAACCAGCAGGTGCCGAAACCAGAATTGAACAGTTGCGGGTAATAACAGCTTCATATTGGCCATCATTTAATGAGTTAATCGACATTATTAACTTCCTCCTTGATTAAATATTCAAGATTTTCAGTGTTTACTAATGTATAGTCATTATAGAAAACATCAAAATTACATAGACTTCGATAATTACAATAGTTACATGGATTTACTTTGGTATGAGTCGTGGCATCATCACTTCCCTTAGGATTGATTTGGATATTACCGGAAATAAGTTCTTGATATAATTCTTGGATGTGCTTGTTGACATAAGCTAGAAGACGTTCAAAAGAAAAACTACTTAAAATATTTCCTTTATAACAATCGTCTTTTTTAACAAACTTAGCTTTAATAACCGTCGATTCTTTTTCGATAGAATTATCAATAGCTTCGATCACATCTTCATTTACATAACCATTCATCTTATATTGTTTAAAAAAATTAATACTATTTTCTTCCTCAGTTATTTTTAATGAACTGGCAAGAATTCTTTTTTTAGTATTAAAATATAGTAACGCGCCTTTATCTAGCTTCATTTGTTTTGTTAAAGCGTCCAAATATAGCAGCATCTGAATATTAAATCCCTGGATAGCTAAAGAAATATCAAGATCTTTATTACTGGATTTATAATCGATGATTTTTAAATAATTATTATATTGATCAACGCGATCAACAATGCCATTAAATTTAAAATCATGATAATTATAATTTATTTCTACTTCATTATTAATAATTTTAAAATCAGTAATTTTCATTTGATTAATTAATACAATTATAGTATTAATTAAATCTTCTTTGATCATTGTAATAATAAAATGATTAGTACCATATTTTAATTTATCATTTAAACCATTAATGTCAATGTATTCATCAACATGTTTATTAATCAGTTTTTTTATATAACTATGATCAATTTTTTGCACAGCATGACTATCTTTAAATAATGGTGAGGTTTTTTCTAAAACATAATGAGTAATAGTTCCAATTTCATTGATTTGAAAAAGAGGTTGTTTAAATGGATAAATTTTTAAACCGTACTGATTAAAATATTTATAAGGACAGCTGTTATATGTTTCTAGTTTACTTGATGAAAGTTGTGAAGAAAATAAAGGAATAGATAAATGATCTGGTTGATTGTTACTTTGTTTATAATGTTTGATTATGGTGTTTAATTGTTTAGAATCAGGATCTTGTTTATTTAAAAGATATAGTTTGTTTTTTAAGCTATGATGTAAATAATCGTTTTGAGGATCGATTTTTGTAATAGAAAACATTTGTGTTAATTGATTATATAAAGAAGATTTTAATAATGGTTGACCATCAATAGTAGCGTTACTAAAGCAAATTGCAGTAAAATTGTTATTACTGTTTAGTGCTTTTAAAATATTATTTTGATTTAGACCAATTTGATAATTTAAGTCAGGCAAATTTAATATTTGATAGTCTTGATCTAATAAGATACCAGTGTCTTTATACTGAGCTGGGACAATTGTTTCGTTTACACCAACTAAATATATATCTGAACATTCAAGAATGCCGCTGTAACATTGATTATAATTTAATAAGTAGAGGTGGTCACTACAAATTTGTTTATCTTCTTTTAAAACCGGTTTTAATTTTTCAACAAGATAATAAAAATCTTTTATTGTAAATGTTTGTAAACTAGTTAAATTATTAAAAAAATTGATCAATGCAGCCTGATTTTGACTATAAATAATTTCATTTTTTATAAACGATAGCATTACAGAGCTAAAATCAGTTAAAGTACAACAATTAGTAAAATTATATTTTGCTGTAAAAGGATCTTCAATAACACCAGTTTCTAAATAATTTTTTTTGATTATATCTAAATAATTAAAATCACTATAGCCATTAATAACTTTTGTTTCCAATAATTCAAGCAGATCATTATCATCATTACTGCAGCAATATTTAAGCCATGATAAACAAGCTTCAAATTCTTTGAAAATAATTGTTTTTTTAATGTTGTGAGGGATATTAAAATTATCAAGAGTTTCAGTAAGCAGCTCTAAATATTCTTGATTAGGATAATATATGGCAAAATCATGATAATGCATTTTATTATCGACGATTTTTTGATAGATATCTAAAACGACACTTTCAATTTGAGCTTTTGGGGTTGTCTGTGCTAAGCTGTATAAAGGTGTTTTATGAGGAAATTTTGGGGCTTGAAGCGAGAATAGATAATTGTTTAAATGATTAAGATAAGAGAAATCAAAATTATCGAAATAATCATCACCTTTAATTTTTTTAAAAGGGGTATTTAAATCACGAGAATCATTACAGTCATTGATTAAAATAGTTACATCACAGTATTTATCGATTTCCTTTATTAATTGAAAACAGCGTTTGTTTAATATTTTTTCAGTTATAAAAATATAGTGATTATTTGCAATGTTATTATTTATTTTATTAGATAATAATTCTTCATACTGATAACATTTAAAATCAGGAATTTTTTTTGAAAGCAGTTGATAGAGTTTAATGATCGTTGTTATTTTTTCTTTAGATAGTAGCGGTAAATTATTTAATTGTGGGTTATTGATTTCTTCTAGGTAAAATAAGTCAAATATATTTATTAGCTCATAAATTAAATGCATCTTATTTTCTGTATTAAAAAGATTATTTGAATCTTCGATCAATTCTTTAGTAATTAATATTTTTTCTAATATAGATAATTTTTCATATTGATAAAGATGATAATTATCTAAGAGCTTTTTCAATAAATTATTATAATTAATAATTTTTAAATTAAACAAAGTATCAGTATATTTAAAAAAAGCTTCTTCAAAAAATAATGGATCATCAACAATAAAATAATATTCTGAAAAAGGATTATTTTTAGCAGCTTTTATACTATCAATAATTACTTTTTTTATTTTTAAACTGTATTCTAAACCACGATATATTTTCATTTACTAAACCTCCGTACTTTTTATTCTATCATATATTAAATAATTATGCTTTAATAAATATTCAAAGATCAATAATCTAATAAGTATTATTAAAAGAAAAATTTAATATTTTTGATACAAATAATTTTTGAAATATTCACAAATCAATAAATATCTTAAAACATAAATTACAAAATAGAATATATTAAGTTATGTTTATTAAAATAAAAAAGAGAAACTAGTTTAACTAATTTCTCTATATGCCAATTTAATGACATGACCCAATGGGTTCATTTTGCCCAAATTATTTAACTGTTACGTTTTGAGCTTGTGGTCCACGATCAGTTTCGTTAATGTCAAATTCAACGATTTGACCTTCTTCTAAAGTTTTGAATCCTTCAGCATTGATAGCTGAAAAGTGTACGAAGATATCTTTTCCATCTTCATCATTAGTAATAAATCCAAAACCTTTTTCCTGATTAAACCATTTAACTTTACCTGTACTCATTCACTGGTACCTCCTTGAAAGATGTGCAAAAAGGAAATACTCTATGTAACTCTAAATCACAAATATTGGATTGCGCCGGTACATAAAGGAATACAATCTTCTAATACTTGTGATACTTTGAAAATTATATTGCTACTTTTGCCCTTTTATATTACCACATTTTTTTAGATAAAGCAAATTGTTTAGGTAAATGCTTTGATTTTTTGTTTAGGATATGCATTAGTAACTAAAATATAAGAAGAATTTATGAATTATAATATTGAGATTAAATGCTTATTAACAATAGATTAAAAACATGTTAAAATAATATATAGCAAAATTATATAAAGAGCTAATGATAAGGATTCGAATGGTTTTTATGAAAAGTTTGATAATTTGAATTAGCTAGAAGTATGTGAAAACTTTGAAAAATTTAAGTAGTTATCTTTTTTAGAAATTAATATGTTTGTTTAGTCTTAGAAATTAGTATAAGCAATATTTTAATAGAGCACATAATGACTTTAATAATAAAGATATTTGTGTGTTTTAATATACTTATTTAAATAGTGAGTTAAATAAGTTTATTGTTTTAAAAGTAAAATTTTTTATTAATGATGTAATAACTGCTATATTTAATTTATAAAATTTAATATAGGTTACAAACTTAAAACTCAGCATACTTAAAGATGAAGTATAGTAAAAATATTTAAAGTTGTTAAAATCATAAATATGGGTTTATTTCATATATTTCAATTCTTTATATTTTTTTACCGTAATCAGCCACGGTTTAAATGGTTGATAGATAAT
>BAHP02000137.1 GCA_000508865.1 Clostridiales bacterium VE202-01
CTTTGTTTCTTTACAAATATTTAATACCTTTGCTAATTCTTTTTTATCAGCTGAAGGTATTGCTACGAGAATCTCTTCGATCTCATATTTTTCAGCTGCTTCAATGATCTTATCTCTCCCGCCATAAATAATTGCGCCATGAACATTTCGCCCGTGTTTTGAACGATCATCATCAATAAAGCACATTACCTGTTTATAGACTTCCTGAGAATTGATGATTTCACGATATACCTTTTCACCAGCGAGACCAGCACCGATGATCATAACTTTTTCTAAATCTTTTCTTTCCTTAACACTGCCAAAGCCAATCTTGCTTCTTTTTAATCTAGCTAGACGATAAGTAAAACGATTACCGCCTAAAAACATTGTTAAAAGAAGAAAATAAATAAAGTAACAGCTTCGAGGCAAATTATTGCCGGTAATTTCAAGAAAACATGCATTAACGATACTGTCAACAAAAGTCGCCAACACAATATTTTTAAGTTCGATAATTGAGGCAAACTGCCATAAGCTGTGATAAAGTTTAAAATAGAAAAAGACTACTATACCGCAGGCAATCATTGGTAAAAGCATCACTGTTAGATTTTCTAAATACTGATTAGGTATTGGGCCATTAAATCTAAGCAACAGTGCGCCATATCCTGATAAAGTGATACATAATGAATCTACCAGTATCAAGATAATTCTTCTAAAATTTAACTGGGATTTTTTTGTCTCATCCATTGAATCACACCCTCCCCTTTTATAATAAGTCAAAAAATAAATAAAAAACATTATATGACAAAATCAACTCTATTATTATAAATTTATAGTAATAAATCAAGTTATTTTTTATTATTTCTTATTTTTCAAAGAAATAATTTAGATTATTAGATTTTATTATTACAGATGTCCGAATTAGATAAAAAAAGTAATTCTTTAACATTTTTTGTTGATTAATTCTTGCAATTTATCTGTTAATAAAGCATAATACTCCTGAAACGTATTTATTAGGAGGACTTATGGATAAAACTGAATTAAATGATGAGGTTCAAATAGACTTATCAGAATTATTTAAATTAATAAAAAAACATCTTAAACTAATTATTATTTTTATGTTAATAGGAGTCATTGTTGCTGGTTCTTATACAACCTTCATGATCGAAAAAAAATATTCTTCTCAAGGAACGATTCTTTTAAAAGCGCAAGTAGTTGATGGAACGGTTGATTCTACGCAGTTAAATTCTAATAATTCCATGATTGCTAATTATATTAAATTATTGCAAGGAAACAATATCCAAGATAAGATTGCTAAAAACTTAGATATTTCGACTGGTCTAGTTCGCGGTGCTTTACAAATTTCTAATACTGAAGACACCCAGATCATTGAAATTGGGGCAATCACTACTGATCCTGGGCTATCTAAACGAATTGTAGATGAAACGATCAGTGTATTTACAGAAACAGTAAAGGAAATGTTAGATATCTCCAATATTATCATTGTTGATAATGCTGAGATCAACACAAGTCCTGTTTCCCCAAGTATTAAAAAGAATATGATGTTAGGAGCGGTTGCTGGCGTTGTAATATCTTTAGGATATATCTTATTAGCATATTTATTAGATAGTAAAATTAAAAACGGTGAAACTGCAGAACAAGTTTTGGATCTACCAGTATTAGGTGTCATTCCATATTTTGAGGATCAATAATGGAATTTATTGATATACATAGTCATTATGCTTGGGATATTGACGATGGAATCAGCAGTCTTGAAGATGCCAAAACTGCTTTAGCAAAAGCACAAGCACAAGGTATCAAACAAATAGTAGTTACACCACATATTATTCCTGAAACAACTACTAATCTTTGTTTAATCAAACAACGAATCAAAGAATTTATTGAATTAGCTAAAAATTATGGAATTCAAGGATACTATGGCAGTGAAGTAATGCTTAACAGTGATTATTTAACTGGTCTAAAAAATAACTTATTAATACCTTTGAATAATGGTCCTTATCTATTAGTAGAATTCAATCTTTCTCAAGGTATCAATGAAGAAAGTGATGATCGCCTTTATGAATATTCTCTAAAATATAAATTAGTAATTGCTCATGTTGAAAGATACTTTTATAATAAATTGGATTTACAAATGATCCAATCATGGATCGATAATGGCTATATCATCCAAGTAAATAGTTCAAGCTTTTTGGGTGAAAATGGTAAACATATAAAAAATAATGCCTATAAACTATTAGAAAAAGGTCTTATTCATGTTATCGCCAATGATACCCATCGAAGCAGTGATCGTAGATGTCCAAATTTAAAAGATACTTATGAATTATTAATAAAAAAATATTCACAGAACCAAATAAAGCAGTTAATGTATGATAATCCGCTTGCTATTATTAATGGAAAAACTGTTTTGCCTGTGAAAGTTACAAAAATACCCTGGTTTAAAAGGAGAAAATAAATGTTCAAGAAAAAAAACAAACATGAAAACAAATCAACGTTATTAATAACAAATCCTAAACAAAAAAATAATAAAATAGATTATAAAGAAATTTACCGTCATATTCGTACAAACATTGAATATTCAACTGTTGGACAGGATATTAAAGCAATTAATCTTACATCTGCTGTACCAACTGAATCAAAAAGTACTACAGCATTAAATTTAGCGATGATCTATGCTACAAAGTATCCTAATATTTTACTGATTGATGCTGATTTAAGAAAACCTGTACAGCATAAATATTTAAATATCTCAAACAGCAGTGGTCTTACTAATGCATTGATCGATTATGGAAAAACAAAAGAAATCAATCAATCATGTTTTCAAAAAATAAAAGACAAATCATTTGTTGGTGATCTGACTGTTTTAACTTCTGGGGTAAAGGTTCCTAATCCTTCAGAGTTATTAAGTAATCCGGTTTTTGAAGAATTCATTAAAACCTTGAAGCAAAGTTATGATTTCATTATTGTTGATTGTCCACCAGTAATGTTAGTCAGTGATGCCATTCCTGTTGGTAATGTAGTTGATGGCACGATCTTCGTATGTTCATCTAAATCTACAAATCGCAAAGATGCTAAAGCAGCCGTTGAAGTTTTACAAAAAAATAATGTAAATATTTTAGGGACAGTTTTAACTCAAATTGAAAACGATGGTACAAATTCTGGATATTACTATTATTACTACTATTAATGATTGAGCAAAAGAAAAATAATCTTATTTTTGCCATCGTTGTCATTGCTCTATGTGCTTTAACTGCTTTAATATTTATTTATGATCGTAATAAAACACAAAACTTTGCAAATCAATTTACTGATAATGGAACTAGTGAGACAGCTAATCTTGAAGAAAATGAAAGTAATCAAACAACAACAAAAAAAGTAGATTCAACTTCAACTGATATCCCGACTTTATATTGTGTTGGTGATAGTACTACTTTAGGTGTTGAAAATCAAAATAACGCTTATCCAACTTATATAGATAATCTTGCTAATTTTAATATCAAATTAATTGGTGATAAAAATATAACAAGTGCCGGTTTGTTAGTAAAATTAGGAGTTACTCCTGTCTATGTTGATAAATTAACGATACCGGCTTCAACTACACCTACACCAATCGTCTTTTTGAATCAAGGTGGTAAAGCTAATAATGATCTTTTAAAAAGTCAAGGTTCAATCGATAGTGTTACAATAAACGGTATTACTGGTAAAATTACCTATCGTTATGAAGGTAACACATTATTATTTACTCGAGATCAACCTGGTGAAGAAGTAACTGTTAATTCACCAACGTTGATTCAAGTTAATAATAATATCGAACCTGATGGTATTTTAGTTCTTTATAGTGGTGCTTATGAAAAAAGTGTTAAAGGAAGTTTAGTTGAATACCAAAAACAAATCATCAGTGCTTTTAATACCGATAAATATATCGTTGTATCATTGACTCAAGATGATCGTAATGAAACTAATGAATCTTTAAAAACTGCTTTCGGTGAACATTATCTAGATTTTAAAAGTTATTTGTTAGATGATGGTTTAAAAGATGCTGGAATAACCGCTACTGAACAGGATCTACAAAATATCTCTGATAATAAGATTCCTGCCAGTCTCCGAGCTAATGATATAAACGGTAATGATAAATACAGTGAGTTATTAGCTCAACAAATTTTAAATGAATTAATTGATTTAAAATATATTAACAAAAATATTTTAAAGTAATTTGTGAAATTACTTGTCATTTGAAAAAAAAAAGGATATTATAGATATGTATATACGCAAACTCAAAAAGGAGGAAGAAGGAAATATGAAGAAAATCATCAGTTCACTACTTGTGGCTTGTCTTCTTGCTATTTCAACTATATCACCTACACATGCAGTAGGATATTTAAATGATAACGAAAAAGAGCTTTTAACTGCTTTAAATTCTACAGTAAAAGTAGATGCGTTACACTTAAATTACAAGCTGCTGATATTAATACAGCAGAAAATTATATGATGCAAGATGGATTCGATTTAACAACTGAGCAAAAAAATATTATTATTAACAATATTGAAGCTACTAAAGCTTATTTACAAGCTAATCATATTACAAATTTCGATGCGATCACAAGAAAACAAGCATATGATATTTTAGAGTTTCTTCAAGCAGCTGGAGGTGCAATTGGTTTAACAGTCACATTAAATGCTGCTGATAGAACAATTCTATTTTATGATGGTGATAAACTAATTTATACTACAACTCAGGTTATCAAAAAAACTGGTTATGATATAACTCAAACTGTAGTTATTGCATCAGGTTTAGTTGTTATTTTATTAGGTGCAGGATATTATGCTAAGAAGAAACGTTTGTTTTCTAAATAATGAAATTAAATCATAAACAACGTAAAGTGATGGCACTAATTTTAGTGCCATTATCTTTTACGCTTCTTTGTTATTTAACATTATATTTATTAATAAGTCCTGTAATTGAGCCATTAATGTCTATCTATAGCTTAATTTCAAGTGATTATGCACCTACTTTAAATGATGAAAATTCTAAAGATTTATATGCAAATAAATTAGTAGCTTCAGATACAATCAATGCATCTCAAATAGTTCAGCCAACTTATGGTGATCTATTTGGAAAATTAACCATTGATTCTGTAAATATTAAAGTAAATCTATATTATGGAGATGGTAGAGACCAGCTTCGTAATGGTGTAGGGCTATTTGGGGGATCTTTTTTACCTGGTTTTAATCGAACAATCTTGATTGCAGGTCATTCAATTCCATATTTTGAACCTTTAGGCGATATTAAAATTGGCGACATAATTAAAATTTCTACACACTATGGAGATTTTGAGTATAAAATTACTAATACTAAAATTTCTGATGCTAATGATAGCAGCAATTATGATCTTGAACAAAATGATCAAGAACAATTAATTTTATATACATGTTATCCATTTGAAATAATTGGTTATAAATCACAGCGATTATTTGTTTATGCTGATAAAATAAGTGGACCTACTATAGTGGAGGGACAGTAAGATGAGTAGAAAAAGCAGTCGTAATCATTTATCATATTTATTAGCTTTATTATTGACTATATTTATTAGTATTTTTATTGTTCTAACGGTTACTAATGTAACGATCATGAATTCTAGTTATTTAATTTCTAAAATGGAAAGTGCTGATTTTTATCGACAATCTATTATTAATTTAAATAAACAAATTCAACAAGAGACACAGTCTACCGGATTTCCTTTAGAAATGTTTGAAAATTATGTTGATGAAGAATCGGCAGATGAAATAATGAAAAAATATATTGAAAATGCTTTTTCAACAGGAAATACCGATATTGATACTACGACATTTGAAACAAAACTAACTGAAGATATTGATGAATATCTTCAATCAGCTAATATTATTATTAATAGTGAAGAAGAAACAGCTATTGCAACACTAAAAGGCAATTTGATTAGTTATTATCAAACCTATTTGACAATTCCTTATTTAAATTTAATAATTAATCTTATTAACACATATAATACATATTACTATTTTATTGCAATTATTTTAATTTTGTTGATTTTAATAACCAGCTTTATTTTATATCATTTACATAGTCATTATCGTACTAGAAGAAGATATTTTGCTTATGCTCTATCAAGTACAGGATTAATATGTCTGATTCTTCCCGCATTTATCTATTTTGGTAATTTTGTTGATAGAATAAGCTTATCACCACAATATTTCTATGATTTTGTTACATCTACAATTAGCAGTTATTTATTAATATATATTATTATTGGTATTGTTATGATCGTTATCGGTAATATAACTGCATATTTAAGGTTTAAAAAAAGACATTAATCTAGGGACTTTCCCTAGATTATTTTTTATCAAAAGAAAAAGATGCTCTTCAAAGCATCTTAAAATTATTTTCTTAATCCTAAGCTTTCACATAAAGCAGAATATCTTTCGATATCTTTATTTTTTAAATATTTTAATAAATCTCTTCTACGTCCAACTTTTTTTAATAAACCTCTATTTGAATGTTTATCTTTTGGATGTTGTTTAAAATGCCCATTTAATTTGTTGATATCAGCAGTTAATACTGCGATTTGTACTTCTGGAGAACCTGTATCTCCTTCTTTAGTAGCATATTTTTGCATAATTGCTGTTTTTTCTTCTTTAGTTAACATCGTTTATTTCCTCCATTAATTTAACTTAGCTAACCCCAAGCTATACGTCGAGTATTCGTATATCCTAGCTGTTGCCGCAATCATTATTTTACCAAATATCATGCTAAAGTCAAGTAAATTTTCTTTTTTCACGGATAAAAATATAATTTTGAGAATCTGATTTTTCTAAACAAAAACGATATCCTAAACCATTAAAATGCTTTATTGAATCAAAAGTAGTAATACGATTTTTCACGATATAACGAACCATTTCACCTCGAGCTTGTTTTACATATACACCAATTTCTTTATATTCATCATTTACTTTCTCCATAAAATAGCATTTTACATATCTTACATCATCATCTAAATATTTTCTTAATATTCTAGTATATTGTTTTGCGCCTAAATCAAGAATTTCTTTATCATCTTTAATTAATTCAAGATACATCTTATTACCCCAAAATTCATAAAGATTACGATATTTACCAAAAGATAACTTATTATTTAATTCTAAACGATATGGGACGACCCCATCAAATGGTCTTAAGACACCATAAAAACCTGAAAGAATACGGATATATTTGTTGGAAAACTCATAATCTTCAATAGTAAAAATATGGGCAGCTAAATTATCATACTGAATCCCTTCATATGATAAGATTGCGGGAACCGTATTTTTCTTTAAGTCAATTTTTTGGTAATTAGTATATGCTTCAAATGCAATCTTATCACTACATTTTAATAGCTGTTTAACTTTTGAAACTGACAATTTTTTTAACTCTTTCAATAAAATTTCTGTATCTTTTAAAAATACTGGACTGCTTTTGGCTTCAAGATAAGTGATATCATCTTTCATTCTTTTAGCTGGTGTTATTATTACTTTCATTTTATCACTCGTAATGTTCATTTAAATAATATCTAACTTTATTTTGTGTTTTATTTTTATACTCTATAGCTTGCATAGGACATGATCCAATGCAGGCCATGCATTGTGTACAATGATTTGACCACTTAGGTTTTTCTTCACTTATTTCGATATTATTTAAAGGACATATTTTTTTACAGTTACCACAGCCAGTACAATTTTTATTAACATAAAAGCCATCAGCTTTTACAAATATCGCATAAAATAACTTATTTATAAGAGAACTACTTATAATATCACCAAAATGATATTTATCTTTTTCAAATTTCATTTCTTTTTTAATTATTTTACCAAGTTGTAAAGTTGGCTCGATAGCCCTAGTTATAATCTTTTTACCTTCACTTGGTTCTGGCGATTTGAACATCGTAATGAAATTTTCTGGCATTATTACTGCTTTTATTCCCATAAATTCTAAATTCTTTTTTTGAACAAGCCTTTTTACATATCTTTTCGCATTACCAATTCCACCTCCACAAGTTAAAATAAAATATATTTTTTTATTTCCTTCAAAATTTGTCTTTTTAATAAAGCTTTCAACGATTCTAGGTATTTGCCATGCATATGTAGGACAAATAATAACATATGGTTTTTACTAGTAAAAGAATATTTTTTCTTTGTTTTTAAACAATCATTTATTGAAATAATTTCATCTTTAATTTCTGAATTAAGTACTTCACTAAGATATCTGCTATTGCCTGTTCCACTAAAATATAAAATCATTGATCTATCTCCTATATATGATAATTACTGTTATAATATTAAAAAGTTCAAAGATTTAATTTGAACTTTATTTCCATAAATAATTTAAATAAACAACATTTTCTTTTTGCCATGAATTTTCATTGTGCTCACCATTTTCTACTACATTAATATAACTGCCAGCATTCAAACTAAGCAAATAATCATTAAAATAAGAAATATTTTTAAGCATCTTATCAACATCTTTGATTTCTTTTGTTCCAAAACTAAAATAAACCCTGGTATCTTCATCAATTCGATTATCTTTTAATTCCTGCTTAAGTTCATTCATGCATATAGATATTGCTGGTGAAATACAAGCAGCTTTAGAAAAATACTGATTATGTCTAATTACAGTATATAAAGCCATTAAACCACCCATTGAACTACCCGCAACACCAGTGCATTCTCTAAAAGGATAAGTACGATATTTATGATCAATTAGTGGTTTTAATTCATCGATAAGCCACTTCATTAATTGTTTACCACGACCCTTGATTGGTCCAAAATAGCCTTTCTTAATATCATATGGACAATATTCATTTAAACGCTCATGGCCTTCATGATTACATTCAATACCTACTATAATTAATGGCTTATCATAATGATCCATAAATTCCTTTAAGCCCCATGACTTACCATAAGTCGCATCTTCATCATAAAATAAATTATGTCCATCAAACATGTACATAACAGGATATCTTTCATCACTATAAAAGTAACTATCTGGTAAATAGACGTGAATCGTTCTAAATAAATCAAATGGCGTTATTTTAACATCAAATTTCTCAATCATCTTCTTCTCCTAATAACCAAATATTTCTACTGCTTTTTTCATTTTTGTAATAATATCAACTGCAAATGGACAATTTTTCATACAATTACCACAAGCAATACATTCACTAGCATGATGTTTTAGTGAAGCATAATGCTCTTTTACAGTTTCAACAACTTCACCCTGAGCTATGCATAAGTCCGTAAATTTATTAACATCACTTATCGAAATTTTCTTTATACATGGAGCACAGTGACCACAATAAACACAATTACCAAAAAAAGAATGCTTCTCAACATTTGCAAGCACATTAGCAAAATCCTTTTCTTTTAAAGATGCCTTACTATAAGCAGCTGCTTCTTGCATTTGCGCAATCGTATGACTTCCAGCCATAACAGAAACAACACCAGGTCTTGTTAAAGCATAATGAATACATTGCAATGGTGTCATCTTTACCTTAAATGGTGATAATTTTTCATCAAGCAGATCCCCACCACCAAAAGCTTTCATTACAGTAATAGCAACTTCTTGACTTTGACATAATTCATATAGCTCTTGACGAACAGGATCGATATTTATCAATGGTTTTTCATAATTTTCATCATTCCATAAATCATCAACATCTTCACTTGGCGGTAACATATCATAACAAGGATTTATAGAAAATAAAATTACATCGATCAAACCTGTTTTAACGGCTTTGATTGCAATATTAGGATTATGGGAACTAATTCCTAAATATTTTATTATTCCCTGCTTTTTTAAGCTTAACGCATACTTAATGATTTCACCATTAAATACTTCATCAAAATCACTTTGTGCATCAATATAATGAATCATCCCAATATCAATATAATCTGTCTGAAGTCTTGTCAAAAGATCATTAAATCCTTCTTTTACTTCATCAATTTTACGCGTCCTTAAGTATTGATCATTTCTCCAAATAGTACAAAGATGGCCCTCAATTACCCATTGCTCACGTTTATCTTTAATTGCTTTACCAAAAGCACTGCGAACATCAGGATCAGAAGAATAAAAATCAATAAAATTAATACCTTCCTCATGCGCTTTTTCAACGAATTCTTTGATTTCTGCAGTACTTTTTTTCATAAAACCTTCACAGCCTAACGCTATTTCACTAACCTTTATCCCAGTTTTTCCTAATAAACGGTATTTCATAGTTAATCACCTCGGTTTTATTTTACATGTTAAAGCAAACTTTATGTCAAGTAATATTTTATAAACGATTTATTAAATATTGCAATTCATTTACAAAACGACAGAGATGAAATCCATCACACAAAGCATGATGTACCTGAATAGCTAAAGGTAATATCAAACTATCATTTTCTTCATAATATTTCCCTATTGTAAAAATCGGCAATAAACAATCCTGCGTTTTCTGTAAATTAAAATTGAAACCTTCAAAAGTAATCCATGGTATCGCAAAGATATTAAAAGTATTAGCTGGCAGATCTGGTTTAGCTTCTCTTTTATTTACAGATCCAAAAGCCCGCATATCTCGTTTGTATAGTTCATAGAAAACATCGTAATCTTCTGTATACTCAGTCCAAACATTTGAAAAAGTTTCTGTTTCTTTATGAAATATTGTATAATGAGGAAACATATAATCAAAAACCCCTAATTGGTTATTTGAATTAAATGATGTTCTAAACTCCTCATGTCTATTAACGATATTAGTAATACTGTGTAATAACGTTGGATATAATTTTTGTTCAGATTCTCTTATTTTTGTAATATCCAATTTAACTGTCATTGTATATGTACAAGGTACATTTGAATAATAATGATCAAAATATTCACTTCTTTTCCAATTTTCTTTGTCAATAACTTTAAACTTCATGTGCATCCCCCACAACTTTTTATTAATAAAAATAATCTAATTAAATATATTATAACTAAAATAAAATCGCTTAGATAATTTTAATATCTATTTTCCTAGCAATCAATCTTTGATAACCATAATAGCTAGGAATCTTGTATGAAATAGTAGATCAATAAAAAAACTATTATAATTTCAACTATCATCAAATGAAAATTATTACTTTTTCAATCGTTAACTTTTTTATATTTTCATCTACTGATTCATAATTTAATATTCTATATCACCTGCTTTTTTACATATTTGCCATAGTCTAAAAACCTGCTCAACAGCATTGATCATATTTTCGCTAGCAGTCTGCTGATCCATTGCCTCTGATAAAGTTGTCACATCTCTTAAAATGGGAAAATAAGCATCAATTCCAAGATCATTGCATTTTTCAGCTCCTTTTGCTACAGCTCCACTAAAAGCAATAACTGGTAATTGATATTTTTTAGCTAATTTAGCGACTCCAGCTGGTGCTTTTCCCATTGCCGTTTGATAATCCAGTCGCCCTTCACCAGTAATTACAAGATCAGCATCTTTAATTTCTTCTTCTAATTTAATTTCACGTAAAATCAAATCGATTCCCGATTCTAATTTAGCATTTAGATAAGTTAAAAAAGCAAAACCTAAACCACCTGCTGCGCCACTGCCTGGATAACAAGCATCAGCTTGAATGAATTTTTGTTTCGATAATACAGCATAGTTATTTAACCAAATATCCATCTCTTTGATCATTTCTTGATCAGCACCCTTTTGTAAACCATATACAGCACTAGCCCCAAAAGGTCCGCATAAAGGATTCGTTACATCACAGGCAATCATAAATTTGCATTCTTTAATTACTGGTAAAACACCACTATCATCGATTTTTTCAAGCTGCTTTAATCCCTTAGCACCGAATTCAACTTGATTCCCCCTTTTATCTAACATTCCAAACCCAAGGGCCTGCAACATTCCAATTCCACCATCATTAGTTGCACTGCCACCAATTCCAATAATGAAATGACGACAGCCCTGCTTAATTGCATCAATGATTATTTGACCAATTCCATATGTAGTAGTATTTAAAGGATTTCTTTGTTCTTTAGTAATCAAAGTTAAACCAGCTATTTTAGCAATTTCTATAACTGCTGTATTTTTAGCATCAATTATTCCATATGAGCATTCAATCATATTACCTAAAGGTCCCATTGCATTTAATCTGCGAATTCTTCCATTCATTCCTTCAACTAAAGTTTCAACTGTACCTTCACCGCCATCAGCTAATGGTTTTACTAAAACTTCACTTTGCAGATATACACGTTTGATTCCCTGTTCAATTGCCTTGCCAGCTTCAAGTGAAGTCAAGCTCCCTTTAAATGAATCAATCGCAATTACAACTTTCATTTTTTTACTCCATTTCAAAAAATAATTGATTTTCTTTTCTCAAAGAACACTTTTTTGCCATCAATTTACCTGCCACTTTTAAAAGTGCCAAGTTAACCTGTCGTGCTTGATTAGGACAAACCTTTACACAGCGCATACAGGAAATACATTTACTTTTATCAACCTGCTTAGGATTATCCAGTGGTATAGCCTGTAAAGGACATGATTTAGCACAAACTCCACAACTATTACATAATCTATTCCCTTTTGGTTTAAAAGGAACACCATCATATTTACGGTACGGATAATTACCAGGAACTTTTAATTCTGCATATTTTTCCTTAGTATCAACCAAATTTTTTATTTCTCTACTAAAAACCTGTAATTCCATTTGATCAATTGCATTTGGTCTATCACTGGCAAACTGATTCATAATTGAATGTCTAGCAACCGCACTAATTGCTGCAATCGGATTAAAACCATTATCCTTTACGGTATTTTTTAATTCCAATAAAGTATCATCATAATCTCGATTGCCATATACAACAATCAAAATTACTCTAGTATGATCTCCTTTAATATTTGTTAATCTTTTTATTACTATTTCAGGAACCCGACCCCCATATGAAGGAATCGCAATCATACAAATATCGTTACGATCTAATACTTTTTTTTGATTAAATTGCGGTTGTGTTAAATCAATTAATTCTGCATCGATCTTCCATTCATTCATCAACATATCTAAAACTTTTTAGTCCCACCAGTGGGACTAAAATAAATTCCATATAATTTCATCAGTCTATCACCTTCTATTTTTTCATCCTATAGCCACTTATAATTATAAGCTACTATTTTTTATAATGCAATAATACTATTAATTCATTGTATCTTTACAACTTATAAATTAATGAAATAGTTACAACAAACTCTTTAAATCACTTATACTTCAAAAATATTAAGGGTACCTAGCATTTTAGGTACCCTTATCATAATATAAATCATATTCTTATAAATCAAATCTTTAAAATTTTCCTCCGCCCCCACCATGAGTACGTCCTGATGAACTACGATGAGTAGTCGATCCACTACTTTTACTACTTGGTCTGCTACTGACCTTGCTAGTAGTTTTATGACTTGATGTTTTAGCTCCAGAACTATGATAATCTTGTTTTGGCTCTTCTTTACGACGTTTTTTAACATTTGAAAACAAGAATAGATCATTTGATTTAGTTAAAACAAAACTATTTTCTTTGATATAATTATTTGCATCATAAACCCTCTGTTTTGTTTTTAGTTTCCGTAATTTCAATCTACCCATCATATAAGCAATCACAAATCCAATAAGGAGTGATGCCAACAGGTTTTCAATAAGATAATATTTTTGGTGAGAACTTTGATTATTTTCTGTTGTTACAGTAGTTGAAACTGGCTCACGATAATTTTTAGCATATTCATCGACCTGCTCTATGAAAATATTAAAAGCATTATAATAATTTTCTTCTTTAAGATCAGCCAGCATCGCATCTCCTAAAGCTTCTATTATTGAATCAGTATAAATTTTGATGGCTTTTCCATGAGTAGTAATGTACCATTCACGTTCACTCATATCTAAAACTAAAAGTAAACCATCGTAAGTATAACCAAGTCCATAATCATTTTCATCATAAAAATCATCTGCAAAATTTTGAATTAAACCGATATCATTTGTTGAATAAGTTGTTACGATTGCAACATCTAGACTATAAGTTGTAATTATATTACTGATTTTTAAAACCAGATCTGTAACTTCTTCATCCGTCAAAAGATTCGCCATATCAACAACACTTTTACAACTATCTCTACCTTCAATATTTAGTCGGACTAAATGTAAAATTTGTTGAATTGAATAAGTTTCTTTATATCTGCCACTTACATGAAAGTAAGGGCTAAAATCCATTGTTAGATCAAGATATTCTTTAGCTTTTCCATAAGTATTAATATATTGGGTTCCATAAAAACCACCAGATTGATTGACAGCAATAACAATACCATCACTGTCACCATAGTGATCATAGTAATATTGATTTGCATAACTAGATAAATCAAATCCTTCATCATCATTATCAATATATATGATTGGTATATTAAGATTATATTTATCATGAAACTATTAGTTAGAGTTTCTAAAACATTTAAACAATTAGTATTAAAATAATTATTGGGATCATAAACATAATTTTCTTGGGCTTGTACAGGAATAATTGGTAAGCAGATAACTAATAGGATCAATAAAATCGTTTTTATTTTTTTCATTTTTACCACTATAAATTATATATAACAAAAATTACCAAAGTAATAATAATGGTGTTTCTTGCTACTACTTTCCAAAATTCTTTTTTATCCGCTGGTAAATCACCAATTAATTTACCTGTTTGTCCATTCATCATTAAAGGATAGATCTTATCATCCCAAGATAAGTTTAAGATCCACACTGGCAAAAAGTAATAGGTTATCTTTTTATTTTTTAATTCAATACTGGAATTTTCTAATATTTTATGATCATATCCACTAATACAATTTTTAAAAATCGTATTCGTACTATTTCTAATTCGACTATTAGCTTTACTTTCACTGACTTTACTGTTTTCATCATATCGATCAGCAAGATAACCAGCTAAATATGCGCTATCAAAATCAACTGCTTCATTAAAATCAAATGGTTCAATCGACTGCATAAACTCATCATCAATCTTAGATGAACCATCTACTGGAACATTATTAAATTCGATGTTCCCTTCACGAATCAATGAATAATACTTAGTTTCTGTATAATCATATCTACTATCACTATAATGTCTTGTTTTAGTTGCTCGATATTGTTGTTTTACATCTGCTGTGCAATTATAGATCCAAAAAGGAACATAAATTCCTTTTATCTCATCTAATGTGCTGTTTGTTTTAAATGTTTTAGGTAAAAAGGGTTTACCTTTAAAAAACTCTTGTAATTTAGCTTTAGCATCTTCTTTATCTAATTTAAAAGGAATAACATAATCAGGCTTTAACTGATTACTAACATTTTTATTCATAATTACAGGACTATTACAATATGGACATGTAGTAGCAACTGTTTGACTATTTCCAATGATTTCTCCACCACAGTTTTCACATGAATAGACACTTATACTGTCATCACTAAAAACATCATGGTCCGCTATCTCATCCCAAGCCATTTCATCTTCTTTGATCTCTTGATATTGTTTCTGATATTCTTTTAGTGTTGCAATCTCAAAGACAGAATCACAATATGGACAAGCTAATTTTTGTTTATCACTATCAAATTTGATTTCTCCACCACAATTAGGGCATCGGTATACTATCATCGTCTCCATAGCTTAGCTCCACTATCTTTTATCATTATCATCAAAAACATCACCGCATTCAGGACAAAATTTTGGGGGATGACGAGGATCTTCGGGCTCCCAGCCACACTTATCACAACGATATAATGGTTCATCTAATGGTTTCGGTTTTCCACATTCACTACAAAATTTTCCTTTATTAATATTTCCACACTTACAGACCCAGCCAACTATTTTAGGTTTGCCGCATTCAATGCAAAATTTACCAATATTTTTTGTTTTGCATGAACATATCCATTCTTCTTTAGCTTTTTCCTGCTGTTTTTGTGACATTTCATATAAATTTTGGGTATTTAGATTGTCAACATTTTGAACCATATTCATTCCCATGAACCCAAGCATTGCTCCGCCATCATTATCTGCTGCTTTTTTTAAAGCTTCGCTTTGGGCTTCAACAAGAGTTGCTGCAGCCATTGAAGGATTCTTTAAAATTGCCGTTCGTTGTGCCTTTTTAATTAACTCTTCATCTTCTTTATTAGCAACAACAGAATTAATTGCTAATGAAACAATTTTAATTCCCCGTAACTGTTGCCATTTTTCACTTAAAATCTCATTTAAAGCATCTACAATTTCAATTGTATGTCCAGGCAGTCTACTGTAACGGATTCCAATATCAGAAATTCTTGCAAAAGCTGGCTGTAATGCTGTCAGCAGTTCTCCTTTCAAAGTACTGTCGATTTCTTCACGTTTAAATTCACTTCTTACATTACCACAGACATTAACGTAAAAAAGTAAAGGGTCAACGATTTTATAAGAATAAGTTCCATGACAGCGAATCGAAATATCAATATCTAAACCAATATTAGCATCAACTACTCTAAAAGGAATTGGATTTGCCGTACCATATTTATTATCAATTATTTCTTTTAAATTAATATAATAAATTCTTTGGTCTCTACCTGTGTCTCCGCCATAAGTAATCCTTTTGATCACAGTTCCAAATGTTTCCATCACAGAATCACCTAAATTACCAGTAAATATACTTGGTTCTGTTGAACTATCAAAAGTAAATTCACCAGGCTCTGCACACATTTCAACAATTTTCCCCTGCTGGACAATAATCATGCACTGTCCATCAGATACAGCAATTCCACTGCCTCTAGAAATGATGTTATCATCACCTTTACTATTAGACGAACGACTAGACGTTCTTTTCACTCCTTTTGTAACTAATACATCTTTATCCATTGCTTCACAATAAAAAAACTCTTTCCATTGATCAGCTAAAGTTCCTCCCACAGAACCACTTATCGCTTTAATTAAGCCCATATTTTTCTCCTTTCAATCCCCTATTTAACAACTCTAGAATATAAGCTGGGTTATCTATTTCTTCATTAAAAACACTATTCTAGAGGACAAAATCAACACCAGTATTAACTTGATAATAACTTAATGAATTACCAATAAAAATTACCTCATCAGGTTTAATTTCCATTTTTTATTATCCATTATCGAGTAATAACTAAATTACTTAGTTATCCCTTAAATTATAACTTATTTCTAAATATTTATCTATTATACAATCGCATTGAACCTAACAGTTTATAAATTATTATCTAAAATTCTTTAATAATATATTAGTAAATGTCATAAATATAATTTTATTAACTAATACAATTTTTTCACCATAGTATTTCTCTAACCTAATTTTCTTTTTTAATCTCATCTTATTATATTAATATTATGAATATCTTCTATTTTACATATATGTCTCTTGGTTTTCTGATCATAACTGATTGTTATTCGGTG
>BAHP02000136.1 GCA_000508865.1 Clostridiales bacterium VE202-01
TAAGAACCGCATTGAATCATTGTCTTTTAATTTATAATAATTTTAACCATTAATTACATCATGACAACGATGACATAATTCGCCTTCCATTTCATCTTCTTCAAAATGATTCCAGCAGCGTGGACATTGATGTCCATTGAATTTTTCTACCTTAATATAAGCACTGTCATATTCTTCTAAAGATGAATCATCTACTAATTCAACTTTAGCAACAATAAATAACTGTTTTAAATCATTTAACATTGAAGCCATATCTTTAAATTCATCTTTTAATGAAATAGTTACTTTAGCTTCCATATTTGATTTAATTACTTTTTCATTACGTAATCCTTCTAACGCTTTTAAAACATCTTTACGTAATAATAAGAAACGATCAAAATATTCTTTCAATTCATTACTATTTTCAATTACTACTTTTTCTACATTTGGTTCTAAGAAAACAGATTCTGCTTTTTGATCATCACAATGGAAATGATCATGTAATTCTTCAGCAGTAAATACTAACACTGGTGAAATCAATTTCATCATAGTTTTAGCATGATAATATAAAACTGTTTGTACTTGTCTTCTACGTAAACTATCTGCTTTTTCAATATAAAGAATATCTTTGGTAAAATCCATATAGAAAGAACTTAATAAATTAGTAAAGTAATTTAAGATCTGTTGGTTAGCATCAGCAAAATCATAATTATCATAAGCTTGATGATATCCATCAATTAAATTATTCAATTCTACTAACATATATTTATCAACATCAGTTAATTTTTCAACCGGAACTAAATCAGCCTGTTTAAAATCATTTAAGTTTCCAAGCACAAAACGCATAGTATTTCTGATCTTACGATAGTTTTCAGAAATCTGTTTCATGATTTCATCACTAATACGTACATCCTGCTGATAAGCTACTGATGTTGCCCATAATCTTACGATATCCGCACCATACTGATTAACCAATTTAATTGGATCAACTGTATTACCTAAAGACTTAGACATTTTATTTCCTTTACCATCTAAAACAAATCCATGTGATAAAACTGTTTTATATGGTGCACAGCCATGAGCTGCAGTACCAACGATCAATGATGAATTGAACCAGCCACGATATTGGTCACTTCCTTCAAAATATAGATCTACAGGATATGGGTATCCTCTTTCTAACATACATCCGGTATGACTTGATCCAGAATCAAACCAAACGTCCATAATATCTTTTTCTTTTTTAAAGATACCATTTGGTGAATGTTCATTCGTATATCCTTCTGGTAATAAATCTTTTTCATCACGTTCAAACCAAACATTTGAACCATATTTTCTAAATAAATCAGAAATATGTTTAAATACTTTTTCTTCCATGATTGGTGTACCATCTTCACAATAAATAATTGGAATTGGTACTCCCCAAGATCTTTGACGAGAAATACACCAGTCACCACGTTCTTTGATCATATTATAAATACGAATATGACCCCATTCATTTAGCCAGTTAACTTTATCGATTTCATTTAATAATTTATCTCTAATTTTATCTAATGAGCAGAACCATTGATCAGTTGCTCTAAAGATAATTGGTTTTTTAGTACGCCAGTCATGAGGATAACTGTGAGTAATAAATTCAAGTTTTAATAAAACTCCTAATTCATCAAGTTTTAAAGTTACTGTTTTATTAGCATCATCGACATATTGACCTTCTAACCACTCACCACAATCAGCCATCATGCAGCCATGTTCATCAACATTACAATAAGCTGGCAATCCATATTTTTGACCAACAAAGAAGTCATC
This sequence comes from Clostridiales bacterium VE202-01, assembly GCA_000508865.1. GTDB lineage: Bacteria > Bacillota_I > Bacilli_A > Erysipelotrichales > Coprobacillaceae > Thomasclavelia. The sequence continues at coordinate 1,783 of BAHP02000136.1, forward strand.
AGCCCCAAATCCTGGTGCTGTATGAACACATCCAGTACCAGCTTCAGCAGTAACATGATCACCTAAAATAACTAAAGATTCACGATCATATAAAGGATGTTTACAAGTGATCATTTCTAATTCTTTTCCTTTAAAATGATCAATTACTTGATATTCTGTAATTTCAAATTTTTCCATCAAAGAATCAACTAATTCCTCTAAAACGATCAATTTACCCTTATTTGTTTCAACTAAAGCATAGTTATACACTTCATTTAAACAGATTGCAAGATTGGCAGGAATTGTCCAAGGAGTAGTTGTCCAAATAACAAAATATGTATCATTGTCTAAAATTCCTTTACCATCTTTAACTTGGAATTTTACGAAGATAGTTGGGCTTTTGATATCATGGTATTCAATTTCAGCTTCAGCTAATGCTGATTCACTTGATGGTGACCAGTATACCGGCTTCAACCCTTTAAAAATCAAACCATCCATTGCCATTTTAGCAAATACATCAATTTGATTAGCTTCAAACTCTGGTGTTAAAGTTAAATATGGATGTTTATAATCAGCAAATGTTCCCATTCTGATCAATTGTTCTTTTTGTTTATTAACCTGTTCATGAGCATACTCATCGCATTTTTTTTCTAAATGCAGCTGTAGACATTTCTTTACGATTAACACCTAATTTTTGAATAGCATTTTCAATAGGCAAACCATGAGTATCCCAACCAGGAATATATGGTGTATAACGCCCTTCCATGTTATTGTAACGACAGATTACATCTTTGATGACTTTGTTTAACATATGTCCCATATGCATATTTCCATTAGCATATGGTGGCCCATCATGGAAAACAAAAGCATCTTTACCTTCATTTTGTTTAATAACCTTTTCATACATGTTTGCTTCTTGCCAGCGACTTACATACCCAGGTTCTTTTTTAGGAAGATTCCCACGCATTTCAAAGTCTGTTTTTGGCATTAATAATGTGTCTTTGTAATTCATTTTTTCTCCTCCATAAAATTAAAAAACGCCCTTAAAAAAGGACGAATATTTCGCGGTACCACCTTAATTCGTATTTTTCAATACGCACTTTAAAATCTTAACGCGATCAACGGCGACCTCTACTTGAGTTCAAGGCGCTACTCCAGAGTGATTCATTATAATAATAGTTACTGATTTACACCAGCCATCAGCTCTCTATAAACATCTTATTATAAACAGTCTCCTTCATTGTATTTACTCATCTTCTTCATTGATAAGATTAAAAACTTCCGAATTATCGATCGTATCTAAGATATCCTGTGACATCTTTTGAACTGATGAACGGAATTTAATTGCCTGATCTTTAAAATCATTCATTTCACCTGAAAGTGAACGTACATAATCTAATGATTCTTTCAAAATCATATTGGCATTACGTTTGGCTTTATCAATTAAAGCACTAGCTTCTTTCAGAGCTAAACGAGCTATCTCTTCATTTGTCTTTTCAGTAATGTTGACACGATGCTGCAATAAAGAGTTTTGCTCTTTGGCATGTTCAAGTTCATTCGTTAAAGTGGCTACCTGCCTTTTTAACTTATTGATTTGATCTTCATAATCGATCATCAAATTATCAACTGTCTGCATGTCATAGCCTCTAAACTGCTTTTTTATTTCTTTCATCGTCTCACTCCCTTACTTATAAAAATACCCTTCTACAACATAATTATCCTGTCTTGTTTTTCTTTTAGTATCGATAAACTTAACACGACCATAACGTCGAAGCGATATCACATCACTATTATTACACAAATAACTTATTTCTTCAACTTCTTTGTGATTAACTTTTACAAAACCTGATTGAATATAGCTCACTGCTTTGTTGCGCGGCAGACCATAAAAGCTGCTAACTACCTTATCAAGACGAAACGAAGAAATAATAAAAGTTTTACTCGTATACTGATGAACGATCTCAATTTCTTCATCAGATAAAGATAATTTTACCTTATTTTTTTTAATCATCGTAAGATTATCTTTGACATAATCATAAATTTTTAAATCCATCGCAACATAAAAATCATCATTATATTCGTAAATATCCCCAAACAACTCTCTTTTAATCCCTAAAGACATTAAAGCTCCTAAAATATCACGATGACCTAATTTACCAAAAGGCTTCGCATATGTAATTTTAGCCAGCGCTATTTCAAAATCTGCTTTTTCAATTTGATAAAATGCTGGTGCGATGATCAATCTCTTAGTCTCACTATTGATCAAACCACCATCTTCTAAGACGATTAGATCATCTGATTTACCAATAATACTATAAACAATTGACTGATGATACGGGTTTAAAAACTTTGTTAAAACAATTCTCTGTCGATTTAAAGCTTGATCTTTAAATTCTAGAATCTTTTTAACAAAAACTTCTTCACCTTTGAAATGTTCAAGCATAATTAAAAAGTATTAGTTAAACTAATACTTATAATTCTTCTGAGTCCTCTTCATCTAAATCAATTGTTCCAGAAACACCAATATTTTTAGGTGTACATAAGAATATTCTAGGTCCGATCCGTTGAATATCTCCTTCAATTGCAAAGATTACCCCGCTTAAGAAATCTACAACACGTTTAGACTGCTCTTTTTGTAAACGATGTAGATTTATTACCGCAGCTTTTTTCTGTTTCAAATAATTAGCAATATCTTGTGTTTCCGCAAAAGCTCTAGGTTCAAATAAAATTAATTGACTATCTTTATTAGCATTTAATGCTTTAATGGCATCACTAGTTTTTGAAAATTTAGCTTGTTCAAACAAACTGGTTTTAGGCTCAGTATCGATTTCTACTTCATCATATTCTTCAACTTCATCACCGTCTTCATCAAAGAACCATTTTTTTACTTTTTGTCCGTATCCCATGAAGTGATCCTCCTTATTTCATTACCAGCCCATTATAGCACAAAAAAACGTATCATAAAAGCATAATTAACGCCTCTATTCTAAAAAAACTTAAATTCACATTATCTTTAAACACAAAATCCAAAAAGACAACATAATTTTAAATAAAATTACATTGCCTTCAAACATTTATGGTTCAAGCGAAACTAAAATAACATCACCACCAATACTTACAACACAATCAAAAGGAATAACAATACATGGCGCTTCTTTAAAAAAACAAAACAATTTAAAAAAAACTGTATTTTTCTACAACTATTGCCTGGATACTTCTGGTACACCAGTCAATTTCAATATCACTAATAAAACCAACTTTACAGCCATCAACTACATTGACTACATCTTTAGATTGCAGTTTTACAAATCTCATCAAATCACCATTAAAATATATGCTTATTTTAGGTAATTATGTAGATTGTTTAACGCCTTTTTTTCAATTCTTGATACTTGTGCTTGTGAAATAAATAATTCTTTAGCTATTTCGCTTTGTGACAGCCCTTCAAAATATCGCTGTTTTATTACCTGATGTTCTTTTTGATCAAGTAATTTCAACGCATCATACAAATCAATCTTTTCATTAGTTCTTGATACAACCGTTTTATCATCACTTAGAGAATCAATCATCTTTAAATTATTACCATCATCATTTTTCACTTCTTCTTGTAATGAAGCTACACTATTAGTTGATAATAGGGCTTCAATGACGGCATTTTGTTCAACTTCCAATTCATCAGACAATTCTTTAATTGTCGGTTCACGTTTTAATTTAACCAAATACTGATCTTTTACTTTTAGTATTTTATAAGCCAGGTCCCGAATTGATCGTGATATTTTAATTTGGTGATTATCACGTAAATAACGCTTCATTTCACCAATAATCAATGGGACTGCATACGTTGAAAACTTTAAACCATAACTAGTATCAAAGTTTTCAATAGCTTTAATTAAGCCAATCATCCCAACTTGGAACAAGTCATCGCTACTATCATTTCTACCATAGAAACGTTTTGTCATAGAAATGACCAACTTGGTATTATCATTAACTAATCTCTCTTTAATTTCAGGATCTTTAGTCGCCTGATAACGATCTATTAATATATATGTTTCTTCAGTTGTAAGTTTCTTTTTTGGTTCATGATAACCATTTATAATAACTTGATAATTGTTCATATTTGCCTTCTTTCACCCTTATTTTTAGCAAATATGACAAATTTATACTTATTTTATTTCATTATAATTCAATTTATTTCTTAATTTTTTTATAATTTTCTTTTCCAATCTTGATATATATGATTGTGAAATTCCCATCATTTTAGCCACATCTTTTTGTGTCAGTTCATCATAATTCATCAATCCATATCTAAACATCAAAATCTCTTTTTCACGTTTTGATAAATCTTTAAAAGCTTCGTAGAACATCGTTTTTTGATCGCTTTGTTCCAATTCATTTTTAACAATATCACTATCAGTACCAATAATATCTGATAACAGCAGTTCATTACCATCATAGTCAATATTTAACGGTTCATCTAAAGATATTTCATGTCTTAACTTATTATTCTTTCTTAAAAACATCAAAATTTCATTTTCAATACAACGCGATGCATAAGTCGCTAATTTAATATTTTTATCAGCTTTAAAAGTATTGATTGCTTTCACCAAACCAATCGTACCAATACTGATCAAATCTTCGATTCCACCATTTTGACTAGTATCATATCTTTTAGCAACATAAACTACTAAACGCAAATTATGTTCAATCAACAAATCACGAGCTTCACTATCACCTTTAGACAATCTATCCAAAGCTTCTTTCTCTTCTCCGTTTTTAAGCGGTGGCGGTAAAATATCATGTCTTCCGATATAATAAAGATACTTAGTTTTATTTAATAATTTTAAAATAAATTTTATCACTACAAAACTCCTCCCATTAATGCCTTATTTAATAAACAATCATAATGAATCCCAGTAATAATTCCTGCATAAACATCTTCTAAGACTTGATTATTGATGACTAACTGTTCAACTTTAATTATTTCAATCAAATCACTTCTTAAATCATTCAGTTCTAAAATATCAATCATCTCATACTGTTCTATTATCCCCGTTTTTATCAAAATCAGTGGAAAACCTTCATAATAAACTTCATTTCCACTATCCAAAAAACCATCAAATAAATATTTCTGGCCTTGATAACTTAACTCAATTGGATATAAATAACTATTAATTCTTACTTTTCGACGCAAATAAATAATAAACATCACCTGCATCAAAACAACTAATAAGCTAATTATAAATAACATCATTCCACTTGATTTTAATGGTGTGATCAAAATGCCATTATAAATAAATGCTTCAGGGATAAGAGAACTAGCAAAAAACAAAATTGAAAAATAAATAAAAATAAAGCTGGGATAATATAAAAACATCTGTTTATGAAACAAACAATAAAAAATTACTAACCAAACAACCAAAATAAGCCAATTATATTTATCAACATATAATAATAAAACAACTAAACTTAATAAAAAACTTTGTTTCAACACCTCTAAATAAGTCATCTCTTTACTAAGTAATATTCCCATCATTTCTAATGCTGCTAAAACAATCAAAAAATTACTTATATAAGTAAACTCTATATATACCTCCATCTCTTCACCCCTTAGATATCATAGCGCTTCTAAGTTTAAAAATATGTCAGTAAAAGAAAAAGTATCCTAAATAAATAGGATACTAATTCGATTCTTTTATCGCTTTAAAGACAGCATTTCTAAAACCATTTTCTTCTAATGTTTCCACACCTTTGATCGTAATCCCGCCTGGTGAACAAACTTGATCTTTTAAAACCCCTGGATGAAGTCCCGTCTCTTTTTGCATCATTCCAGAACCAATCAAAGTCTGACTGGCAAGTTTATAAGCAACATCACGTGGTAATCCCAAGCTTACACCACCATCTGCCATTGCTTCAATAAACATATATACAAATGCTGGTCCACAGCCGCTGATACTTCCCCCAGCTTTCATTTGATACCCTGGCAATATCACTACTTCACCAATACTCGAAAACATCGCTTCAGCAAACTCTAATTCTTCTTTTGTCAGTGAATTTTCTTTTTCAAATAAGGTCATTCCATTTAAGACTAAGGCTGGTGTATTGGGCATGATCGTTAAATGACGTGTTGCTGGTAACAATAATTCATTATATTTATCATTATTATATCCCGCAACGATTGAAATAACAGCTTTATTTACCAAATTATTTTTTATTTTAGCAATAACTCCTTCAACGATATTAGGTTTAACAGCCATAACTACTAAATCTACCTTGTCAACCAATTCACTTTCACTATTGCAACATTGAATTTGATATTCTTCATTCATTTTCAATAATTTTGTTTGATCAATATCAAAAGCATAAACATTTTGGCCCTCAATAAAACCACTTTTAATAATACCCCCAGCAATCGCACTAGCCATATTACCCATACCGATAAAACCAATCTTTTTCATTTTATATCCCCCTTTTTAAGAAAATAAGCTAACGATGTTAGCTTATTTAAATTCTTCTATTTTTGATAAACGCTGGTGGAAAGTCTCCATCATCGTCATCATCATCCATATCAAAACGTGCAGATAATGGAACAACATCCTCACTACTGCGTGATTTTAACATATTGGCACGTTGCTCAAATTCATCCTCTTTTTCTTCTTCAAAACCAGTTGCAATTACAGTAACGATAATATCATCATCTAAATTGTCATTAATTGCAATACCTAAATATGTATTAATGTCATCTCCAACTTCTTGAGAAATTGTTTCTAAGGCAATATTAGCATCAAATAATGAAATATTTGGTCCCCCTGTTACATTGATGATCGCATCTTTAGCTCCAGCCACAGATACTTCTAATAAAGGTGAAGAAATAGCCCGCTTAGCTGCTTCTTTAGCTTTATCATCACCAGAAGCCATCCCAATACCAATCAAAGCATTGCCACGATTTTTCATAACTGCTGAAACATCAGCAAAGTCAAGATTGATAAACGCTGGAATTGCAATTAAGTCAGTAATCGTCTGAACCCCTTGACGTAAAACATTGTCAGCCTCTCTAAAAGCTTCCTGCATTGGACGACCACCAATCAACTGTAACAAACGGTCATTTGATACTGTAATAATTGAATCGACATTAGCACGCAACTCTTCAATTCCGGCAATTGCCTGTTTCTTTCTTTTCATCCCCTCAAAAGTAAACGGTTTAGTGATTACCCCTACTGTCAACGCCCCTAATTCACGAGCAATTTTAGCAAAAACAGGAGCAGCACCAGTTCCCGTTCCACCACCCATACCAGCAGCGATGAACACCATATCAGCACCTTCAAGAACTTGACGAATATCAGCCTCTGATTCAAGAGCTGCCTTTTTACCGATTTCTGGTTCTCCACCAGCTCCTAATCCTTTAGTCAAATCACGACCTAATTCAATTTTATTTTTAACTGGTGAACGTTTCAATACTTGTAAATCAGTATTAGCGACATAGAATTCAACTCCTTCTACCCCTTCTTCAACCATTCGATTTACAGCGTTGTTACCCCCGCCACCAACACCAATTACTTTAATTCGTGCTACTTGTTCAAATCCTAATTCTTCACTCATGATAACTTGTTTCCTCTCTTTTTATATTAATCTTCACTAAAAAACGAATCTAATAACTTTGATACTTTGCCATTTTGATTTTTAGGTGCTGTTTTTGTTAGACCCTTAAACCTTATTGACATCGTACTTGTAATATCTGGTAAAACCAGTGATGGTGTATATTCACCAATAATTTGTTTTCTTTCCATCAAATAATAAATCATTCCAATTGCTGCCACTAATGACATGTCACGAGCCCCAATTGTTTCTGGACGATAAATTCTAACTGGACACCCTAGCACTTCGCTAGCAATCGTATCAAGCATTTCTAACTCACCGCCACCCCCGACAATTAGGGTTTCATATTTACCACCATCATCGATCACAGCAATTTTTTCTTTAATTTTATTCATTACTTCATATGCAGTCTCATTTAATAAATCTGCCAGATCCTGTTGCGTATAATCATGTTTTTTTCCATCAATAACAGTAGTATGAATAATATCATTTTGGCCCTTAGTGATATCTAATGAGCCATACTTGATTTTATAAGCTTCTGCCTGATTCATCGAAATTTGCATATTTTGGGCAATATTTCTAGTGAAATCATACCCTCCAACCTGACATACTGTCAAGTATTGTAAATATCCATCTTTATAAAATGATACTGTCGAAGTCTTATAACCCATATCAATCAAGATCGCTCCTTCTTGAAGATACACTGCATCAAAGGCCTCTTTAGCACAGGCAAAAGCATTAATAGTAATATCAAGTACTTCAATTCCACATTTTTCTACTACCGTAATGTATGGATAAAGCAATTCTTTACTAGTTGTAATAACTAAAGAATCGACAATAAGATTTCTCGATACTTCTCCAATTGGAGCTTCGATCGTCGCTCCCTTATCACTATGATATCTAACGGGAATGATCGATACTACTTCTTCATCTTTAGAGCGTTTAAACTTAGATGATAAACGCAATACTCTAACAATATCATCACTTGTAATCTTAGAACCAGCCTCTGAAAGACTGATACTACTATCACTTTGATATAATTTAGCTTTTATCGTTGGGATCGTTAAAGCAACGCTTGTAATCTTAGTTTCCAAAAAAGCCTCTGCTTCATCAATCACTTTTCGTATATCTCTTGTTAAGATACGATCATCTTCAATAATTCCTTTTTTCACGCCATGACTAGGAATTGTTTTGACAAATAATACATTTACATTAATGTTACTTATTTCGGCAACAAGAAACTTTAATGTTGCGCTACCAATGTCTAAAACAGCGTAAATATCTTTCATCACGTATCTCCTTTTCTTAATATATACACAATTCTAGCATAAAAACAACTATTTTTAAACTCCTTTAATTATCATAAATAAAAAAATTACTTACTGCGATACACATATTTTCCTAAAAAATCATAATATTTATCATCTGGGTATTTTTCCATCAATAAAGCATAATTATTTCCTTTTAACTGCTCAGCCATATCATCATAACGTAAATATAATATTTTAGCATCATCCATAATAAATTCACAGCGGGTTTCATCTGCTGATAACGGTGCATAATTTATATCTGAAATCTGATTGATAACTTGTGAAGGCAGTTTGATAAATTCTTTACTAAATTCCTCTAAGTGTTCATAATCAAAATTATTCAAGCGCGGACATCGCTGGACATAACTTACATATTTACCAGCTTCATCTTTTATGATCCGCCCCGTTTCATCAACAACATATAAAACATTATCGATCGTACATTGGGCAATCGGATCTGCTTCTACTATCTTGATCGTAACATCACCAAATAAATTTTTAGAAACACGAGCACTTTTTACTAAAGGAACTTCTTTTATTCTTGAAACGATCTCATCAGTATTTGTAAAAAAAGTATAATCCTGATGCAGATTAATTTTGGCAGCATCGATAATTTCTTGACGTTCTACCCGATTATTACCACTAACAGTAATCGATTTTAAACGGCTATAATCACTCATAAAAAAGGCAATAATCAAAATAATAATTAAAATTATCAATAATATTTTTAATCTTCTTTTTCTACGTTTTACTTTTCTCTTTTTTAAAATTGCTTTAACTTGATTACGATCATAGTCATTATAAATTGTCTGCTGCTTTCTTGCCATACTTTACTCCCAATTAATCAAACCAACCTCACGTTTTAATTCAACATTAAACTTTTCATGTACTTTTTGCTGTACCAGCATAATTAGATCATAAATATCTTTAGCACTAGCATAACCGTTGTTAACAATAAAATTAGAATGTTTAGGTGATACTTGAGCACCACCAATTTCATAACCTCTTAATCCACATTCGTCAATATATTGCCAAGCCGCCTTATCTTCAGGATTTCTAAAAACACTGCCAGCACTTGGCATATTCCAAGGCTGGGTTGTCATTCTTCGTTCTTTTCGTTTGTCTAAAACAGCTTTGATCTCATTTGGATCTTTAGCCGCTAATTCAAATTCAGCCTCAAGGATAATTAATTTGTGATTATCTTGACAAATAGAATGACGATAAGAAAATTTCATTTGTTCTTTATTATAGGTTACTACTTCACTTTTTTCATTTAAAAGTGTCACTGATTTTACAACACTAGCAATATCATATTTATAAGCACCGGCATTCATAAAAATACCGCCTCCAATAGAACCAGGAATTCCGCCCATAAATTCAAAACCGCTAAGTCCAATTTTAGCTGCCTGATAAGCTAGAGAAATCATCGACACCCCTGCCTGAGCTTTAATAATTGAACCATTTATCTTAACTTTATTAAAATTTTCATTTAAAGAAATAATTATCCCTTCATATTCCTTATCAGAAAACAATAAATTAGATCCCCGTCCAATTATCATATATTTGATACGATGTTTACGACAGTATTTAATCGTCTTTACTAAACTTTCAACATCTTTAACTGCTAAATAAATTCTTGCCGGTCCGCCTACTTTATAAGTAGTATGTTTATAAAGTGGTTCATCCTCAATTATCTTTCCAACATCTAAATCAACCAAATCATCTTTTATTTGTGAAAACTTCATTTTAAGCTCCTAACATTTTTCTTATTAATTTATATATATCATCAAGAGCATTAGGTTTTCCTAATGCTTTAGCATTTTTCTGCATACTTTCTTGAACTATCTGATCATTTAAAATCCGATCTACTTTTTCTACAAAATCCTTACTATTCAAATCATTTTCAAGAATCATCATCGCCGCATTACGATCTGCCAATTCACGAGCATTATATTCTTGATGATTAGCAGCGACATAAGGACTTGGAATTAAAATCGCCGGTATTCCAATTGAAGTAATTTCTGCAATCGTTGAAGCACCTGCCTTGATACGACTAGGGTCGAATTCTTTAAAACAGAAGGCATGTCATCTATATAAGGAACCAGCTTAATATTTGGTTTTAGCTTTCCTAGCTTAGCAGTCATTTCTTCAAAATTGGATTTACCTGTAACATATAGTACTTGATAATCTTTTTTTTCAAAACTATGCAATGATTCTAGCATCTTTTCGTTAACTGATTTTGAACCCAAAGATCCCATTACGATCGTTACTAATGGTTTGTTTTTATCTAGATCATATTTTTGGAAAATATCTTTAGGTTTAATTGAAGCAATGACACTCGCTCTTGGATTACCTAATTTATAAGTTTTATCTTTAGGAAAAGATTTATAAGCTAGATCATAACAACAAACGATCTTATCAACATGTTTAATTAAAATCTTATTAGTTAAGCCGACGATCGAATTTTGTTCATGGATCATTGTTTTATAACCCAATCTACTAGCAGCCTCAACAACACTAGCACTAGGATAACCGCCAAAGCCAATAACAATATCAGGATCGAATTTCTTTACTATTTTTTTAGCCGTAAAAATAGATTTTACAAAAATAGCTGCGGCAATTCCCTTTTTGATCGGGTTACCTACTAACCCGCGTACATTTAAGCCAATATAATTATATCCTTGTTGCGGAACGACAACTGATTCTAAACGATCTTTTGTTCCCACAAATAAAAATTCGCTATCTGGTTCTTTTTCTTTTATATAATCAACTAGTGCCAAAGCAGGATACAAATGTCCGCCTGTTCCACCAGCTCCAACAATCACTTTCATCTTCTCACCTCTATGCAATAGTATATCATTAATACATCGATTTTGAAATATTTAAAACAATTCCTACAGCAATAAGCGTAATCGTCAACGACGATCCCCCATATGACATTAACGGGAGTGTAACACCTGTTACCGGAAATAATCCTACCACAACTCCAAGATTAATTAAAGTCTGAATTCCAATCATTGCAATAATTCCAATCATTAAAAAACTTCCAAACAGGTCTTTTACCTTGATTGCCTGATTGAACACAGTTACAAACAGGTAACCATAAAGACTCACTAATAAGATTCCCCCAATCAAGCCAAATTCTTCTAAAAAAATTGCAAAAATAAAATCTGTCTGGGGTTCTGGTAAATAAAAATGTTTTTGCACACTATTATTAAACCCCACTCCTAGTATTCCCCCAGGGGCGATGGCATATAATGATTGAATAATTTGAAAACCGCTTCCTAAGGGATCAGCAAAAGGATTTAAGAATGCTACGATACGAGCTAATCGATAAGGAGCCGAAGCAATCATCAAAATGATTCCAACTACACCAACGATTCCTAACATAATAAAATATTTAAAAGGAAAGGGACTAACGATCAACATCACAATAATTGAACAAGCCATAACTACCCCGCTGCCAAAGTCAGGCTGTAACATAATCAAACCAAATCCTAAGCCTAATATCAACAATAATTTTAAACTGGCTTTTAATTTTTTCAATTCATGATAATGATTACTAATAAAATTAGCACTATAAATAATTAAAGCAATCTTAAATAATTCAGAAGGTTGTAAAGAAATTATTCCTAAATTAAACCAGCTTCTTGAACCCCCTCTTACTGCTCCAATTCCAGGAATCAAGACTAAAATCATTAAAATAAAAGAACCAATTAAAAGCTTATTAGCATTCTTTTGATAAATATGATAATCAATCTTAGAAAAAACAAACATTGCGATTATACCAATTATTGCAAAGATTCCCTGTCGTTTAATGTAATACAATGAATCATTGAATTTATAGCCAGCCCAAATATTAGAAGCGCTATAGACCATCATTAAGCCAATTACTACAATTATCAGTACCGAGATGACTACTCTTTTACTTTTCATATTCTTACCTCCAGTATAAGTATATGACTAATGATTTTAATAAATGAAAGAAGCTTTTATCCAAGACATTTTTATTCTAGTACCTTTTAATACTGATTCTTTATAACTATCAATAAACATATCTAATCGATTAGTATCTGTTTCCATGAACGTGTAGTAAAATGAAGTATATATTTCTTTTATCTTTTTTGACTAGATATTTTTCTTTAATGATTTTTCAACAGTTTCGTTTATTCTTTTTTTGTCTTTGGCTGTTATGTATTTTAATATTTGATTTCTTTTTATAGCAGTAATATCTTCAGCATATCTATATTCAATATACCATCCCATTGAAATAAGGAACGCTAAAATTATTTTTTAATAAATATTATCCAATGCCTTCCATGTACCTTGATATCCTTTTTTATGACATAACTAAAATGATTTCTGGTTTTATTTTATCTAAAAGTATTTTATATATCATATTAATATAATCGTCAGTAGCAGTTACTCTTTGTTTGTATTTTTAGGATTATCTTTTAATTTCTTCTTCATTCATACAAATATATTTTTTATGGTAATCGGGCATATCAGCTGGTATTTAAATATTTAGAAGGATTCTATAAATACAGTAAGAATCCACTCACATTGTGAGTGTTTATCACCGAATGAATATGAGAGGAAACCAGCTAAATTTCTTACATTTAGTTAGTCCGAAATCTTAACATAGGATCAACTTCCGTGTTTGGCAATGTTTTACTTCTGGATTTGGATTTATTTTACTTCTTGATTTGGCAAGAATTTATTTCTGTACTTAGTATTACTTTATACTTTTTTACATATTTTATTTATGCTTACTTAAACTATTTAAATTTTCTAACTCTTATTACTTTAGTATCATTACTATAAAACAATGATGTAAGATTTTAAATATATTGACAACCGTTTCTAAAACTAAACAATGTTTCAAAGCAGTATTTAAAAAAAGTATCCATATTTAAATTTATATCCTTTAATTATACATTTATTTTAATACTTATTCTCTTTAAATATTCTATTTATAATTAAGATCATATTCATAGTACATTATCACAAACATCACCTATAAAACAGTTAGTATCAATTAATCACCAACATATGATAATCTTTATTTTCTAAATATTATTTCCATTTATTTTTAGCCTATTTATTATACTTTTTTCATAGATAAAAAATTTTTTCTCATATTGATTTCATTATATTTTATATGTATCATCATTCATATACATATCAAAACCCTCAAATATAAATCAAAAAAACAGCACAATTTTTTGTGCTGTCTAATGAGCTGACCAACTTATGTTGCTATTAAACTGGCTGCCCAGATCATGTTGGCATTGTAGAAAAAGTATTTCAATACATCCTATGTTGATATTAAATATGATTTGGATATAGATCTTAATGATATTGATACTGCATTTCAATACATCTGCCATTATATTTATTAAGTTGTAACATATATAATTATTTACTGATCAGCCTCATTATTTTTATAGCGATAACTTCCCCACCAGTCTGGTAACAGCTCTTTTAATTTAACTGTTTTTCTTTTATCATAATCAACCATGATTTCCATATCTTTATTCTTAATATTTAATTGCATAAAAAATTCTCTGCAGGCACCGCAGGGCATGCCACTACCTTCATCAAAAGGAGCTTTATCTCTAAATGCAATTAATCTTTTAACGATCGTTTGTCCGCTATTTACATACATGTTCAATGCTGCTGTTCTTTCAGCACATAGATCAAGAACACCACCGCAGCTTTCAATACAAAAACCAGTATAAATTTCACCATTATCACTTTCTAAAGCGCAAACAACATGGTGTGCATATATAAAAGGGGACACTTCTTCAGGATGATATTGTTCTTTTGCTTTGATATATAATTTTTCCCAAATATCCATTATATCACTTTCCTTTTTTATATTTTATGGATTACATCTACTGCAAGGACGATAGCCTTGTGAAACTGCCGCTGCTTTAGATATCGAAATTTTACTTCTAGATAGATAGCCACAATTACTACTATGATAACAATCTCCTGTTTTAGTAATATAGACTGTGTATGAGATATTATCATCTTTAACAGGTGCCGCTTTAGATTCTTGTTTGTCTTTAACAGTAACATCACAAATCACCGATCTTTCATTGATTTTAGCAGTTATTGTCGTATTACCGGCCTTTAAAGCTTTTATATTTCCATCATTATCGACACTTGCTACAGATTCATTACTTGAAGAATATTGTACTGGTACATTGCTATTTGTTTTTATATTTATTTTATTGCTTTGGTTAGCCTCTAAATTTAATGAACTGGCTGAAATTTCCAATTCCAATTTATTAATTGTAACTGGAAGGGTAAGATCTGAGGCATTACCATATTTATCTGTTATTTTTATATTTGCATTATATGTACCAGCTGATGAATAATTTACCCCACTATCATCAATATCAACTTGATAATCAGATAATTCATCTACATCAATATAATTTTCATAATTTACACTATCGTATTCAACAATACTAACATCATTTAATTTGGTCAGTTTTGGTGCGGTAGTATCTTTTACATCTATTTCTAATTCTTTAGTTATTCCATGATATTTATAAGTTATTACATGTTTACCAACTTCAGGATAACGATCATTTTTATCAATTGTATCACAACTATACGAAAGATCATCTAAATCATCTACTTTAACATACGATTTTAAATCATCTAATCTTTCACCATATTCAAGATCAATTACGTCTCTTTTTAACTCCAGTTCAGACTGTCCATTACCTTGTCCAATTATCCCCACTAATAAAACAACTAAAATACATGTCTTAAATTTATTATTTAAGATCCAATTATAAATTTTTTTCATTTCCTTTATCCCTCCATTTAAATTATACAATTATCATCAGCATAATTCTATAATTTAAAACAAAAAAAAATAAAATCCTGTAACCTTTGTTACAGGATCATCTTATACCTTATTAACAATATCCTTAAATACTCTACCACGCTGTTCATAACCAGTAAATTCATCAAAACTGCTTGTTGATGGTGATAATAAAACAATATCACCTGGCTGAGCATGATTAATTGCCTCTAAAACTGCTTCTTCAAGATTTTTTACACAAATACTATTTTCAATCTTCATATCATCTTTAAATCGTTTACCAGCAGCACCAAAAGTAACTAAACGTTTAATTTTATTACTGTAAGTCGCCATCTCTTGAAGATCTAAACCTTTATCGAAACCACCCATTAATAAAATAACTGGCTGATCAAAAGCTTTTAAAGCAATAATACTAGCATCAGTATTTGTAGCTTTGGAATCATTATATATTTTAATTCCGTTTATTTCTTTTACAAATTCAATGCGGTGTTCAACACCAATAAATGAAGCGATTTCTTGATTAATACTTCGTTAGCTACACCACATTTTTTTGCGATACAAATTGCAATCATAATATTTTGGATATTATGATTACCTACTATTTTAATATCACTAAGATCGATAATAAATTCATTTTGATAATAAATTGCATTATCTTTGATCATACAATCAGCTTTATCAGTTAATGACATTGTAATTTGTTTACATGGAACTGGATATTTTTTTAAATATTCTGATAAGACAGAGTCATCTAGGTTAACAACAAAATAGTCATTTTGATCAGTATTTTTATAAATATTTGTTTTTGAAGCATAGTATTCATCAAGTGAAGCCATATAATCTAAATGATCTGGTGTTAAATTAATAATCGTTGAAACATATGGTTTAAAAGTATCAATATCTAATAATTGAAAATTACTCATTTCAATGACAATATAATGATTTTCTTCTTCCAATAAATTATGTTCTAAAACAATATCACATAAAGGCGTTCCCACATTACCAGCTAAATGAACATTATCATACTGCCCTTTTAAGATTTTATCAATTAAAGTAACTGTCGTTGTCTTACCATTAGTTCCTGTTACTCCAATATAATTTTGTTTTTTAGCTACTTGAAAAGCTAATTCAATTTCTGTATAAACTGGGATCTTTCTTTCCTTTAGTCTTAGGATAAATGGTTTATGATAATTAATTCCCGGATTTTTAATTACAAAATCAAAATCACGTTCAAATAATTCATCGGGATGTGATCCCGTTATCATTTCAATTCCCATATCAACATAATGCTGATAATCAGGAATATCTTTAGCTTCTTTAAACTCATTTACTGTAATCGTTGCATTTAGTTTATTTAATAACTTAATTGCTGCCCTACCACTTTTAGCAAGACCGATCACTAATACTTTTTTTCCTGTCAACATCTTATAACACTCCAATTACTATTGATAATATTCCACAAATAAATCCAATGAACCAAAATGAGATCGTTACCTGCTGTTCTGACCAGCCTAACATTTCAAAATGATGATGGATCGGTGCCATTTTAAATACTCTTTTTCCACGTAGTTTAAAAGAAGTTACCTGAATGATTACAGATAAAGTTTCCATCAAGAAAACACCACCAACTAAGATCAATAATAATTCCTGCTTAGTAAGGATCGCTAATACCGCTAAAAAACCACCTAAACCAAGAGAGCCAACATCACCCATAAAGATTCTTGCAGGATGGTAGTTAAACATCATAAATCCAAGTAAAGCTCCTACCATTGCTGTTGCATAACTTGCAAGCGTATAATCTTTGGTCATAATTGCAAAGATGATAAATGGCGCAATCGCCACCATCGAAAGCCCTGTAGCCAAACCATCTAAACCATCAGATAAATTAACACCATTACTTTCACCCGCAAACATAATTAAAATTAAAAATGGGTATAGATATCCAAAATCAATACTTACATCTATTAATGGAATAGTTACTACTGATGTAAATCCTGGAATAAAATTCATTGCGTAAAAATAACAAATAACTGCTAAAGCAATTTGTCCTAATAGTTTCGCTAATGGTGGTAATCCTTTATTGCTGTGTTTAACAATGATCAAAGCATCATCGATCAGTCCAATCAAACTATAACCCACTAAAACAATTGTTGTTAAAATCAATTCTGGATTAAAGATATTATTAATATCAAAAATCAATGTACTAATTAATGTCCCTAAAATAGCTGCTAAAACAAAAACAATACCACCCATAGTCGGTGTTCCGTTTTTAGCTTTATGGGACGCAGGTCCTTCTTCACGTTCAACTTGACCAAATTTCATCTTATGTAGAAACGGGATTACTTTAGGCATAGCGATTAAAACTATTACGAATCCTACTCCAAAAGCAAAGATTAATTTTAAAAAATTTTCCATTTTATATTCCCCTTTTTTTAAATTCGCCTTTACTATACCATATTATCAAATAATAGGCAAAATAAAAGGGACAAAGTCCCAATTATTCGACAGTTTTATTCACTAATGCCTAATTCTTTCATTAATTTAGTCACCTTATCAATAGCTGCCTCTTCATCTTCACCATCAGCAATAATTTCAATTTTTGCTTTAGTTGGAATTCCTAAAGATAAGACCCCCATCAATGATTTCATATTCACCGTCTTAGAAGCATAAACTAATTTAATATCGCTGTTAAAAGCCTTCACTCGATCAACCAGTTCGGTTGCGGGAGTAGCATAAAGACCAACGGGATCAGTCACGGTAACATTAATTCTTTTTACCATATTGCTTTCCTCCTTCTGTTACTTTTATTATAACATTGTTTCATAATTATTGCATTATTAATGATAAACTTTAACTACCTTTTCTCAATCTCAATTACATATGGTGCCTTTGCTTTATTCATCATTTTAAACAACGCTACATTATAAATCATATGATCTAAACTACTAACATATTCATCAATTTTTAAACTTTCTTTTTCCCCCTCTGGATGTCCAATATAAACCACAATAAAAAGATGTCCCTTTTTATTTAAACATCTAACAGCTTTATCAATAGCTATCAAAGAAGTTGATACTTTAGTAGTAATTTGATGGTTCCCTTGCGGTAAATAGCCTAAATTAAAAACTCCCATATCAAAACTCTGAAGATAATTATCAAAATTTTCATGACTATCTAAAATAAGTTCTACATTATCAATATCATTGATCAATTTTCTTGTATTGATCAATGCAGCCTCCTGAATATCAAAACTATATACTTTTTTAGCTATCTTACTCAAAGTTAATGTATCATTACCATTTCCCATCGTAAAATCGATTGCCACTTCATATTTTTCATCTAATAATCTGCTTGTTACATATTCTGTCATCGTTTTCATAA